>NZ_CP098812.1:1575439-1890527 GCF_036825535.1 Parasalinivibrio latis
ACATTGGCGGGGCGATGTAATTTACACCTATATCAGCGAGTTCTTTCATTGATGGCTTGAACGTTGCTGCATTGTTGGAATCAAACCCTTCTACGTTGTAGCGATCATCCAGATAGACCGCTTGCTTGCCGAATTCGGGTTCATTTTTAGTCCAGTAAAGGACATCTTCCAGGTTAAATGACTGAGCATAGACATCCGAGGCAGGAATGCCTGCGGCTTTGTATTCGTCAATCATCTTCTGAGCGTAATCTTGCTGGCTGAAACCATTGAATGGCATTTCAACAGAAGGAGATTTCAGCTCTGGTGTAAACTTAGCGCCCAATGATTTAAACAATTCAATAGATTCTGCATGGGTCATTAAGGTACCGGTTTCTGCAGAATAAAGGTCAGTGCGCCAACCGGCTGTACCATCCAGGTATTGATCAACCGTTTTTGCGTTTGTATTGGCTGCATCCATTTTTCCTTGCAGGGTACGAAACTCCGCAAGAGTGATATCTGATGTACGGCATTCTGCGGATGCTTTCCTGTCGCCGTCTGCAGGTTGAAAGCCTTTGGTACACTTCTCTGCCAGTGGGGACACCAGAATATTGGTGGTTGTATGCAGGTCATTTTGAGCATGACGACAGACCAGTTCCTTGTCTTTGGTAAACGTCACGTCACATTCGAGGATGCCAGCTCCCATTCTGGCTGCGGCTTTGTTGGATTCAACAGTATGTTCTGGGAACTGCATCGGAGCACCACGGTGACCAATAGAAAAGTCAGTTTGCTTGAATTCCATCGATGCACAGGAAAGTAATTTTTCCTTTAGAGAACTCTCCGCCATACGGTCTATGAGGTAATAAGGACGGGGACCGACTTCAACGTCTGCCGCAACTGCAGGCATGGCGTATAATGCACCCAAAAACAGAGGTGCCAGATATAGAGTTTTTTTCATTTTGCTACTTCCATTGTCTGAAAAACGCCAATATAGAGTGATTTATATTGCAGATTGACGATGGTTACATTTCCGTTTAGAGAAAAAATTACACAGCTTTAAAAAGAGTGATGCGCCAGTAGCATATCTGATCCAAGGTTACCGTAACTTAGGTATATCGTCTGGGAATACTGGTGCAGTTGTCCTAGAGTAGTCTTATAAACAACGCATTGGACAGGGAGGTTTAGGATTATGTCAAAGCAGTTTACTAATATTTCAGATCGTCATATTGCATTTATTGAACAACAGAAAATATTTTTTGTGGCAACTGCAGCGCCGGAAGGCCGGGTGAATGTTTCGCCCAAAGGCATGGATTCGCTTAAAGTTCTTGGAGCAAACAAGGTAATTTGGTTGAACTATACAGGCAGTGGTAATGAAACCGCAGCACATTTACTGGAATCGCCGCGGATGACACTTATGTTTTGTGCCTTTGAAGGTTCTCCGGAAATCGTGCGTCTTTATGGTACAGCGACAGTATTACATTGTGATGATGAAAAATGGGAAGACTATATTAACCAGTTCGAAGATCCGGCTGGTGCACGCCAGATATTTTTGTTGGATGTGGATCTTGTCCAATCATCCTGTGGAATGTCAGTTCCATTATATGATTACGTACAGGAAAGAAATGATCTTAAGAAATGGCATCACAAGAAAACCAGTGATGAATTGAGAGAATATTGGAAAAAGAAAAACAGTGTCAGCATTGATGGTAAAGAAACGCGCATTACTGAGTTGACCAATAAAAAGTAAAACCCCGCTTTCTGGAGCGGGTATTACATGCCCGCTCACTTTCACACCCGATCCTCGCTACCACAACAATAAATGGCCTTTGTCCTGAAAGATATGCCCAATACGGTATTAAGATCTTTTAGGTATACCCATAAAGATCCTTTTATGATCTTAAATAATGATCACCTGAATATCCTGTCAGGAAAATAATTCCTCATAAGAGGGAAATTTTCTGCTTAAATTATTTGTGAGCGACATAAATAAGTGAGAATAAATTTCAAACAATATGTGGTGTTAAATTAGTCACTATGCTAGGTTATTAATAAATCAAATGTGACACAACTGTCTCATTATAGAGAATCAGTGAGTTGCCCACTGGTTTGACTGATACTTAATCGTACATGGAAGACGTATGTTTACTGAAAACTTAGATAATATCGTCACCACACTGGTACCTGTGTTAAAGCAGTTTTGTAGGGGTGAATGTACTATTGCCGTTGGAGGTTCTCATGCACACCAACAAGCTGACAGCTTCTCAGACTTAAACATTTATATCTTCACAGATGAAGTCATTTGTAATGACGCCAGAAGTGAGTTGCTGTCGAGTCAGATAGATGGGGTGGATACGGTTATTTCCTGGGGGGATGAATCAGAGCTGACCCAGGCTGGGACTGATTTTATCTACAATGGAACTCAAATTGAGTGTTGGATACGTTCTACCAAGTGTATCGAAGACAGTATAAAAGCATGCTGTGAAGGGAAGGTAGACAAAGACGTCGTGAGTTGGTCTACAAAGGGATATTACAGTTTTGGGATCCTTTCTGATCTCCCCAAGTTGATCCCAATCTATGATCCTCAAAATATCCTTACCCACTGGAAAGATGATACGCGAAATTACCCGGATGCCTTGCGCGAAAATATCACGTCACAATATCTTTCTGTGGCAGAGTGTTGTGCAGAAAACCCGCAGTATATTGCTGCGATTGAGAGAAATGATGTTATGTATGCTATTGGTGTGGTTCACCAGGCCGTACATAGTCTTATTCAAGTGGTTTTTGCAAAGAACCGGTGTTATTTCCCTGGGGATAAAAGGATCCTTTCCAATTTGAATCGATTAGCCTGCAAGCCAGAAGCATTTGAAGAGCGTATTCGTAACTTGATTTGGCCTAATGCTGAGTTTTCAAAGGAATCTCTTTTTGCTCAGAGAGAAGAACTTTTACGTTTAGTGAAAGAAACAAAAGCTATCGGCTGATAAAAAATCCCATTTCACCAAGACTTAGCTCAGCACCCACTGACTACATAAGACACTAAGGCGTCTCCTTTGGCGTTGTTTCTAGGTGTTGCATACCTTATATAGCAATTTGTGGCTTTTATATCATCAGCATTTTCAGCATAAGCGTTATGTGCAATGACGTGGATTCCTTTCTTATTTTCAGGAGGGTACGGAGCTACCCACAAGACATCGCGATTTGGGGCCGGCTCATTACGAGTGTGCACTAACCAGAAATCTTTAATATCAATACTCATGGCTTCAAAGATTTCCGGAATGCCGTCCAGTGTAAGATCGTTGTAGCTACAATCACTGTTGAGTGAAATATCCCAGTCACCTGAATAAACTGCTCCCCAATGAATAGATGCTCCTTCTACCACAGAGTAATTTTGAGTCCCGCAAATACTTAGTTTATCTTTCAATTGATAAAGTGTTGCCGCTTCCTGCATTGAACCGGCAATGGCTTTTACTGCTGATTTTTTAGCATCAGATGAAAAATTGAGGAACTTTGGTGCAGCTGTCACCGAAAGGATCCCAAGAATAACAATGACAACAACAAGCTCAATGAGGGTGAAACCCTGTTTGTGGATTTTGGGCATACTTTCCATAGTAACCACTACCTGTAGTCCAAATGACACACCATTATTGATTTGTGTGTTAATAGATGCAATATGCGACTGATTTGTATGGGATGGATTTTTCAATATTAGTGGCTTGGGTATCGCTATTATTTTGAAAATAAAAAAGCCAACCCGAAGGTTGGCTGATTTTAATTAATCAGGTTTGGTTAGCGACTGAACTCGAGACGTTGTGAGTAACGTTGTTCAGCGTGGTTCCCGTTTTCAAAAGCAATTTCACCGTTTACCAGTGTCATTTCTACGCTGGTTCCGAATGTGTAACCTTCGAAAGGAGACCAGTTGCATTGATAGAACATGTTATCCTTGCTAACGGTATGGGGCTTGTTCATATCAACCAGTACCAGGTCAGCCCAGTAACCTTCGCGAATAAAGCCTCGATCTTTCACTTGGTAGCGAACCGCCGGGGCATGTGCGGTCTTTTGTACCACCAAACCGAGGTCGAATTCACCGCGGTGATAAAATTCAAGTGCAGATTGCAGGGCGTGTTGAACCAATGGTACTCCTGATGGGGCATTGAAGTAGGTACCCTGTTTTTCATCCCAGGTATGAGGGGCATGGTCGGTTGCGATGATGTCGATAACGCCATCTTTCACCGCCTGAACCAGAGCATCCTGGTGCCATTTGTCTTTGACAGAAGGGTTGCATTTGATCTGGGAGCCCAGTGTTTCGTAATCATCGCGGTTGAAGAACAGGTGGTGAACACACACCTCTGCCGTGATCTGTTTGCTCGCCAGCTCTTCAAGGGTCTTGGCAGGTTCAAACTGATAAAGTTCGTCTGCGGTCGTCAGGTGCAACACATGCAGGCGGGTACCATGCTCTTTGGCAAGGTTTACTGCCAGTTGAGAAGATTTCAGGCAGGCCTCTGCAGAACGAATACGTGCGTGTTCGTGCATTGGAACGTCTTCACCATAACGTTCCTTGTAGATGGCTTCCAGTTCACTGATCATCGGCGTATCTTCGCAGTGAGTAGCAATGAGCACCGGGCTGTCTGCAAAAATGGAAGCCAGGGTTTCCGGGTTATTAACCAGCATGTTGCCGGTAGAGGCTCCCATGAAGACCTTTACGCCACAAGCCTGGTTGGGATCTAACCGGCGAATCTCATCGATATTGTCATTGGTTGCACCAAGATAGAACGCGTAATTGGCGAAACTGCTTTTTGCTGCTCGTTCGTACTTTTCTTCGAGTGCTTCAAGGGTGGTTGTTTGAGGGTTTACATTTGGCATTTCCATATAGGTGGTAATGCCGCCGGCTACAGCTGATTTTGATTCTGAGGCGATAGTGCCCTTAGTAGGGAAGCCGGGCTCACGGAAATGAACTTGATCATCAATCATACCGGGTAACAGGTGTTTGCCCGTCGCATCAATGACTCGTGCATCAGCAGGTGCATCGATACCTGTGCTGATTTTCTCAATACGGCCATTGCTAACCAGTACATCGGTTAGTTCGATATTGTTTTCATTTACGATTGTTGCATTTTTAAACAACAGAGTGGTCATGTTCACTTCCTTTTGTCGCGAAAACGCAGGCACTTTGGAGAGAGAAAGTACCCGAAAGCCTGCTGCCAGTTCGGTTTACAGGCTGTACGGCGCTATAGTCTAGCGTAAACGATTGCACGGGTCACCAGATGTAAAAAAACGGTGGCTAAAAAGCCACCGCTGTCTTTGTAACGACTTGTTAAATTGACTAAAGGGTAAACCGGTGAACGAGGTCATTTTGAATATGAGCCTGCTCATCAATAACATGCCCGGTGTTTGCTACTTCCTCCATAGACTGGTAACTCTCTTCAGTCAGATGGCTGATATCTTCAATGTTCTTGGATATCTCCATCGATACTTTTCGCTGTTCGTCTGCAGCCTGGGCAATTTGGCTGCTCATATCGCTGATCAACAGGATTGCCGCCTCAATTTCTTCCATTGCACTGTTGGCATCCGACGCGAGGATGATGCTGGCTTCCATTTCCTGGACGCAGTCCTGCATGACACTCATGGCTGATGTCGAGCTTTCCTGAAGGCGGGCGATCATTGATTCAATTTCAGCGGTTGAATCAGTTGTCCGCTTTGCCAATACGCGGACTTCATCAGCCACAACAGCGAAGCCGCGTCCTTGCTCACCTGCCCGCGCTGCTTCTATGGCTGCGTTAAGGGCAAGGAGGTTGGTTTGGTCGGCAATATTACGGATAACGTCCAGGATTGACCCGATGTTAAGGCTCATATCCTTCAATGATCTTACTGCTTCCTCTGACTCATTTAGACGATTTGACAGCTCATGTGAAGTGCTGATATTCCGGCTCATAACGTCACGGCCGCGTGCGGCAGAGTCACTGACATCGTGGACATGCTGAAGGGTACTTTGTGCGCTGGAGAAAACGGCTTCGGCGGAGTGATCCATTTCTGTCATTGCGGCTGCAACTGTCGTGGTTTGGTTACGCTGTAAGTTGAGTTTCTCTTTTGCGGACTGTGTTGCTGCCTGGTTTTCTTCTGCAATCTGGGCCTGTTGTTCCGCACCGTCCTGAATTTTACGGAGAACTCCCTGAAGTTGATCCGCCAGTGTATTGATGTGGCCGCTCAATTCACCAAATTCATCGTGCTGGATGATTTCAATGCGTTTAGTCATATTCCCGGAAGCCAGGCTTTCCAGAGAGGACATCATGTAACTGGTAGGGCGTCGGACCGAGCGTGAAAGGTGCCACCCGATAAAGATGACCAGAGCCGTTACAGCAGCACCCAGCAGCAAGGTTCTGTAGATACCCTGACGGTATTCTTCTGACGCTTGATGGATGGCAGCGTTCATCTGCTGCTGTGCGAGTTCCCGAAACTCTGCCAGTGTCGCCATTGTATGGTCCACTTGTAGAGACAAATTAGTGATATTGGTATTGAGGGCAGAAGAAGCGAGTACGAATTCCTGGTGTTTATCCAGAACCCCGCCTTTTTTACCTACGTCGGTAATAAACTGGGATACCAGAGGATCAAAACGTTCTTTCAACGCAGGCATCTGGTTGGTGATACCGCGGTATGCATAATTCAGGTGAGTAACACTTTTGTTGTTCCCGGACACTGCTTTTTCAATTTCAGTCAAATCACGGGTTGCCAGGGCATCTGAGGTAATACGCTCGGCATCTGCCAGTTTTACAAAGTAGCTCTTGGATAAGACCTTCGCGGTAGTATTTCCCTGGCTGTTTATCATCTCCTTCATACCAGTATTAAGTTCAGTGAACAGTGCCTGGTAGCGTCGAACATACTGTTGTAATTCAGCTTCGGCATGGTGGAGTTTTTCAACATTGCGAATGGCTTGAGCAGCTTCAGAAAAGTAAACGTCCTCCTGCACCTGCAATGAGGTTAACTGGTTTTTTAGTTGGGGATAGCTGTCGGCAAATACACTCAGTGCTTGAAATGCCGAATCAAATGCCTCTTTGGCAGCAGCAAAGCGCTCTTCAACATCAACTGTCCCACCGGAGTTATCCGTTGCCAGATAATCCTTGAAAACCTTGTCAGCTTCCAAAAGGCTGACGCTTACCTCGTTGGAAAGTGTCACAAGGGGAACACTTTCTCCGGTAACCCTTTCCAATTGATGATGGATACTTCCTGCACCATCAAGGGTTAACAGATTTGATGCGACAAAGGCGAGAATGAGAACGCTGAATCCCGCATACATCTGGCGAACGACGGAACGCTGTTTTACTTTCATATCAATAATCCACCAAAAACCATTTCACTTTTCTCTCCGGCAGGGCAGTTATGCGTCGTGGAAATGGATAGAAGAGGTTTCAAACCTGCTGGTTATAAGAACTACGCGACGCGAAAAAAGTCCTAGTGACTGTATCGTCATTACATCGCCAAGTTGAACCTTTTGGCGCGACAACAGGCTGAAACTTTGAGTTGAAACGCAAACTTTTCATTACGTTATGAGAGACTTCACGAATTAAACAAAACGGTGTTCATATTGCTCAGAGTGTCAGTTTCAAGCATACTGATAGCTCACATGTATCATTACTGGTTTCGTCAGGAGTTGTCTGTGTCGGTAGAGACCATTTTCAGCAAAATCATAAACCGCGAAGTCCCTGCCGATATTGTCTACCAAGATGATTTGGTAACAGCATTTCGCGATATAAACCCGCGAGCACCCAGCCATATTCTGATTGTGCCGAATCGTTATATCCCGACAGTCAACGATGCAACAGACAGTGATGAAGCCGCATTCGGCAGGATGTTTACCGTGGCCCGTAACATTGCCGAGAGTGAAGGTATAAGCGAAAGTGGGTACCGCCTGATCGTGAACTGCAATAAGCATGGTGGACAGGAGGTTTACCATATCCACATGCACTTAGTTGGCGGGAAACCACTGGGACCAATACTGGTTGGTTGATGTGACGCCTGTCTCTTCGCTCCTAAACTAATATGATGACGAAACAATGCCGCTTGACACTGGTTTTTATTGCCAGTGTTTTTGTTACCGCCTGCAGCAATCTCTCTGCTTACAGCCTTTTCAGTCATTATTCCCAAATGACAGCAGAATCCAGAGCCAGCCTTGTTAGCGGGGCTTACCAAAACGCTTTGACGCAACTACCAGAAGACGACGGCAATCCATTACTGTTTGATCTGGAGCAGGGGCGTCTTGCTATGTTGGCCGGGGATGTACAACAAAGCTTTGATGCTTTCCAATCTGCCGATGAAAAAGCCCGCAGGCTGGATAGTAACCCGGATATCCAAATTTCCGAGCTGTTGAATACTGTCGGTTCAGCGTTAACCAACGATAATATGCTTACGTATTACCCGTCTGACTACGAATCTGGCTTTTTACATCTGTACCTTGCGTTGGGATATCTACAAAAAAATGACCTTCAAGGCGCATTGGTAGAGATACGCAGGGCTGAAGGGATTCAGGACAGAGCCCGCAAAACCCGGGAGAGTATGCTCAGGCATGCCGAGACCCTGGCCAGGGAAAACCGAATTGAAGAAAATGTTGGCGCGGTGCTGTCACGCTATCCCGATGCCGGAAAACATATCCAGGCAATACAAAACGGTTATCTCTATTTCCTCTCTGGCATACTCTATGAATCAACCGGAGACTACAATAACGCCTACATAGACTATGGGCGTGCACTTGCTATTGCACCTGAAAGTAAGATGTTAGCGCAGTCGACCATGCGCATCGCCGCTTTGCAGGGGAGATCCGGTGCGCTTAAAAAGCTAGAAAAACGCTACGGTAAATATCAGCCGGCCAATAAAGGAAATGGAAGACTGGTCATTCTCTCTGAGCAGGGAGTGGTTGAAGCCAAACGGGGATGGGACCTGAATGTCTGGTTACCCGATGGCAGCGGGTACCTGAACAGTTATAACCTGGCAATGCCGTACTATGCCAATCGTCAGGTGAATACGCCGATGCCCATAACAATTAATGGCCAGGTTAAAAACCTCGACCAAATTGCGGACATTAATTTGATGGCCAGGCAGGCTTTGTCAGAGAAACTTCCTGTGTTAATCATCCGGCAGATTATCCGGGTAATTGCGAAAAATGAATTTCGGCGAGCACTTGAAGACAAAGATCAAAATGTGGGAAATTTTATCGGCAATGTACTCAATACGTTAACAGAGCAGCCTGATACGCGGGCTTGGTTCGCACTGCCGGAGTCTGTTGCAATTTACTCGGGATTTTTTAGGCCTCAAAGTCTTATAATTCGAGCAGGAAATTCTGAAATAACTGCTGAATTAAAGAAAGGCCATACGACAATTGTCTGGCTCTCCCGCCAGGGAGACAGCGTAGTACATTGGTCAAGAACCATAGGAGGTCTCTAGTGAGACTGTTTGCATTTGTTGCCGCCATTATCTTGCTGGGTGGCTGTGCGCAAAATACTGCCGGCATCAGCATTGAGAGCAGGAGCCAGCATGTTGTTCTTGCTGATCATGGCTTGGCTTTGACACTCGAGTTTGGTGCTGCTGAATCAATGTCAGTGAATGAGCACCTCAAGGCGATGGTCAGTGTGACCAGCAAAGTCGCCAGTACACAGACGCTGGTATACCGTTTCTATTGGTACAATGACCAGGGTCTGGAAGTGAATGTAAGAAAAGAGCCGTGGCGTCATGTGACGTTGACCGGTTATGACTCAACGACGCTTGAAGCAATGTCAGTAAGCCCGGATGCAGTAAACTACCGGGTAGTGGTGAAATCACAGAATTAATATAGGTTGATTGATGAATAAAGGTATTTGGGCGCTTGTGGGACTGGCTTTGGTACTGGGTGGATGTACTAACCAGGTACGTTATGGCGATGCTGAAGGAATTGAAACTACTACGATTGAATTTGGTTCCTCAGATTTACAGAAAATTGCCAGTGATATGACAGACAGTATGCTGTCGTCCCCAGCGGTTGCATCCTTGACCAAGGGGGAACGCCCGATAGTTTTTGTTGAATCAATTAAAAATAAAACCGCTGAGCATATTGATACAGAGTCTATTACTGACACCATCAGTACACGCCTTCTGAATTCCGGGGAGTTCAGGTTTGTTGATATGGGAAGGGTGGAAGCTGTTCGTAAGCAACTGGATTTCCAGAACAACGACCAACTGGTTAACCCGGCAACAGCTATCCAATTTGGACGTATGGTCGGTGCGCAATATATGCTCTATGGTAACCTTGCCAGTATCGTAAAGCGTGACGGCAATGATAAAGACGTCTATTACAAAATGACAATGCGACTGATGGATTTGCAAACCGGTTTGATTGAGTGGGCAGATGAGAGCCAAATCCGTAAGGAAGAATCCCGTGCGTTGATCGGTTGGTAAACCCTGGCAATAAGCAAAGTGTACGAACAACCTCTCTTACCCGACGATTTGGCATGCCGGATCGTCGCGGTTTCCCCCCTGAGCGGAGGGTTATCCAATCGCTGCTGGAAACTGACAGACTCAAATGGAAAGCATTTGGTGTGGCGGCCGGTTTCGATTGCATCAGACATTTTTGGTGTATGCCGGCAACAGGAATTGGCTGCACAAACCATTGCAGCGAAAGCGGGATTGTCCCCGGCTCCTGTTGCGCTTTATGAGCAAGGGCTGCTTGTAGACTTTGCAGATGGCGAGGTTTGTGAGCCGGATAGCCTGAGTCAGGAAGAAGTGTTAACACTTCTTGGTAAGGTTCACAATTTATGTCTTCCTCCCTTCGTTTTTAACCTGAAGTCACGATGCCTGCATTATTGGAATCACTTGCCAGAAAGCGTTAAAAGTCGAAAGCTAAAACGATTGCATAACCAAATGCAAAATGCGGTGTTACCTAAGTCCTCTTTTATCGCGTTGTGTCATCATGATTTTGGTTTTTACAACTTAATACGGGAGCCTGGAAATCATCTGAAGGTCATCGACTGGGAGTACTCATCAGCTGGTGATGCCTGCCTTGACGTGGTCCTCTGTGCCGTTGCTAATGGGTATGATGTTAAAGAAACAGTTGAAAAATATTGTCTTATACAGGGAGTGGCGGACAAAAAAGAGTGGATTGAAAGGGCACTAAAGTGGTTGCCGTTTGTCCAATATATGGGACTGCTTTGGTATCTTCTCGGGGATATGTTGTACAGTGGAACCCTGTATAAGGAACGGGCTTACGCTATGCTGGAGCAACTGCATAAAGGGTGAGCTATGCTTTAAGACGCCTCACAGCCCATAAAAAAATGGAGGCTTGGATGCACAAACGCCATTTTGTTCTTCTTGTTTTCTTATCTGGTTTTTTCCTCACTGCATGCAGCACGACCAAGCTTGCTTACAACAACTTTCCCTTGTGGGCACCATACTACATTGATGACTATGTGGATTTAGATCGTAAGCAGGAAAAACTGCTGGATATTCAGCTTACCCGGTTTATTGAGTGGCACCGTGTCAATGAACTGCCTGAACTCCAGATTTTATTGGCAATGGTTCAAAAGGACATCGAGGACAGTTCCTTGGACTACGGCCGTATCCAGGCATATCACAATCTTTCAAACCGGCGATTCGTAAATACGGTATATGGTTTTATCCCTACACTGGCAGCTGTTGTCCCTAAACTTTCAGATGAGCAGGCTAAAGAACTGAAGGGCATCGTAGACAAAAAAATCGAAAAGGCACTTCGGAAATCCCGTGAAGGCACATCAGAGCAGCAGCTGACCCGCCGGGCTGAAAAGCTTGAGGATGCTGCGGAGTATTGGGTTGGTAATATAAATGACAGGCAACGTAAACTGCTGCGTGAAATGGCAGGTTACCAGTTGGAAATGCGGCCGGTGTTCAATGAATTTCGAGCCCAAATCCTGACCCGTCTATATGCGATGATAGACAACCGGAGGTCCATAGATCTGGATGCTGAGTTAAAGCTGTTTGCACGAGATTTCATCTATTTTAATTATCCGGAAAAACAGTGGGATATCAGGTTGTTGCTTTCCCGTCGATTTGAGGTTCTGAACCGCTTGAACACAACGCTGACCGACAATCAAAAAGCCCATCTCATTGACCGTCTAACCGATATACAGGCGGAAATTCAGGGGTTACATGGCTTAAGCGGCATTGCGCATATACACGATTAAAAAATAACAGAAAAGTGGGCACTGTCACATTATTGTTCACAAGCGCCCTTATGTTTAGTGTTAGATTGAACGTGTAGTACAAGGATATTGAGGACACCAGAGTGATTATTTACCTTCACGGATTTGATTCCACAAGCCCAGGAAACCACGAAAAAGTACTTCAGCTCCAGTTTATCGATCCCGATGTCCGATTCATCAACTACAGCACTCTTCATCCCAAACACGACATGCAGCACCTGCTTAAAGAAGTCCATAAAGCAGTAGAATTGTCTGATGATCCTGCCCCATTAATTTGTGGTGTGGGTCTGGGAGGCTATTGGTCAGAGAGGATAGGGTTCCTTTGCGGCATTAAGCAAATGATTTTTAACCCAAACCTTCATCCAGAATGTAATATGGAAGGCAGGATTGACCGCCCGGAAGAGTATGAGGACATTGCAACCAAATGTGTTGAGAACTTCCGGACAAAAAATGCCGGTAACTGCGTTGTTGTGCTGTCCCGAAATGATGAGACGATGGATACGCGCAAAACAGCTGATGAACTTGGTGAGTTTTATAACGTGATATGGGACGAAGATCAGTCTCATAAATTTAAGAAGATCTCCCATCACCTTCAAACAATGAAAGCGTTTAAAAACGGGGAAGCCGTTTGACACTCGTTTAAACAGTGGGTGAACTTTGAAAACAGCCACATTTTAGTGGCTGTTTCTTTTATTGCTGTCGGGGTAAGTACAAACAGGCGCAAAGCCCGCCCAGTTCAGAGCGCGTGAGTGACAACCGGCCCTGATAAGCGGTAACAACATCGGTGACAATACTCAGGCCGAGGCCAGAACCCGGGGTATGTTCGTCAATACGCTTGCCTCTTTGCAAGGCTTGTTGGCACTCGTGCTCGGTCATGCCTGGGCCGTCATCTTCCACATAGACTTCCACCATGTTCTCGCTGGCTCTTGTATGGATCCACAACCCGTTTTGAGCCCACTTGAAAGCGTTTTCTATTAGGTTTCCAGCCATTTCATCAAAGTCTTTGGCATCAACTGCCACTTTTAATGTGGGGTCTGCTTCCAGGTTTACTGCCAATCCCCTTGTCTGGTAAAGCCGTTCGAAAGCAGAGGCTGCATTTTTACATTGCTGGTATGGAGAGCAAGATACACCCAGAATGCGGGCAGAGCCTGCAAGGCGAGCCCTGGCGAGCTGATATTCCACGTGCTGCCGCATTGTGTTGAGTTGGGACAGAAGCAGCGCTTTGTCTGGCTCGCTGTCAGCATCCAGGTCGTTTTGCATCACGCTGATTGGAGTTTTAAGTGCATGAGCCAAATTACCAGTATGTGTCCTGGCTCGCTCTAACAATGATCGGTAATGCGTCACCAGTGTGTTGATGTCATCAGTCAGTGGTGAAATCTCAGGGGGGTAGGTGCCTTTAAAATTTTCCTGTTTACCTTCCCGGATGCGGTCCAGTTCTTTTCGCAGTTGACTGAGGGGGGCCAAACCCCAGCTTAGCTGAAAGGCAAGTACCATTAACACCCCAAGCGTCATCAGGCCAAGGCCAATATAAATGCTGCCCCGAATGTTTTTAAGTGCCTTGTGCATGTTGGACAGCTGTACACCCACGCTCAGCCAGTAGGTTTCCTGGCTGCCGGGAAGTTTGATACGTTGCTGTATAACCAGTAACTGATCTTTTTGTGGACCCTTTGTTTCAGTGGTGACGATGCCATTAACCCGGGACAGATGATTGAAAGAAAGATCCTGGTCCCATAACGAGCGCGAGCGAAGGATAACCCGGCTGTTGCTTTGAACTTGCCAGTAATGACCTGAGTAGGGTTGTTGAAAACGGGGGTCAGAAAGTCGGTCGGACAGGATTGGTTGACGGCTGGTGGCATCGATATCCAGATTGGCGATTAGATCGTCAAGGCTGACGGTCATCTCATTAATCATTTCAGTTTGCAGGTACTTGACCACAAACCGTTCGATAGTTACGCCGGTAGCAACAAGCAGGAGCAAGCAACAGAGCCCGGCACCTAAAAGTAATCGCTTTCGAAGTGAAAGCATCAGGAACCCTCAGGAATACGGTAGCCAAGTCCCCGAACAGTTTCTATCAGATCACTGCCCAGTTTTTTGCGAATGCGCCCGATAAAGACTTCCACTGTGTTGGAGTCGCGATCGAAATCCTGCGCGTATATATGCTCAATCAGAGTGGATCGTGATACCACTTTACCTTTGTGGAGCATCAGGTAACCAAGCACTTTCAACTCATGAGCCGTCAGAGAGACAGACAGCCCGTCACAGGTAACCTGAGACGATGATATATCAAGCCGGATGTTACCTGCGGTGAGTACTGATGTGGCATGACCGGCAGCCCGGCGGACAAGTGCGTGTACTCTTGCTACCAGCTCGCCCATCTGAAAGGGTTTGGACAGGTAATCATCGGCACCGGCATTTAGCCCTTCGATACGTTCATGTAACTCTGCGCGGGCGGTCAGGATGATGACGGGAAAGGTTAAACCTGCTGAACGCCAGCGTTTAAGAACAGTAAGGCCATCAATTTTTGGCAAGCCCAAGTCCAACACTACAGCATCATATTGCTCAACAGTACCGGCAAAATGTGCTTGCTCACCGTCGTAAGCAGAATCTACCGTAAATCCCTGCTGGGTGAGTTGGTCGTGGAGCTGGCGCGCCAGTTGAGGTTCATCTTCAACAACCAGTATTTTCATTGTTCTGTTGATTTCCGGAAGTAATCGGCAAAAAACTTCTCCAGGTTATGGCCTTTGACTGAAAGGATTTCAAGGGTGCTAGCGTTAAGTTCCATTTTTACGACATTGCGCCGTTGATCCAGCATCCGGATTTCATAAATCCAGATGCCGTCTTCTTCTTCTACTTCAACTTTTACGATTTTTGCCTTTGGATTGAGTGAATTAAGCTTTTCAAGTAACTCATTATAAGGCCGAATTGCGCCATCATCGACTGCTGCTTTGACTTCATCCCAGTCTTCATCATATTTTAGATGCGGCGAAGCGCCTGCCAAGTTGGTTAGCAGGGTAAGGGATACAAACAGAATGGCAACGGTCATTTTTTTCATGATTACCAATCTACCCCAGCTAATCTGAACCGCCAATGAATGGGAAGTAAATATGAGAGTGCTACTGCTGATTTTGGGCTTGTTTTCTTCAACGTTGCTTTGGGCGCAAAACCACTATGCAGAGGAAGGCTCGCAGGCACAACGAAAAACAGTGCCGGAAATTGTGAGCAAAATGGTCAGCCTCGGATATCACGATATCAGTGAAGTGGAGTGGGATCATGATGAAGGTAAATTCGAGGCAGAAGCCAAAGATTCTGAGGGGGAACGTGTTGAGGTGGAATTCACGGATCTCGGTGAAATCATCAATATCGAGTATGAGTGAAATGGTGTAATAAAATTACATCCAAGTATATCATTGCGTAAAAAAACAACAATTGAGTATGGTTGGCATTCTCGGAAATTGATTGAGATCAAAGAAAAGGTATAATGGTCAGACCGAGAAAGTGAGGCGTGAATCCCGAAAATAGACCTGTGATGCAGAATTATTAATCAATACAAGCAACTTCGCTTAGTTTTTTACACAGTGTCTTTTAAGCATTCAACATTCCACAGCCTCAATAAGTCGCACAGATTTCGTAATAATTTTTCAGTCTTGTTTTGAAGGAAGTGATTGTGCTTAAGATCGTTGTAGTAGGTGGTGGTGCAGGCGGTTTAGAGCTTGCCACAAAACTGGGCCGTACCCTTGGCCGCAAACGTCGTGCAACTGTGACGCTGGTGGATCGTAAATCCAGCCACTTGTGGAAGCCGTTATTACATGAAGTGGCAACCGGTTCTCTGGATGAAGGTGTTGATGCCTTAAGTTACCGCGCGCATGCCCGTAACCATCATTTTGATTTCCAGTTGGGCAGCCTGTGCGGCATTGACCGCGACAAGAAAACAATCACGCTGGCAGCGATGGAAGATGAAGATGGTGATCTGCTGATGCCAGAGCGTGAAATCAGCTATGACATTTTGGTTATGGCGATTGGATCACGGTCAAATGACTTCAACACTGCCGGTGTCCGAGAGCATTGTATCTTCCTTGACAGCCCTGAGCAGGCAAACCGTTTCCGTAATGAAATGAACAATGCTTTCCTCAAGTTACACGCTTTGGGTGGTAAAGGGGAAGTTGAGATTGCCATCGTTGGTGGTGGTGCAACTGGTGTTGAGCTTTCTGCAGAGCTCCATAACGCCATTAAAGAACTGCACAACTACGGTTTTGGTGACCTTGACAGCAGCAAACTCAAAGTGACACTTGTTGAAGCCGGTGAGCGTATCCTTCCAGCGTTGCCTCCACGAATTTCCGGTGCTGCCCACCAGGAACTGGTTAAACTGGGCGTGAATGTACGTACCGGAACCATGATTGTTAAGGCTGATGAGCAAGGGCTTCACACCAAAGACGGTGATCTGATCCGGGCAAAAATTATGGTGTGGGCTGCTGGCATCAAAGCCCCTGATTTCCTCAAAGATTTCGGAGGCCTGGAAACCAACCGCATTAACCAGCTGGTGGTTAAGCCAACTCTGCAAACCACAAACGATGATGATATTTTCGTCATCGGTGACTGTGCATCCTGTGTTCAGGAAGACGGCTCTTTTGTTCCGCCTCGAGCACAGTCAGCACACCAGATGGCAAGCCGTTGTTTCAGCAACATCGTAGCCAAGATTACTGATCGTGAGATGAAGCCTTATATCTATAAGGATCACGGTTCTCTGGTATCGCTGAGCCGCTTCTCTACTGTAGGTAGCCTGATGGGTAACCTGACCCGAGGTTCAATGATGGTGGAAGGCCGGATCGCACGTATCGTGTATATCTCCCTGTACCGCCTGCACCAGATTGCGCTGCATGGTTATTTAAAGACTAGCCTGATTATGCTGGTGGGTCGCATAAACCGTGTATTGCGCCCGAACCTGAAATTGCACTGACAGATTCTGCTAAGAAAAAATCGACCCGGCGAATTTTGCCGGGTTTTTTATTGCTTGTTAATTAGAAGATCGTTTCTGAACGGTAGATGAATAAAGTTATCAGTAAGTGTTCAGACCGGGCGGGTGACAATTGGGTTTATCGAAAAGGAATAACAACAAGGTTCTCCAAATGGCTAAGAAAACCCTTCTGTCTCTGGCACTTATTGCATCAATGGCTCCTGCTCTGGCGCTGGCCGGGAACAACACTGATGGCAAACCGGTAGGTATCAACTTCAACGGCCCTGTAGAAGTGGATACTGTTGCTCAGCTGTTGGACAACGCTAACTTTTTCTCAGAGCGTAATACCATTGTTGAAGGCAAGCTGGTTAAACAGCTGACCAAAGACACCTTTATGTTCTCTGACGGCAGTGGTGCAGAGATTCGCGTAGAAATGGATGATGATATTTCCGTCCCTCAGGGTATTACTCCAACTACCAAGGTTCGCCTGTATGGAGATTACGAACTTGGTAATGCGCCTAAGATCGAAGTGGATCGTGTAGAAATTCTGAATTGATTGTTAGCCGGCATTCTTGCGTTCCCAGGAACCGGACAACCCAAGTAAAAGGACATCCTGTGAGATGTCCTTTTTTTCTATTTACCGTCCCAGCATTCGAGAGATGGTTACATCCTTGTCGAACAAATGGTGTTTAACTGCCCCAAGGATATGCAATGCAATTGATATCACCATTATCGGAACCAGAATGCTGTGTAATGTGCTGCCAAGTTCTGCAAGGGTTTCATTCAGAGGCAGGGCTCTTGCAGGATTGTCAGGGTTTGGGTTTCGTGCAATCAACTCAATCCCAAATACCCCAAGGCCATTGCCACCGGCAACCGACATCATCAGTCCTGATATAGGGAACAGGGCTGTTCCGACTATCAGAATCCAGTGAACAGCTTTAGCTGTTTTTTTCTGCCATTCCGGGGAATCTGAGACATCTTCCAGCCAGCCCTCTTTCAATCGCCAGGCAATTCGGGCCAAAATCACGATAAGGGCAATAAAGCCGAGTGACTTATGTACCGGGTAAAGTGCGAATGTTTCTGTCTGGTGCATGTATATGCCCATTGCCATAATGACCAACATGGCGCCTGCAACAATCCAGTGTAGAGAGATGGTGGTTTTAGAAAGTTTCTCTTTTGTCATGCTGACGTTACCTTAATGTTGTTGTGGTTTTGGGTGAATTTTGCGCACCATCAGAAATCCAGACAACAGAAATTACGCAACTTTACATTTGTCGAACAATAATGGATGGACGGATATTGAAATACCTTCAAGTTGAAACCTCGGATG
This sequence comes from Parasalinivibrio latis, assembly GCF_036825535.1. Lineage (GTDB taxonomy): Bacteria > Pseudomonadota > Gammaproteobacteria > Enterobacterales > Vibrionaceae > Parasalinivibrio > Parasalinivibrio latis. The sequence goes on from NZ_CP098812.1 coordinate 1,593,885, forward strand.
CTCCGGATGCCTGCGTTATCTGGCTGCATGGCCTTGGTGCTAGTGGACATGATTTTGAAGCTGCAATCCCGGAACTGGGGTTAGACACATCTCTAAAGATTCGCTTTATTTTTCCCCATGCGCCTCAAATCCCCGTAACGGTAAATGGCGGTTATGTTATGCCTGCCTGGTACGATATTTTGCAGATGGGAGAAGGCAGGAAGATTAATAAAGCGCAATTGATTGAGTCTGCTGCTGCTGTGACGGACTTAATCAATCACCAAATTGATGACGGCATCAACAGCCAACGGATAGTACTTGCGGGATTCTCACAAGGCGGGGCAGTGGCCTATCACGCAGCTCTGATGTTTCCCCGGAAGCTGGCTGGGTTACTGGCTCTTTCAACGTATTTTGCTACCGCCGAAGAGGTTCGCCTTCAGCCTGAAAATTCAGGGCTGCCAGTGATGGTGATGCATGGGGAATACGATCCGGTTGTTACACCACGGCTTGGCCGGGAAGCGTTGGGAGATCTTGTTGCTCTTGGTCTTGCTCCAGTGTGGAGAACCTATGCGATGGAGCATTCGGTTTGTATGCCGCAACTCAGGGACATTGGAAAGTGGATCGCAGCACGTCTGTCGTAACAGCACGTGTTGCCTGGACAGGAGATACATATGAACTCGTCAGGAAACTGCCGTTGCAACTCAGTCAGTCTACATGTATCCGCTGAGATAGATTTCTCGGAATTAAACCCACGGCGATGTGACTGTGACTACTGCCGGGAAAAACCGGCTGCCCTTATCAGCCACCCGACGATGGAGGTAGAGGTTGGGGTTCCGTTGAATTCTATGAAAGCAGAGCAAAATGGTGACCGACTGGCAACGTTTTATCGTTGCAAAACCTGCGATGACCTGATTGTGGTTGGGGCGAAAATTGACGGTGAATGGAGAGGGGCCGTCAACGGAGAGTTGCTGTCTTGCCGTTCTGAACTTGGGGATGACGTAGCGATCAGCCCCAAAAAACTGTCACCCTCGGAAAAGCAAGCCCGATGGAAAAAGCTGTGGGCCAAGATTATAACCGCCCATTGAAATCGCTTCGTTCAGCACTGCACCTGATCAATCAGATATTGTCGGACTTTGGTCGATAACCAGCTTTGAACATCACCAGGTGCGGCGTTTCCTGGCCGGATGACATGGAAGCTTCGCTGGTTACGGGCTTCACCGTGACGAAGGACGCTGAGTTGTGCTTGCTGGAGCTCTTTTCTCATCAAAACGGCCGGAACCTTTGCCCAACCCAGCCCATCTACAGCAGCATCCCGGATGTATTCATAAAAGGTGAGGGCAATATAATCCTCTGAAATTTCGCCACGCTTTGGCATCAGGGACGGTTCTAGGTGGGACAGTGTAATTTCCGTGTGCTGTGCCAGGTCGGTGTTGGATACGTAGCTTAACCTGCTGAGGTTATGCTCCGGTGAACTGACCAGGTAGACATCCATATTTCCTAAAACCGGTGCGGTAAGGTTATCGCTCACTTCGCACCCATTGACCATACCATAGGCCACATCTGCAAGGTTCTCATCTACCAGGGAAGGCAGCTCCGGTGTAGAAACTACGTAAACGGAAATAGCCGTGTGAGGAAAACGGACACGCAAATCTTTGAGCCAATCTCGCCAGAACCGTTCAGGAATTGCATCGTCCCGCGCAATTCGGAGTACCGGTTCTGTGCCACTCATAGCCTGTATCGCCCGGCGCATAATGGTCTCAGACGCCGCTGTTATGCGCTCTGCTTCGGGGAGAATACTGTTTCCCAGCGGTGTGAGGGTTATCCGGTTGCCGCTTCGCTGAAACAGCGGCATACCCAGTTCATCCTCCAAGGCTGCAACAGCTGCACTTACCGTTGTACGGCTTGCTCCATGTATTCGGGCTGCCTCAGCAATTGAGCCAGTTTTGGCTACATCGAGGAACAGCATTAACTGACGGGTTTTCATGATGTTTTCCGGAAGGATCAGGCAGTAAAAGTATACCGTTTATGGTTGAAACATAAAAAACAAAACCCCTCGCGGGGAGGGGTTTAAGTGGTTTTCAGTTCAGGCTGCTATTGAACTTTTCGTACCTGAATGATCATGCCCATAAGGGGGTGATCAAGGTAGTGTGTTTCACCACTGCGCATACGGCGTTTTTGTTTAAACGCGTAGTCCTGCAGGACACTCTCTGTACGGTAGGTCTTTTCGATTTCCTGCAAACCGCCAAATTGAATGTCGCTGTTACCTGCTTGCGCCGCGGTATCCGCTACCTCGGTAACCGGAGCACCTTCCTGGTTGGTTTCCTGTTCCGGTACCGCTGGAATATCATCGTTCACATTCACTAGTACTTCACGGGTGCTGGGTTCACGCAGCACCATATCTGTTTCAAGGAACAGATAATGTTGGACGTATACACGCAGGATGCCATCAAGCTCGAAGAGGCCGCCGGTGGCATGGGCTGCATCGTAGGCTGGGTCAAGTGGGGCTGCATTAAGGCTGCTGCCATCCGGGCGGAACATATCAGCCCAGTTTTTACCTGCGCTCAGTCGAAGCTTAGGCATATATGGGCGGGCACCGTCACCTTGACGCCAGGCCATATGTACCAGAGGCGTGAAACCGGCATGGTTACGCAGTTTCTGGTACTCGCTGTTCAGCTCCCAGTGGTTTTTCGACAAAAGGGTAATGCCTCGTTTCCTCAGTGCCGCTTTATCGGACAGGGAGATTGAGTTGGCATAGTCGATATCGACCAGCTTTTCAGGCCAGTGTTCATTGACAGTAGCCGGATCCTGGTTGCGTTTGAAAAGGATAATTTCCACATCAAAAAGACGTTGAGCAAAGCTTGGCCAACTGACGAGGAAAAGCAGAAGAAATACCAGTCTCTTCAAAATAAGACTCCGTTTAAAACAAGTCCGGGCAGGCCATTAAGCCTGCACCGCGGTCACTTTATGATTCTCAAATTGCTCAATGAGCGTTTGTGCAAACCGGATGCGATCCGGGTTTTCCTTAATCGCTTCGACCACTTTCAGGCGGGTTGGGCCATCCAGGCGGTAAGTCTGTGGGCTCGATTGTAACAGACCAACCAGAAAAGCGGGATCAATCGGTGCATTTTCATTAAATTCAATGGCTCCGCCCATTGGTCCAAGTTCCAGCTTGCGAATGCCCAGATCGGTGGCAGACAGTTTAAGCCGAGCCAAGGTAAGCAGGTTCTTGGCTGGCTCAGGCAACAAACCGAAACGGTCAATCAACTCCACACGGAGCTCGTCGAGTTCATCGTCGTTTGAAGCACTGGCAACCCTTTTGTACAGGGATAGGCGAGTGTTGATATCCGGCATGTAGTCATCTGGCAGCAGGGCAGGTACACGCAGTTCCACTTCGGTTTGCTCGTTAAGCAAATCATCGAGAGAAGGCTCTTTACCTTCTTTCAAGGATTCGACCGCCTGCTCAAGCATTTCCATATACAGTGTGAAGCCGACGGTCTGGATCTGGCCGCTTTGTTCATCGCCAAGCAGTTCACCGGCTCCACGAATTTCAAGGTCATGGGTCGCAAGTGTAAATCCGGCACCCAGGTCTTCCAGCGAAGCGATAGCCTCCAGACGTTTTACGGCATCTTTTGACATGCGCTTAGGGTGTGGCGTCAGCAGGTAGGCATAAGCCTGGTGATGTGAACGGCCTACCCGGCCTCGTAACTGGTGTAACTGCGCCAGACCGAAACTGTCTGCACGGTTGATTATGATGGTGTTAGCCGTTGGGACATCAATACCGGTCTCAATGATGGTAGTACAAACCAGTACGTTGAACCGTTGATGGTAGAAGTCACTCATTATGCGCTCGAGCTCTCGCTCGCGCATTTGTCCATGAGCGACGGTAATACGCGCATCCGGTACCAGTTCAGCCAGGTCGGAAGCTGCTTTTTCAATAGACTCTACGTCATTGTGCAGGAAGTAGACTTGGCCACCACGCATGATTTCACGCAGGATAGCTTCCTTCACCGTCACTTCATCTCGTTCTCGAACGAAGGTTTTTACTGCCAGGCGGCGGGAAGGTGGAGTTGCGATAATCGACAGATCCCGAATACCGCTCATTGCCATATTGAGTGTTCGCGGAATGGGTGTTGCGGTCAGGGTCAGGATATCCACATCTGCCCGCATGGCTTTGATTTTCTCTTTCTGGCGGACACCAAAGCGGTGCTCTTCATCCACAATGAGAAGACCAAGATCAGCAAATTTGATGGTGCCCTGGATCAGTTTGTGGGTACCGATGAGGATATCCACTTTCCCGGCTTCTACGTCCGCAAGGATCTGGTTTTGCTCTTTTGCAGATTTGAAGCGGGACAGCACCTCTACCCGGATTGGCAAGTTGGCAAAACGGTCACGGAAGTTTTCAAAGTGTTGTTGGGCAAGCAGGGTTGTCGGAACCAGCACGGCAACCTGTTTTGCGTTATGCACGGCAAGGAAAGCTGCCCGCATTGCCACTTCTGTTTTTCCGAAGCCAACATCACCACACACCAGACGATCCATGGCAATGGGGCGGCACATGTCGGAAAGCACAGCATTAATTGCAAGTGCCTGATCGTGGGTTTCCTCAAAGGGGAAGCCGTTAATGAAATCGATATAAGCTTCATGGTCGTGCTTGAACGCAAAGCCTGGTTTGACCGCACGTTTGGCGTAGACATCCAGAAGCTCAGCAGCAACGTCCCGTACCTTTTCAGCTGCTTTGCGGCGCGCTTTTTCCCAGGCTTCTCCACCAAGTTTGTGGAGTGGGGCTGCCTCTTCTGCCCCTCCGGTATAGCGGGTGAGAAGGTGAAGGGAAGATACCGGCACATAGAGTTTGGAACCTTTCTGGTATTCCAAGGTGACGAATTCAGTTTTCAGGCCACCGGCTTCGAGTGTCTGCAAGCCCTCATACCGACCTATGCCGTGTTTGAGATGGACGACCGGTTGGCCCGGCTGGAGTTCAGCAAGCGTACGGATTATGGTTTCGCTGCTGACAGCCGCTTTTTTGTCATTACGCCGACGGCGTTGGGCTACCCGCTCGCCGAACAGATCAGTTTCACAGACAAGGGAAAAACCCGCATCTTCGAGGATGAAACCTCTCTCGGCCTGACCAATAATCAGCGTGACCCGGCTGGGTGCATCAAGTGCTTCGTAGACCGAGTTGCAAACCATTGGTCGCAGTTTAATCCGCGACAGCATATCCAGCAGCGCTTCACGACGGCCTTCTGACTCAACTGAGAAGACAACCTTGCCACTGAACTGCTCGCAAAATTGGCGCAACGCACCCATTGGTTCTTTAAGCTGATGGTTAACATTCAGGTCCGGCAGTGGCTGGCAACTGATATTAGTCCGCCATTTTTTACCTTCAACCTGAGCATCAGTGAGCATGATTCGCGGAATAGGCTTGAGCAAAGAGAACATTTCATCGGTTTCAAGCCATAGGGAATCTGGGGCAAGCAGTGGGCGCATAGGGTCAACACGGCGCTGGTCAAACCGGTTTTCCGCATCTGCAAGAAACTGCTTTCCTGCTTGTTCCAAATCACCTACGGATACCACCAGAGTATTGTCCGGCAGGTAATCGAACAGAGTTGCCATTTCATCAAAGAACAGAGGCTGCCAGTATTCTATACCGGCAGGCAATGTACGCTTGCTCACCTGCTGGTACACCGATTCAGGCTCCCGGCGGGCGTCAAACCGTTCACGCCAGCGACCACGGAACTGCTCTATGGCTTCCGGATCTGTGGGGAATTCTCTAGCCGGGAGTAGGCTGATACTGTCTATTTCAGTAATTGAACGCTGGGTTTCCGGATCAAACTCCCTAATAGTGTCAATTTCGTCGTCAAAGAAATCGATTCGCAGGGGTTGCTGGCTGCCCATCGGGAAGAGATCAAGGATTGAACCCCGTGAGGCGTATTCCCCATGCTCCATTACCTGATCAACATGGCGGTAACCGGCACTTTCCAATTGGCTGCGCAGCTTTTCCAACGAAAGCAGATCGCCTTTTTTTACTACCAATGCATGCTTGGTCAGGAAGCTTTTGGGTAATACCCGTTGGAGAAGCGTATTGACCGGCATGATAACGATCCCAGACACCAGTTGTGGCATCTGGTACAACAGAGACAATCGCTCGGAGATGATGTCCTGGTGAGGGGAAAAATTATCGTACGGGAGGGTTTCCCAATCTGGGAAAACTTCACATTTTTCCGGCGTAAACTGGCTGACTTCACCCTCAAGCCGCCTGGCAGTCTGGCTGTCGGGGGTAATCAGGAGTACGGGGCCGTTGTGGCGGTTGGCGATATCACCAATGGTCAGTGCCAGAGAGGAACCGATAAGGTTCCCCAAGTGCTGCTGCTCTCCGGCTTTTGGCGTTTGGAGGGCGGAAATAACAGGAATTGGTTTCATTTGAAGACGTTACTTGTTTTCTTCTCTTTTTAAGGCGCGCTGCCTCAGAAGTTTTTGTTGAAGGTGAAGTGCAGCACGGATGAGTATGTCCTGGTCCGGCTCTTGAAGCCGGGTATAGCGAATGCCAATAGCATACCTGCCCTCAACTTCTTTACAACCAAATACCTCACCATAGCAGTAGATTGCTGCTGCAGGGTGGTGAAGGAATATTTTTACACGGGTAGAGGTTCCCTTGTGCAAAGGCTTGTCTGAAAAATAGGTCAGGCTGCTGGCACCGAAAGTTTCGGTTTTATGACGGAACTTGGGGTTGTCCTGGTTTGCCAACATAAAGTTGAGCAGGAGGTCGAGTTTTTTATTCTGGGTGTTGAGGTAATTCAACAGTGCATGGCTGTTTTCGATTTTCATCGCAGCCAGGTCTTTTTCCATCGACTCGTCTGATTCCGCACATTCGCGGGCAATCCTGAACAACACTGGGATTTCAGCTTCAAAAGCTTCTTTATCCGGAATATGTTCACCTTCCGCGAGCGGCTCAACGTTTACGGTGAGGTGAGCGTGTACTGAGAAATATTCGTCCTGACTCATTATTAGCTCTTTCGGTTGGTTATGGCTTGATTATCACGCAGGAAAGGCACCGCTACAAGGTAAGTTCCTCTTTTGCTGTATAATGCATCGTTTCGGAATGAAAATCGGAAGCGGAACTTACCTGCATGTCATAAATTGGTGATGTCTTGTCGGAACCATGGAAATCCCTGTTGTCTAACGTTATCCTCAGGCCTGAAAACAAGGCAATTATCAGGAGGATGTCAGAATATTCTCCGTTTGCCATCTAGACAGGAAATAAAAAACAACAATGTTCTATCCACTACCCGTTTTTATTGGCTGGCGCTATGCAAGAGGGAAGTCCGGGGACAAATTCAGCCGGTTTGTGTCGGTGATGTCCACTGCTGGAATTACCGTTGGTGTGTTGGCGCTGGTGACCGTGCTGTCCGTGATGAACGGGTTTGAAAGTCAGCTCAAGGGCAGGATTCTTGGTGTTTTGCCACATGCCATTGTGGGTGGGCAACACCAGCCGGACTCCAGCAAACTTCTCACCTGGCCACATGTCACTAAAGTTGCCCCCGTACTGGAAAGTGAGGCAGTGGTTCAGAGTGCTTCAAGCCTGTCTGCTGGGCAGTTGTTAGGCATTGATCCTTCAACACCTGATCCTATCGGTTTGCATATGATGAGGGGCTCCCTGGATAGCTTGCAGCCGGGAAAATACCATATTGTTTTAGGTCGGACGCTGGCGCGAAACTTAAAAGTCAGGATCGGTGACAAAATAAGGGTGATATCCACCCAGGCAAGTCAATTCACACCGTTGGGTAGAGTGCCATCGCAACGTAACTTCGTCGTTTCTGGTATTTACGATACCGGCACGGATGTGGATGACCAGCTTTTCCTTGCCAATATCAAGGATGTGAGCCGTCTCCTGAAACGCCGGTCATCGCAAGGTTACGACAGCCGTCTTTATCTTGATGATCCATACGCCATCTCCGAAGTGGCGAGATTTGCTTCAAAGACTGGTGTGGATTGGCGCGACTGGCGTGCACAGCGAGGGGAGTTGTTTCAGGCTGTCAAAATGGAGCGCAATATGATGGGGCTGATGCTGGGCCTGATTGTGCTGGTGGCGGCTTTTAATATTATCTCTGCCCTGGTGATGGTGGTCATGGAAAAACAATCTGAAGTGGCAATCCTCAAAACCCAGGGTATGACAAACGGACAGCTGGTATCCATCTTTGTGGTGCAGGGAGGCAGCAGCGGCGTTATTGGCGCGATAGTTGGCGGTTTACTGGGAACCATGCTCTCACTCAATATCAATACAGTGTTACCCCTGATGGGAATTAACCTGCTTGGTGGTAACTTTATGCTGCCAGTGGTAGTTGAACCCCTCCAGATTACTTTTGTTGTTGTCTGTGCTGTCTTGCTCAGCCTGGCAGCGACCTTTTTCCCTTCTTTAAAAGCGGCATCCGTACAACCTGCCGAGGCGCTGAGATATGAATAACCCATTACTTGTCTGCAACAACGTTACCAAATGCTACCGCGAAGGGACGCTGGAAACTGAGGTACTCAAAGGGGTTTCATTCAGCATTCAGGAAGGGGAGCTCTGTGCCATCGTCGGAACCTCGGGCTCTGGTAAAAGTACACTGCTGCATGTGTTGGGGGCACTTGATGACCTAACTGACGGCAATGTGATATTCAAAGGGCAGGATGTCCACCAAATGGGCAGTCAGTCACAGGCCCGTTGGAGAAACCAGCACCTGGGTTTCGTATACCAGTTCCACCATCTTTTGTCCGACTTTACGGCGCTTGAAAATGTGGCGATGCCATTGCTGATAGGTGGTGTAAATACAACGGAAGCTAAGCGCAAAGCCACTGAGATGCTGGAAACGGTTGGATTGGGTCACCGACTTCATCACCGCCCGTCTGAAATGTCTGGTGGTGAGCGTCAGCGTGTTGCCATTGCACGTGCGGTTGTTACCCGTCCGGCATTGGTACTGGCTGATGAACCAACCGGTAATTTAGATCATCAGAATGCACTTGAGATATACAGCCTGATGAGACGTCTTAATCAGGAACATGGCATGGCGTTTTTGGTGGTGACCCACGACCAGGGACTTGCGGCCAAAATGGATCGGCAGATGAAAATGCAGGATGGGGTGCTGACCGGTGGGGAAACCGTTGATGTTTAAACCGTTGTCACTCTATATTGCTCACAGGTTCAGTAAAAGCCGCTCACGAAACAAGTTGGTTTCATTTATTTCGCTTTCTTCTGTGATAGGGATTGCCGTTGGGGTGATGGTGATCATTGTCGGCCTTTCAGCCATGAATGGCTTTGAAAGAGAGCTACAAAACCGAGTGTTGTCTGTAGTACCGCATGGAGAACTTGAAGGTGTGCGGGGACCTGTTGAAAACTGGCGGCAGGTGGTAAAGGAAGCCGAGCAGAATCCCGATGTTACCGGAGCTGCACCCTATGTCAGTTTTACTGCTCTAATGGAAAAAGGCACAAAGCTTAAATCTGCACTAATACGTGGTATCGATCCCTCAATTGAATCCCGTCTTGGTGGCCTGGATAACTTTGTCGGGAAATCTGACTGGCAAAAACTGGTACCGGGTGAGCGTGCCCTCATTATTGGTAAAGGGATAGCTGACAAGCTGGGTGTTAAAGAGGGCGACTGGCTGACGGCAATGATTCCGCAGCCTGAAAATGAAAAAGGACTGTCGGCCCCGACCCGCGAGCGCCTGCATGTGGTTGGAATTCTTACTCTGGGGGGACAGATTGACCATACCCTTGCATTGGTCCCTATTCAGGATGCGCAGAGCTACCTTGGCATGGGTGACGCTGTCACAGGTGTTGAACTCAAGATGGACAACCCCATGGAATCGCGTCGAATCATCCGTGAAGTGGGTGCCACCGTTGATGCTTATGTTTACCTGAAGGACTGGACACTGCAATTTGGCTACCTGCACCGCGATATCCAAATGGTTCGTACCATCATGTATCTGGTGATGGTGCTGGTAATAGGCGTTGCCTGTTTCAACGTGGTATCGACTCTGATGATGTCTGTTAAGGACCGTGCGTCAGATATTGCTATTTTACGTACCATGGGAGCAAATGATTCGATGGTGCGGGGAATCTTCGTCTGGCATGGCCTGTTGACTGGACTGTTTGGCAGTTTTGCTGGTGCTGTTTTAGGGTCGATGGGAGCTCTCTACCTGACGCCAATCATAAAGAGCATTGAAAACCTGACCGGTCACCAGTTCCTCTCCGGTGATATCTATTTCGTTAACTTCCTTCCGTCACAGCTGGTTTGGACAGATGTAGTGCTGGTGATGGTTACCGCCTGGCTTCTGAGCCTTATCGCAACGTTGTATCCCGCGATGAGGGCATCCAAGCTGCATCCGGCATCGGTGCTGAGCGGGCGTTAACCGAAGGAAAGTAAGAGACTACTACTCTCATTTTGCTTCTGACTACTAAAAGAAAACGGCGTGAACTGCATCGCAGTCACGCCGTTTTCTTTTGTCAGTTTTTCAGCCTGAAGGTCTGTTGTGTCGAGAAGATCCTTGTGACCCCGATAATTTGTTTTTACAGACGGTAGTTTTATACCAGTAGGACTCATTAGTTGGTCAAAATGGTCAACGAGTTAGTTGAGCTGGTATTAATCCTTGTCAGTTTTCCGTGGCAAAGGGATACCTGGAATACGGGCCAGAATACGTAGTTTACGTTTGCGCCAGCTGCGAACTACTGAATAGCGCCAAAGGCCACGAATACCGAAATAGCCAAGAAGGGCACATACAGTTCCGGTCAGGAAGCACCCCAAAAGGAAAGGTTGCCAGATCGCGCTCATTTGGTGCAACAGGTATTCCCAGGAAAGCTCAAAATGGAACGGTTGATGTGGGGTATGCATCAGGAATGCGCCCAGTTTGTAGCACCCGTAAAAAAGGACCGGCATGGTGATAGGGTTACTGATCCAAACCAATGCAACAGAAAGTGGAAGGTTGACACCAAACAGGATCGCCAAACCGGCGGCCATGATCATCTGACTTGGGAGTGGAACGAAGGCCATAAAGAGGCCGACAGCAAACGCTCCGGACGCTGAACGACGGTTCAGGCACCAAAGGTTTGGGTCATAGAGAAGATTTCCAAAAACCCTCAGGGCTTTTTGCTCCCGAATCTTGTCGTGATTCGGCATGAATTTTTTAATTATTTTTCTTGGCATGGCTCACGCATCTATTCGCACCAAAAACATTCTTAATCAGGTCACACTGGGTAGTGTTGCCGCCATATCTTCACTTCCCTGGTGGCCGGTAATCCCTGACCTTACCGCTTTAACGGTTTCGCTCCTTGCGTGGCTTTCCTTGTGCCTAATGAGGCGATGGGTTATTCCAGGTCACGGTATTGCTACCGGACTGCTTTGTGGTGTGTTTATTGCGGTGGTTGCAGCTACTGGTTACAGCAACAACGTAGCAAAGGTTAACAACACATATGGCGTGAATAGTACCATAGTTGGGAAGGTTGACAGCCTTTTTACAACGGATAAGTCCCAGAAAAAATTCATCCTTTCTGTTACTGAGCTTAATGGTAAGCCCGTCAATAAGTTAAAGCTCCGGCTGTATTGGCGAACTGAACAGTTGTTACAACAAGGGCAGGTATGGTCGTTTTTGGCGCGCATTAAACCACCAAACGGTCGTGTGAATCAGTCAGGTTTTGACTCGGAGCATTATTTTGTAAGCAAAGGTATTCACGGAAAGGGCTCGGTAAAAACAGGTACGTTAATTCGGAACAGCGTTTCTCTTCGTCAGTATTTCTATCATTCACTGAAACACTATTTTAAAGAAAAACGTTACCCGCAATATCTCGTTGCCCTGAGTTTTGGAGATCGTTCGGGGCTGGAAAGTAATGATTGGTCGGCGCTAAAAAGCAGCGGATTGCTGCATCTTATGGCCATTTCCGGGCTGCACATCGGTTTGGTGTTCGGCCTTGGATGGTGGCTGGGAAGGGCGGTGACCCTGTTCATCCCGGATGGGAAATTTTCGCTGGTACTTCCTCTTCTCCTTGCATCCTCCGTTGCAACGTCTTACGCCTGGGCGGCTGGATTTTCGCCGCCAACCCAGCGTGCATTGGTAATGTGCGTAATTACTGCCATATGTATGTTTGGTGGTAAGCGTGTGCCAATCCAGACCATATTGCTTTTGGTTCTCTGTATTTCACAGGCAATAGACCCACTGGGTGTTTTCAGTTCGGGGTTCTGGCTCTCTTATCTGGCTGTATTTGTACTTTTAATATTGTACCAACATGTTGTAGCGAAAAATTCGGGAAGTTGGGCGAAGGGGCTGAAAGCACTGAAAGCACTGAAAGCACTTTGCTGGTTACAGGCCGGGATGTTTGTTGCAATGTTGCCTGTCCAAATCCTGCTGTTTGGTGGATTCAGTCCAATTTCTCCCATTGCCAATCTGCTTGCGATTCCCTGGGTCAGTGTTACGACAGTTCCTGCAATTATTGCCGCTCTTGCGAGCAGCCCTATCAGCCCAGTGTCAGGGCTTTTTTGGACACTGGCGGATATTAGCCTTTATCCGTTGATTACCTTGGCTGAGACAACCCAAGGCACTTGGGTCACTCTGCCGGGGTACCTGGCTGGATGGGGGTTATGTGCTTTTCTTTCGATAGCTGCATTTGTGATGATTCCGGGGAAACGGATTACCGTCCTAAATCTGGTGCTTCTGATAGTCGTTGTCGGTTGGAAAAATACTGGTCTCGAAAAGGAGAGCTGGCAACTGGACATACTGGATGTCGGGCACGGTCTTGCAGTTATTATCAGTAAAGATGGCAGGGCTGCCCTTTATGATACCGCTTCAAGCTGGCCAGGCGGGTCATTGGCTGAAATAGCCATTGCTCCCGTTCTGTATGATATGGGTATCACCCAATTGGATGCATTGTTCGTTAGCCACAGTGACAGCGATCATGCCGGTGGCAGTAAATGGATTATGGAAGAATTCCAGCCTGAAAATGCTTTTTCTTCCGCGAATCAGGCTGGTTTTGGGCCATGCTTGTCAGGAGAAAGTTGGGTTTGGCAGGGGCTAACATTTGAGATGCTATGGCCCCAAACCCGGGTCGTTCGTGCGGACAATGATGAGTCCTGTGTGATTCGGGTATCTGATGGCACTTATTCAGTGCTTCTTACTGGAGACATCGAAGAAAAATCCGAGTTGGCCCTTGTTGGCTTGGACTCCATAGAACTCAAGGCTGACATTCTGGTTGTGCCTCACCATGGAAGTAAAACATCATCGTCCCCGTCGTTTATTGAGGCCGTATCGCCCCAACTGGCTCTGGTTTCTTCGGCTCGATTCAATCCCTGGAATTTGCCCGCTGATGACGTCGTAACAAGATATACCAGCAGGGATATTCCCTGGTTTGAAACAGGCCGCTCAGGGCAACTGTCAGTCGTATTTTCTGACGCAGGGTGGCGTCTTATTCGCCAAAGGCAAGACAAACAATGGTTTTGGTTTCGCAAGCTGTTTGGAGACGACCTACAAAACGAGTAGAATGCGGCGTAATTCTTTTCGACAAGTGATATTCGATGAGCGAGTTCCAAGACCGATCAACCTGGGAAACATTCAAACGCCTCTGGCCGATGATTCGTGTCTATAAAGCCGGGATGATCGTCGCTGTTATTGCCCTGGTGGCAAACTCGGCAGCTGATACCCTCCTGATTTCCATGATTAAGCCTCTGCTGGATGAAGGCTTTACCTACGATAAAGTATCGTCCGATTTCCTTACCTGGATGCCGTTGTACCTGTTACTGTTGATCTTGCTGCGCGGGGTTTCGGGTTTTGTTTCCACTTACTGTCTGTCCTGGGTGTCCGGCAATGTGGTGATGAAGATGCGCCGTATGGTGTTCAACCACTTTATGTCCATGCCGGTCAGCTTCTTCGACAAAGAATCATCGGGAAAACTGCTGTCCCGTATTACATACGATTCAGAGCAGGTTGCTGCTGCAACAAGCGGGGCATTGGTGAACATTGTCCGTGAAGGGGCGATGATTATTGGCCTGTTGGTAATGATGTTCTGGAACAGTTGGCAGCTTTCCGCCATCTTGCTGGTGATTGCGCCGGTAGTTGCCTGGGCGATTGGTGTTGTTTCCAAGCGTTTCCGTAAAATTTCGCGCAATATGCAAGAAGCCATGGGTCATATGACATCATCGGCGGAGCAGATGCTGAAAGGGCATAAAGTTGTTCTCAGCTACAACGGCCAGCAGGTAGAGAGCGATCGCTTTGACCAGATGAGTAACCGTATGCGCCAGCAATCCATGAAGCTGGTGGCTGCACAGGCCATTGCAAACCCGGTTATCCAGTTTATTGCGTCTCTGGCACTGGTGGTTGTCCTGGTTCTTGCCAATACCGAATCAATCCGCAGCCAGCTGACCCCAGGTACATTTGCAGTCATTTTCACTGCAATGTTTGGACTGATGCGTCCACTGAAATCGCTGACTAACGTTACATCCCAGTTCCAACGCGGTATGGCAGCAAGCCAGACCCTGTTTGACCTGATGGATATGGACGGTGAGAAGGATACCGGCAGCCATGTTGCCGAGCGCGTAAAAGGGGACGTAAAGGTAGATAACATCACCTTTACCTATCCAACCAAGGATACGCCTGCGCTCAGAAGCATCAGTTTTGACCTGCCTGCCGGTAAAACACTTGCTCTGGTAGGACGCTCAGGTTCAGGCAAGAGTACTATTGCCAACTTACTTACCCGTTTCTATGAGATAGATTCCGGTGAAATTCGGCTAGATGACATTAACCTGACGGAATACAAACTCTCTAACCTGCGTGAACAGGTAGCAGTTGTTTCCCAGAACGTTCACCTTTTCAACGACACTATCGCCAACAATATTGCCTATGCTGCAACAGAGTCTTATTCCCGTGAGCAAATTGAACATGCAGCGAAACTGGCCCATGCTACAGGCTTTATCGAAGGCATGGACAACGGCTTTGATACCGTTATCGGTGAGAATGGAGTAAGCCTGTCTGGTGGCCAGCGACAGAGATTGGCCATTGCCCGTGCATTGCTTCGTGATGCTCCGGTACTGATTCTGGATGAGGCAACCTCTGCCTTGGATACTGAGTCAGAAAAAGCGATACAGGCTGCGTTGGATGAGCTGCAAAAGGATCGTACCGTGCTGGTAATCGCACACCGCCTGTCAACAATTGAGAATGCTGACCAGATTCTTGTGGTGGATGAAGGTGAAATCATTGAGCGTGGTGACCATAAAACCCTGCTTGAAAAAGAGGGTGCTTATGCCCAGCTCCACCGTATCCAGTTTGGTGAGTAACGGCCCGGATGAGTCAGTTCATTGAATCACTCTGGTTTGGGGGCAAGCACAAATGGCTTGCTCCCGTACTGTGGCCTTTGAGCAAACTCTATGGCTCGATCGCCGGCAAGCGCCGGGCGGAATTTATTTCTCAGCGAGAGGCCGCGTACCGGGCACCGGTACCAGTGGTGGTGGTGGGAAACATCACTGCCGGCGGAAACGGTAAAACCCCCGTGGTGATTTGGCTTGCTGAGCAACTGAAAAGCCGGGGATTTAACCCAGGTGTAGTCTCCCGCGGATATGGTGCGAAAGCGCCAAGCTACCCATTTGTTGTCACCGAGGAAACGTCCGCGTCAGAATGTGGTGATGAACCATTGCTTATCCACCGCCGTACCGGCGTACCCGTTGTTGTGGACCCCGTTCGCAGCAATGCGGTTAAAAAGCTACTGACGTTCGATGTGGATATTGTGATTACCGATGACGGTCTTCAGCATTACAAGCTGGACAGGGATCTGGAGTTCGTTGTCATTGACGGTAGCCGCCGCTTTGGCAATCAACAGTACATTCCCCTGGGCCCTTTGCGCGAAGGGATTGAACGCCTGGATTCTGTTGATTTTCGTATTTGCAATGGTGGATCTGCAGCAGAGGGTGAAATACCCATGGCATTAAAACCGGCTGATGCCATCAATTTGGTGACCGGTGAAAAACGTGCCGTATCCAAGTTGGATAACGTGGTTGCCATGGCTGGTATCGGACACCCAGATAGATTTTTTAATACCCTTAAGTCTTTGAAACTTAATCCGGTACAAACACGCGGATTTGCTGATCACCAGGCGTTTGAGCCTACCGAACTTGAACGGTTGGCAGAGCAGGGTAATCATTTAATCATGACCGAAAAAGATGCGGTAAAGTGTTACCGTTATGCAAAGGAAAACTGGTGGTATTTACCGGTAGACGCAGATATTCCAGAGGAAGATGCAAACCGGATACTTACCCGTATTCAAGAGATTAAGGAACAGTATGGACCATCGACTGCTTGAAATCGTGGCCTGCCCAAATTGCAAAGGCAAGCTCAATTACGATAAAGAAAAACATGAGCTGGTATGTAAATTTGATCGCCTGGCTTACCCAATCCGCGACGGCATTCCGGTTATGCTGGTGGATGAAGCCCGCGAAATGAGCTCAGACGAGGTTAAATAATGGGATTCGTTGTCGTTATTCCAGCCCGCTACCAGTCCAGCCGCCTACCGGCCAAACCGCTGGCAGATATCGGTGGCAAACCGATGATTCAGTGGGTATACGAGCAAGCGAGCAAGTCCGGAGCGGATCAAGTGATTATCGCCACTGATGACCAGCGCATCGCTGATGCGGTTGAGGCGTTTGGTGGTGAGTACTGCATGACATCTGCAGATCATCAATCCGGTACTGAGCGTTTGGCTGAAGTGGTCGACAAGTACGGTTTCGCCGATGATCAGGTGATTGTCAATGTTCAGGGCGATGAGCCGCTGATCCCGCCGGTTATTATTCGTCAGGTCGCCGATAACCTGGTTCATAGCAATGCGCCAATGTCGACACTGGCTGTTGAAATTGACCATGTTGATGAGCTTTTCAACCCTAATGCGGTAAAAGTGGTGACCGACAAGAACGGCTTCGCCCTGTATTTCAGCAGAGCAACCATTCCGTGGGACCGTGATAACTTTGCCAAAGAGCCTAAAGAGGTTCACCAAAACCTGATGCGCCATATCGGTATTTACGGTTACCGAGCAGGTTTTATTAAGACTTACATTACTTGGGAACCAAGCCCGCTGGAGAAAATTGAAGCACTGGAGCAGCTTCGGGTACTTTGGTACGGTGAGAAAATCCATGTTGAAGTTGCACTCGAAACACCGCCAGCCGGTGTAGATACACCGGAAGATCTGGAAGCGGTGCGCAAGCTGGTTTGCTGAGTACACTTATCTCGGGGACCGAGAGACGAGTGGCGAATTAAAAGCAATGAAAAAAGGGGGAAGCTGTTGCTTCCCCCTTTTCTGTCTCGTAGCGGATTTTACTGTTTCAACCTGACTTTAGCTTTGTGTCGCCAGTTCAGGTTCGCGGCGTGCCATCACGGTCAGCGAGTAGCCGATGATTACGGTTGCTGCACACACCATCATTACTTCCATGACAGTCATCAGTCCATTTGCCGCCAGGGCAGAGACCACACCACTTGCCAGGAAGCAAACCATTGTCTGCAGGAAGTTCAGCAGGCCAGCAGCGGTTGCGCTGCACTGTTTGAAGTCTTCCAATGCCTGGTTAACAACAATTGGGTATACCGCACCGTTTGCAACAGCCAGCAGGCAGAACGGCGCCAGTACAGGCCAGATAACGGATGGGTTGAATTGCCATGTGATAGCGAACATGACCACAATGCTGACAACAAAAAGCTTCAACAGCCAAGGCAGGATAGTGGTGCCTTCATAACGGCCCAGCAGCGAGCGGCAACCATAACCACCAAGGATAAAGGCGATAGTTTGAGGTACGTAGCTCAGGCCAATATCCGCGCCTGAATAACCCATTTCAGTCATTACAAATGGTGATCCGGTCAGCCAAGCGAAGAACGCAGCAGAGCAGCCTGCAAAAATCATCATGTTACCGATGAATTTTTTTGACTTTAAAATAACCGAATAGTTTTTCTTAATATCTTCAATAGGATTGCTGTCTTTAGACAGGTTTTTGTTGCTTTCTTCCTGACGCAGGGTCATGGCAATCAAAGCAATACCAATTGCAATCAGAGTAAAGAAGATGCTGCGCCAGCCAAGATGTGCCTCAAGGAACGCACCTGCTAATGGTGCCAGCGCTGGAGACAGGGCGACCAGCGGCATGATAGTTGCGAAAACACGCTGACCTGTAGAGCTGTCATAGCGGTCGATAACCACTGCCTGCCAGATAACAGTGGCTGAGCAAGCTCCTAACGCTTGCAGGAAACGTGCAGCCAGGAATACTTCAATGCTGGCAGACACTGAGGTTGCAACTGTCGCGATGGTAAACAGGGCAAGTCCACCAACCAGGACACGTATACGGCCATAGCGGTCAGACAATGGGCCGTAAATCAGTTGACCAAGCGCCATGCCCAACAGGAACAGGCTCAGGCTCAGACCAATCAGGGACTGGGTAGTCTCCATTTCAGTACGGATGGTTTCAAATGCAGGCAAATACATGTCAGTTGCCAGGAATCCCAGCATACTGAGCAGTGCAAACCAAAGAAGGGAAGAAAAAGGAAGTTTGGTTTTCATAATAATAGTGTGGCTTTTTAAATTTGGTGCCAGTTTATTGATAGAAGCTATGACTGTGAAACGCTATTATTTCACTACTGCTTTCAAAAAATTTCACAGCAATGTTTTCATATCAAGAATTACAGGTTATTGATGTTGTCGCCCGTCGCGGAAGTTTCTCCGCAGCGGCTGAAGAACTGCACCGCGTTCCCAGCGCCATAAGCTACACAGTACGCCAGGTTGAGGAACGGCTGGCTGTTACACTTTTTACCCGGTTGCACCGCCAGGTTGAGCCTACAGTTGCCGGCAAATTTTTTGTCGAACAGGCAAGAGACCTCATAAACCGGATGGAGCAAGTGCGCTTTGATACCCAGCGTGTGGCAAACGGCTGGCAGGCTACGGTTACCGTGGCTTTGGATAATGTTGTGCGCGAAGACCAGGTAAGTGTCCTGGTGAATGATTTCTACAAAGCTTTCCCGGATGTTGAATTGCTTCTGAGTATGGAAGTGTTTAACGGTGTTTGGGATGCTCTGTCGGACAACCGTGCTGATATCGCTATCGGTGCGACCACTTCTGTGCCGGTGAGTGGTAATTTCGGTTACCGCAATATGGGAACATTGGAGTGGCGGTTTGTTGCCGGTAAAAACCATCCCCTTGCTTCCGCTACCCATATACTGACTGATGCCGAGGTTGCCACCTATCCCGCAATTTGCCTTGAGGATACTTCCCGGATTATTCCCAAACGCACAACCTGGCTTCTCGATAACCAACGCCGAATCGTGGTTCCCAACTGGCACAGTGCGATGCAGTGCTTTCTGGCGGGAACCGGTATCGGTGTCGTCCCGTCCCATATGGCGTTGCCACATATTGAGTCCGGGCTGCTGGTCGAAAAACAAATCGAAACACCACCGCCAGCCAGCCCTTGCTGTATCGCCTGGAACAAATCCAAACTGAGCCCGGCGCTCGACTGGCTTTTGGAATACCTGGGGGATTCAGACCAACTACATAACCAGTGGTTGAGGTGATACCAATCAGACGAATTCATCCAATTGGTTTTAATAAACCTTGGCTTGGATAGCCAAGGTTACAGGCATCTGGTGAGGGAATCGACAGGCTATTTCACCGACTTTAACGTCTGGTATCCTGCCCAAATCCGGGTTGCGGTGGTAAGCCAGCAAAGACCGCCAAAGACAAAGGCGATAGTTGCGAAGTGGGCAGGGAGAAGGCACATCAGGACAAAGCAGGCGATAGTTTCTGTGCCTTCCGTCAGGCCGCCCATGTAGTAGAGTGATTTGTTCTGGTAGACCGGGTTATCGATACTGTGTTTGCTTGCCATAATGGCAAACGAAAGGAAGCTTGAACCGGTCCCCATAAACGAAAAAATAAGGAATGCCGCCGCGACAGCATTAGATTCCGGAACCGCAAGGGCAAAAGCGAAAGGCACCATCGAGTAGAAGATAAAGTCGAGAGTAATATCCAGGAAACCGCCACAGTCGGTTATTCCCTGCCTGCGAGCAACAGCCCCATCTATCCCATCAAATATCCGGTTAAGCGCAATAAACAGCAAGCCAAGCAGGTAGTTTCCTGTGGCAATAGCCGGAAGGGCACCCAGTCCGATGATAAACCCGGCAATGGTAATTTGATTGGCGGTAATCCCCAGTTTGTCAGGAAGGGATGCAATGAGTGTGAGTGGTTTTTTGATTACCGGAATAGCAAAACGATCAAGCATCTTGGTTGGATTCCTCCAAAGGAACGGTAGTTGGCAACTTTGGCCACTGAATGCATTTACCCTTGGGCGGTACATCGTCTTCGTCATGGGTGACCATCACGGTGGCGATGTTGCGCTGGGTAATTTGGGAAAACACAAACTGACGAAACGCCTTACGAAGTGGGCGGTCGAGTTTGCTGAAAGGCTCATCTAAAAGCAGAACTTTGGGCGATGACAGGAGGGTGCGCATCAGGCTGATGCGCGCTCGTTGGCCACCGGATATATTTTGCGGCGCGTGCCAGGCAATATCACTGAGTCCTATTTCGGTCAGTGTTTGCATCGCCATGTCCTGTTTTTCGTTAGCGGAATGGTTGGATGAAATCCCAAAAGCGAGGTTCTGCCAAACGTTCAGGTGCGGAAATAACAGGTCGTCCTGAAACAGGATCCCTATCGCGCGCTTTTCCGCAGGCAGGGCAGCAACATCATCCCCATCAACATCAATATTGCCGGATACGTTGAATACAGGACTGAGGTGCCCGGCAAGGGCACTTAAAAGCGTCGATTTGCCGCAGCCGCTTGGCCCCATAATCGTTATCACCTCACCGCCGGACACATCAAATGTCAGGTCCTCTAGGAGCGTGGTGGATTCAGATGTGATGCTGAGATTTTTTACGTGTAATTGCATCGATAGACCACCTTGGTGATTTTCGAGTTGCCAGCCTCCGGGCCGGTTCTGTCATTCGTGAAGCAGCAACTGCCAGGGAGAATACTACTAAAGGCAACACGGCTTGCATAAGGCCGTAAATCGCTATGATACGCCGGTCCTGACCACTTGCGAGGCTGACGGCTTCCGTAGTCAGCGTGACTACACGGCCTGCACCCAGCAACTGGGTTGGAAGATACTGTGCAAGGCTGACACTCATTCCCATCGCCCAGCCGAGAATGATGGCAGGCAAGAGCAAGGGAAGTTTTACCTTTCCCCATGAATGCCATTGCGAGTAACCGAGACTGCGGGCTGTCTGTTGCAGGCGAGGGTCAAAACTGCGCCATGGGCCGTCAAGAGAGAGGTAAATATAGGGGAAAGCGTAGAGCACATGGGCCCAGATAACCCAGAACGTATAATGTGCACCGGGTATCAAGTAAGTAGTAATTTGCATTCCAAACAAAACGGAAAGCTGGGGAACCAGCAACGGTGTCGCAATAACCACAGCCGGGAGAGAGCGGTTATGTATTGCCCGGTACTCAAGGGTAATAATGGCCAGTATCAGGGCGAGTGTCGCTGAAACCGTGGCGAGCCAGAAACTTTGCGAGACAAGATCCAGTAAGTGCGAGTACTCCTGTTCCCAAAAGCGAAGGGAATACCTGCTGGGAACCATATCCGGGAAGCGCCAGCGAAGGGCGAACGACCATACTGCCAGAACCGGCAGGGCAAGGATGGGCAGAAGGGCAACAACAGCAAAGAGCCCTTTTCCCGGGAGGTATACAGCAGAGGAGCCAGAATACTGCCAGCGTTGCCAGTAACGGAATAAAACCCATTCCAAGCTGCGGTATAAAAGCAGGGATGCAAAGCAGAGAGCAAACAGCAATACTGCCCCGGCTGTCGCACGAGGCAAGAGCGCAAGGTCAGGATCGTTAAACCACTGCCAGATAAGAACTGCAAAGGTTGGTGGTGTTGACGGGCCAGCAATCAGAGCGATGTCTACCACGGACAGGCTGTAAGCAAGAACGGCATAAATCGGGAATCTGAGTTTCGGCAGCCACAGTGGGAGAATCACCTTCAGCCAACCGGCACCATGGCTGTAACCAAGACTTTTGGCAATCGACTGGTAATGACAAACCGGGAACTGCCTGAGAATGGCGATGCTCATCAACAGCAAAAACGGGGTTTCTTTAATAGCCAATAACAGGGTGAGGCCAACCGCCTGCATGGTATCGGTACAAAAGATGTTACATTCCTGGCCAACACCGAATAAGTTTGCCAGTAAACGGGCAAACATGCCCGAGGGGGCAAACAGAAATACACATCCAACCGCGAAGGCAACATGGGGAATCGCCATCAGAGGTGACAGCCATTTTTCAAGTTTCACCCACCGCGGTGTTCCCCAGTAGCGTTGCACGATAAGGAAGGTCCAAATCAGTGCAAGAAAGGTACTCCCGAAGCCGACAGCCAACGAAATAGAAATTGACGTCGAGACACCCGGCCAGGCTGCAATCTCCCGCCAGGCTGAGAAGCCAGGGGAGACAAACCCAAGTGTCGGCAGGTAACTGAACGCGACTGCCACCAGTCCGGCAAAACCCGGAATGAAGGGCAGGGCAGTAATCAGCAATGCCAACAGATACAACAGCCTAAGCATCAGGTGTCCTTAAATATACCTTCGAGACAATAGGTTACGGTCAGTGACCGTAACGCTCTGTCCAGGCTTTCTCCAGAGCCACCTGCCAACTTGGATGTGGCTCTGGGATAGATTTATAAAACTCGGTGGAAGCCTTGTCACTTCGGATAACCATAGGATCACCCCAAATGTTGGTATCGGCTTTTCTCAACTGCGCTTCCTCTCCCATCAGGAAGTTGATGGCAACCAGTGCACCTTCCTTTGATGACGCATTCCAAGGAATGCCCATAAAGTGGATGTTGGACAGCGCGCCACGTTCAAACGCATAGGTTCGGGCAGATTCAGGCAGAGCGCCGTTGGCCACTTTTACTTTCGCACTGTTGGGATTAAAGGTGACCGCAAGCAACAGCTCGCCATCATCCAGTAGCTGTGACATTTCATTACCGTTCGCCGGGAATTGTTTGCCATTCCGCCACGCGACAGCGTGCAATTCGTCAAGGTATTGCCAAAGCGGCGCAGTTGTTTCAGCAAACTCGCTTTCAACAACAGGCTTGTAGAGGCGATCTGGGTATTTGGTCAGTTCAATAAGCGCCGCTTTCAGGAAGCTGGTGCCGTGGAAAGCAGGTGGCTTTGGATAAGTAATTTTGCCTGGGTGTGCTTTTGCAAGACTTAACAGTTCTTGGAAGTTCTTCGGTGGGTTGGCAAGGGTCTCCGAATCGTGGATAAAGACCAGTTGCCCTACGCCCCAAGGAGCTTCCAATCCGTCAGTAGGCTCAGTAAAGTCTTCTTCAACCGGAAGATCCTTGTTCACTATCGCCCAGTTGGGAAGTACGGTGGTGATCGGGCCATACAGCAACCCGGCCTGCTTCATCGATTTAAAGTTCTCACCGTTTATCCAGACCATGTCCACGCTGCCGCCGGTATTGCGTCCAGCTGTTTTCTCGGCGACCAATCGGTTTACCGTTTCTGAAATATCAGCAACCTTTACATGCTCAAGCTTTACACCGTAACGCTTGGTCAGTTCGTCATTTGCCCAACGGAGATAGGCATTGATGTTCTGGCTTCCACCCCAGGCATTAAAGTAGACCGTCTGACCCCGCGCTTTTTCGGTGATCGTATCCCAGTCAGGCTGACTGGCTGTGGCAGTAAAACCGATAGCACTGGTTAAAAGGCTCAGTCCAACAAGTAGTTTGCGCATTGCGTTCCCTTTATTTGTTCTATGTTAAGCGTCGTCCCCCCCATGGCATTTTGTAAAACTTCCGTCGATTAAAGGCGAAAGTGGCGAGCCATGAGGGAACGAGATTGTTGCGTCTATCCTTTGCAACATCTGTTTTTTACGTCAAGGTTATTCAGGATGGGCTATTCACCACGCATCCATGTATGGAATTTGCCTACCCAGCCAAGCAGCTTCTCAGGTGCATGGGCTTGCTTCCAGACACCGGCGGTGTATTTTGTTGCTTCACTCATGGTCGGGTAGGGGTGGACAGTTCCCAGAATCTTGTTAAGACCCAGACCATGGCGCATAGCCAGGGTGAATTCTGCCAGTAATTCGGCTGCCCTTGCACCGACAATGGTAACACCGAGAATTTTATCCTTAC
The DNA here is from genome assembly GCF_036825535.1 of Parasalinivibrio latis. Taxonomy (GTDB): domain Bacteria; phylum Pseudomonadota; class Gammaproteobacteria; order Enterobacterales; family Vibrionaceae; genus Parasalinivibrio; species Parasalinivibrio latis. Next base: position 1,618,014 of record NZ_CP098812.1, read on the forward strand.
CCGGCACAGTCAGTACTTTAATAAAACCGTGATCCTCTCCGTCTGCAATAGCCCTGTCGAGGTCATCAATTCCGTACTGCGCTACTTCGTAGGCGATGCCCTGAGCTTTGGCCTCTTTTTCATTCAGGCCAACTCGAGCCATCTCAGGTGAGGTATACGTTCCTGCTGGCATAACCGAATAATCGGCCCGGAATTTTTTGAACTGGCCGAACAGCGCGTTTACTGCTGCATACCAAGCCTGGTGCCCGGCCGCATGGGTCAGTTGGAAAGGCCCGGCAACATCGCCAACTGCAAAGATATTCGGGAAGTTGGTTTGCAGGTAGTCATTCACCTTGATGGTCCCACGTTCGGTGAGTTCTACGCCGAGTTCTTCCAGGCCGAAGCCTTTGGTATTGGCGACACGACCTAAAGCCAGAAGCACATAGTCAAATTCTACTTCTTTTTGCTCGCCGTCTTGTTCAAGCGTCACATATTGGCGCCCGTCTTCATTGGCAAACTTCACCGCTTTGTGTGAAAGCAGTACGCTGACACCATCTTTTTGCAGACCGTCCACAACCAATTCAGCAGCATCGGAGTCTTCACGGATAAGAAGTTGGTCAGCCATTTCAACCAAAGTGACATCTGTACCCAGCAGTGAAAAACTCTGTGCCAGTTCACACCCAATTGGGCCGCCACCCAGCACTAACAGTTTGCCCGGTTGCTCGGTAAGCTCCCAAACATTGTCGGAAGTCAGGTAGTCAACACTATCCAGCCCTGGTATACCGGGAACAAGTGGTCGAGCACCGGTACCGATGACAATGTTGCGGGTCGTGAGCACTTCCCCGTTAACTTCCACTTCCCACGGGGAACGGATGGTTGCCTCGCCCTGGATACAGTCCACACCAAGGCCACTATAGCGTTCAACCGAGTCGTGCGGTTCGACCTTTGAAATAACATCTTTTACGCGTTGCATTACCTTGGTGAAATCGACAGTTGGTCTTTCAGCCTGGATACCAAAACGGTCTGCCTGGCTGATTTCAGCCATAGTGTGAGCAGCGCGGATAAGTGCTTTGGAGGGGACGCAGCCTGTATTCAAGCAGTCTCCGCCCATTTTGTGTTTTTCAATCAACGATACTTTTGCTTTCACAACTGCAGCGATGTAAGACGTCACAAGACCGCCTGCACCTGCACCGATAACCACGAGGTTACGGTCAAATTTTTGGGGCTTGGACCAACCCTGGTAAACACGTTTGCTGTTAATCATGCCCATAATCCATTTGGCAATGAGAGGGAATACACCCAGCAGCACAAATGACCCAAGAACTGTTGGGGAGACAATGCCGCTCAGGGAATCCAACTGAGCCAGTTGTGTACCGGCATTCACATAGACGATTGTGCCGGGTAGCATACCGATTTGGCTGATTACGTAGTACCGAGCCACTTTAATTGGCGTCAAACCCATCAGCAGGTTAATCAAAAAGAAGGGGAATACCGGAATAAGGCGCAGGCTGAGCAAGTAAAATGGCCCGTCCTTTTCAAAGCCTTCATTGATGGCTTTCATTTTTGCGCCGAACTTACCTTGCACCCAGTCACGGAGAAGGAAACGGCTGACCAGAAATGCCAGAGTAGCGCCAATCGTGCTGGCAAATGAAACCAGCAACAACCCCCACCAAAATCCAAACAAGGCTGCTCCGAGCAAGGTAGCAACCGCTGCTCCAGGAATAGAAAGGGCAGTAATCGAAATATAAACAACGAAATAAATAAGGCTGGCGAGTAAGAAATTCTGCTCGATAGTTTCAGCCAGTGACTGTTGCCAGTGTTTCGCATTTTCCAGGGTTAAAAGTGTGTGGACATCCGTGGCAAAGCCGACAGCAATTAGCCCTACAAGGATAATGAGAAATAGCAACCGATTTTTGTTCATTCGACTGTCCTGTTAAGAAATCAACCAATCTAAGGGATACTCGCCCTCAAAGATGTTAATAACGTACTATTAACAATGATCTAGGGTGGCGGGATTTTCAATTTTTAGTACCTTTTCTTTAGGTGAAGGCATCAAAATATCCCACTTAAATCACAAGACCGGTGAAGTTTAGCGTCTATTTCAAAAAAAGTATGAAATATTTAGGGAAAGTAAATTGAAAGGATAAAAAATAAGCCAGGCTGATGCCTGGCTTGACTGGGAGTCTGAATATTTCCCTACTGGTTGATGATATTCAGTAGTTCTTCACGTCTGGAAGCCGGAACGACTGACCAGTGGGTGCCATTAATGGCACCTTCCAGAGCCCATAGCAACTCGGTTTTCAGTGGTTGGTCGTGACTGGCCTGTACTTTGAGAAATGCTTCGGCAGCGCCCACATCCTTGAGTTCCTGCGCCGAACTAATCCCCGCCTTGACCAGCATACGTTCAGTAGCCAACCGCAGGTTCGGTAAGTCTTTCAGACGGGTGATCTCTTCCTTTTCCTTCTTCTCCTGCTCCCTGCGCGCAATGGATAGTGCAACGCGACCATGTTGGAGTAGAGTCTCAGGTTCCAGCCACCATGACTCGGCGACTTGGAAGTACTTGGTTACAACCGGGAAACCCCGTTTTGCGTATCGGTAAGGCTCAAGAGAAAATTGTTCAAAAAGGGCCTTGTTCTCCTTACCGGTACGTAAATAGAGTGTTTCCCCAACCACCAGAGCGAACATAGTTTTATCGGCGAAAACGCCGAAACCGCCGAACATAGTCCGGGCACGGATCGAGCCGAGCGGCTCAAACAGTTTGATTGCTTCTTTTAACGTAGGTTTGTCCATATCGCCTCTCGTAAGTAAGCATACCCAAGCGATGAACAAGGCTTACATCGGCACGATGTCTGGTGAAAATGTTTGCGTCGACAAGATACTGCTAACTTTTCCACGGCAACCCCGCTACCATCAATAACCCTAAAAAGGAAAAGGTTACTGGAAGGCCGGTGGCTTTGCGTCCCATGCTTTCGCAGTGGTTTGCCCTGTTCGTGTAGTCATTAGCGTATTGAATGAGATGACTACATAAGAACAATAATCGTATTGTTGAGTGAAGGTGTCAAGCTTGAACCCGGTTCAATTTTCTAAAAGTTAGCATTGCAGAAGTTGCAGTGTGGCGTGGGAATACTTCCAATGTTTAAAAATTATGCAACCGAATGAATTTCAGGGGTTTTGCGGTGGGGGATAAGATGAATAAAGGCACTGAACGTTCAGTGCCTTTATGTAAATAACAAAAACCTCAGTAGACTTATCGTGCTACAACGGAGCCTCTGACAACCAGTTCTGGTTTAACTTCAAATACCTGCTGGGTGTTGTCTCGATTATTGATACGCTCGAGCAAAAGTTTTACTGCCGTTTTACCAAGACGTTTCTTAGGCTGGTGGACTGTCGTCAGCGGCGGTGAGAAGTAAGCTGCCAGCTCAATGTTGTCGTAACCCACCACAGAGATATCTTCCGGGACTGAAAGGCCGCTACTACGGAAAGTGCTGATGGCGGCAAGTGCCATAATGTCGTTAAAACAGAAAATAGCAGAAGGTCGATCTGTCATGGCCGCAAATTTCTTGGCTGATTCTACCGCCGTCTCGGTTTCGAAGTCACCTTCAAGGATCCAGTCCTTGTTTACAGGTAAACCAGCTTCTTCCATTGCTTTCGTGAAGCCGTTCAGACGTTCCTGACAGGTCAGTTTATCAAGAGGGCCTGCCAGACAGCCGATTGCACTGTGTCCCTGTTCGATAAGGTATTTGGTAGCAATATAACCGCCCAGTTCAGCGTTATCCTGAATAGAGTCTGCGCTGATATGGCGAGATCCCCAGTCCATGACCACCATCGGCAGGTCTGCGCGTTGACGCTCCAGGTGGGAAATCAGGTCATCACTGAGGTCAGAACACATGACCAGCAAACCATCGACGCGCTTTTCTGCCAACATTCGCAGGTAATCGCGTTGTTTGGTTGGGTTACCCTCAGTATTACAGAGAATCAGAGTGTAGCCTTCGCGGTAGCAGTATTCTTCTACACCATGAACCACTTCAGCGAAGAAAGGGTTGGTTGATTTAGTGACCAACATACCAAGCGTGCGAGTAGAGTTGCACTTCAGGCTACGTGCCACTGCACTTGGGGCATAGTTTAGGTCATCAATCGCAGACCAGACTTTCTTTTGTGTCGCTTCAGCAACAAAACGGGTCTTGTTGATAACGTGAGAGACAGTAGTGGTGGAGACACCCGCCAACCGGGCAACATCTTTAATCGTAGCCATTATTATTAATCCACTTCAGACCTACAGGCCGGCAATGCTGTCTATCACCAATCGTTCGATACCAATGAATTAATCCAATTGGTATAACACAAAAACGCCGCTGTACGTCGCGGCGTTTGGTCTCGAATTTGTTATAAATTTGAGCAATATATGAACAGCAATGCTTACAAAAATTCTCATAGCTAATCGCTTGCGTTCACAGTTTATATTCGAAGGGTCTGCCGGGCAATGCTCTTATGTACATATGTCCCATTCATAAACAAAAATGAGAAATTTAGCGCGGTTTTAACGGAAATTTTCCGGATTTTGCTTTGTTGGGTAACGAAATATGCACAGTTTGGGTGAGTAAAAAACCATTAGAGGTACTGGTGTGGTGTAAGAATGTGCAATTTTAGGCAGCTAATTGACTGACAAGACCGGCGTTGCAAGTCTGGGGTGAGACGAAATATCGAATTTGCAGTGGTAGATCTCGGCCAATTTATTGGACGTCATTACTTCCCATGGTGATCCATCCATTACCAGCTTTCCGTTGTCCATCACAATGACCCTGTCGGCATAGCGGGCCACCAGATTTAGGTCGTGCAGTACAGCAATCACAGCACATCCTTGGATTGCTATTGACTGGAGTGTGTTCAACAGGCTGTGCTGGTGGTGAAGATCCAATGCGGAAGTAGGTTCGTCCAGCAAAAGCATGTTTTTTCCTTCGGTGAGGCTTAGTTGGACAAACAGGCGGGCGAGCTGGCAGCGCTGCTTTTCACCGCCGGAAAGGGATGGGAAGCTGCGTGAAGACAGCGGTGCTATCCCGGTCTTATCCATGGCGGAGTGCACCAAGGGTGTCAGTTTGTGACGCGGTAACTTTAACGGGTAGCCTCCCATTTCGACGACTTCCCGGACTGTGAATGGAAAATTGAGGCTGCTGTGTTGGGGAAGCATCGCCACATGGCGGGCTAGGTGTTCCGGCATCCAGCTTTTTCTCGGCGTACCCCAAAACGCCACATTGGTATGTTGATTAGACATCACCTGACTGAGAAGCGTACTTTTTCCCGCGCCATTCGGGCCGATAATCGCAACAAGTTCACCGGGTTTGATGCCGAGAGTAATGTTGTCGATCAGTTTTTTCCGGCCTTGGCGAATGGTGAGGCCAAAAACCTCCAAAGGCAGTTTTGTCTCATTCGGCATTGTGTTGTGCATTACAGAATCCGCCCTTTTTGTTGAATCAGAAGCCATACAAAGAACGGGCCTCCCAGAAGCGCCGTGATAATACCCACAGGCATTTCTGCCGGAGCAACCAGTGTTCTGGCGAGAATATCAGCCGCCAACAGAATAGCTGCGCCACCTATGGCAGATACTGGCAATAAAACCCGGTGATCGGGGCCGCACAGCATCCTGCTGATATGTGGGATCACCAGGCCAACAAAACCAATAATTCCACAAAGGCTGACAGCTACTCCCACTCCTGCCGCTACAGTTAGGATCACGCCTCTTTTCAGCGCGCTAACCCGGACACCTGCGTATTCAGCATCTCCTTCACCGAGAAGGAAGGTGTTCAGTGATTGTCTCCATCGGAATGACAGCGTGCCGATAACCAACAGCGTGGTGGTCGCCAGAACCACAGAATCCCAATCAGCTGCAGCAAGCGATCCCATGGTCCACATCGTTATGTCCCGGAGTGTTTGGTCATCAGCTATATAATGGGTCACCCCCAAGATGGCACCGCTTAGTGCGCTGACGGCGATACCGGCTAACAGCATCACTGGAACAGAATGACCGTAAGGTGTGCGTCCAATACGGTATACCAGCAGGGTTGTTAAGGCCGCACCGACAAATGCGAAAAATGGCACCGGCCCGAACAGCACGAAATCAGGGTTGAATCCGGGAAAGCTGGCGTAATACACCATAGTCAGTGCGGCTCCCAGGGCAGCCCCGCCAGAAACACCTATAATCCCTGGTTCTGCCAGAGGGTTCCTGAAAAGCGTCTGCATCATGGCTCCGGATGTCGATAAAATGGCCCCTACAGTCAGGCAAAGCAGGGTTCTGGGTAGGCGAATGTCCCGGATGATGAGCTCAATGTGGCCGGGCAGTGTACCAAGGCCAGGGATGATCCCTTTGAAGCTGTCACTTACTGAAATAGGCATTGCGCCGCTTGTAAGAGAGACCATTGCAAGGATAGTTAACACTGACAGTAAACAGCCGTATACCCAGTTGGTTGGCAGACGTTTGATAATCATTCCCTGGGTTATCCCTAGTGTGCCGTTCCTGGTCCCGTACCGATGCTGTTTTGCAGGCGCGAAGCTTCAGCGAGGGAAAGCAGCGACAACCCGCCCAGTAACGCTCGGCTGTTGAGGTTGTAAACAGCGTTATTTTTCACTGCAGGTGTCAGGGAAAGGGTTGGAAGGAGTCGTAAAAGCTGGGTCTGTTTTTTTTCTGCAGGTTTTCCTCGCTGGCTGACGAGAATAAAATCGGGCTGCAAAGCGGCAATCGCTTCACCGGAAATGGGCTTGTAACCATTAATATCATTAGCCGCATTTTCAGCCCCCATTAAAGCGATAATCTGGTCAGCCGTTGTATCGTTTCCTCCTACACTGGGTGAACGTCCGGCATGGACAAGAAGAAAGAGCCCCCGCTGATTAAGTGCGCCACGTTTTAATCCGGCTAACTGTTTATCTACATCTTCAGAAATCTTCTCCGCTTGAAACTTGGTTCCGGTGATTTCTCCCAGTTGCCGGATGCGTTTTTTAAGACCCGCAACACCGCCTCCGGATTCAAACGAAATGACCTCAACGCCACTTCTTTTGAGAATATTGAGCGTATCTTTACTTCCCATGGCATCGGAACCAATCAAGTGTGATGGCTTGAGGGAGAGGATGCCTTCCGCAGAAAGCTGTCTGTGGTAACCGATGACTGGCAGGTCGCGCTCATTTTTTAACTGTGTTGTGGAATCAACGCCAATCAAAAGCTCTGCTGCACCCAAAGACTCGATAATGTCAGAAATGCCAGCTCCTGCGCTGACGATAGCCGGTTTATCAGTTGCCTGGGCTGAGAATCCTACAGTGACAAGCAAAGGGATAATTCGCAAAATAACCGCAGACAGTGAAAGGGGAAGCCTCATGTTGTTAATGCTCTGTTGCTTTGATATTTCGTTGCATTATTGTTGATAATGAGAATGAGATCAATTCGTATTTAAATAATATAAGAGTTGTGTTAACTTCCTGCTCCAATTGACATGCCATCAGCAGTTTTAAGGAGGAGTAGATGGTTTCCTACAATTGGAAAAAGCTTCAGGGTACTTTGCTCACTTTACTCACTTTGCTTTGTGCGCCATTTGCAATACATGCAGCAGAGGAAACGTCGGCACACGACAGCGATGAAAAGCTGGTGGTATATGCGACGCGAAGTCCAGATGTGGGCAACAACCCGCTGGTGAATGCGACTGTTGTCAATCACAGTGAGCTGGAAATACTCCAAGCCGATTCGGTTCCTCAAGCCCTCAAAACCCTTCCTAATGTGACCGCTTCTGGAGGGCCACGCAGCACTTCCCAAAGCGTGAACATCAGGGGGCTGGATGGTCAGCGCATCGTGCAGATTGTTGATGGTGCAAGGCAAAACGTGTCCAGTGGCCACCGTGGAACGTATTTCATTGACCCGGAAATGTTGGAAAGCGTAGAAGTCGTCAAGGGCCCGGTCAGTTCCCTATGGGGTTCTGGAGCATTAGGCGGCGTTGTCTCACAGCGAATGAAATCAGCCTCTGATTTTCTGAATGCCGGCGAAACATTTGGTGCCTATGTCAGCCAGGGGTACCACTCCAACAACAAAAAAAGCCTGACCAGTGGTTCAATTTACGGCCAAAACGGGGATGTTGAATATCTGGTAAATGGTTTTTATAACGACAGTGACGACATTGAGCTGGGCAACGGTAAAAAGCTTGAAAATTCAGCCTCCAGACAAAACGGCGGCATGGTGAAACTGTCTTTCCAAGTAAACAGGGATCTGACGCTGAATTTCAACAGCCGTATCAACCAGATTGATGAACGGGTACCGAGTAACCCTGCAACAAATGCGGGACGTTCTTCGCCTTTGGTTTACCGGGAAACCCAGGACAGCCAGCTGGCAATCGGTGCAGCGTACAACCCGGTAACAGAATGGGTAAACCTTGATGCCAAGCTTTATTTCAACCAGACCAACTACAAAGAAAACCGACTTGATCAAGGCCAAAAGGACGATACAGACTATGACACCCTCGGCCTCACGCTGATTAACCAGAGTAAATTTGATGCCTTAACCCTTCTATACGGTGTGGATGTCTACCGGGACGACTATACAACCAAGCGTGATGACAGCGGAACGCCGGGTACCCGACCGGATAATATTGATGCGTCTGCTGACAGCCTGGGTATGTTTTTACAAGCTGATATAACGCTGGCTGAGTCCTGGTTGTTACAAGCTGGTTTGCGGCATGATCGGTACAAAGGCAAGGTTAAAAACGGTACCACTCCAGATGCAGAAGAAACAGCGAATTCACCTTCTTTGGGACTGCAGTGGCAAACTACAGACTGGCTGACACTTTCTGCCCGCTACCAGGAAGCATTCCGTGCGCCGAGTATGGAAGAAATGTTTTCAACCGGTTGCCATTTCTCTATGGGGCCGTTTGGGTGTAACACATTCCAGCCAAACCCGGACCTGAAACCCGAGGAAGCGAAAAATAAAGAGCTCTCTGCTCAGTTGTCTTTTGAAGACAAGGGAATTTTTGACAGTATCGACGTCTTTGCGACAGTGTTCCTCAATGATATTGACAACTTCATTGAGCAAACAGTAGGGCGTACTACTACCACATTCAATAATGTCGACGGGGCTGAAATAAAGGGCGGGGAGTTGGAAGCGGCATTTGTATCCGGAGCTGCCGCGCTTGATCTTGCGTACGGCAGGGCTGATGGAAAGGCAAAATCTGGGGAGGATCTGTTTGGTATTCCAGCACAGTCTTTGGCAGCAGATCTTTCCTACTATATTGGAAATACAGGCCTTAAAGTGGGGACACGCTACAGCCATTACTCTGCGCAGGATGACGTCAATACAAGCTCCACGAACCAGGGGCCATATGGCAGCTATAAGCTGGTTGACCTCTACGCAAGTTATGAGCCGTTAACCAGCCAGTTGGATGGTTTAAAAGTGGACTTTGCGATTGATAACGTGACCGACGAGTATTATCGCGTAGCGTGGGAACAGCTTTATGAAGCCGGGCGAAACTACAAACTCAACGTGCGTTATCAGTTTTAATGGAATGAGACATGGATAAGAAAGCACTGCCGGAAAGTGAGCTAACAGAAAAGGTGAAAACAGTCCTCGATGCCGAACCGCACCTGCATGCGGGGGGAATTGCGGAGAAACTTGGTGTGTCTGAAGGGGAGGTGGTCTTCTCCCTTCCCTCAGGTATGGTGACATCATTGCCAGGAGTCCATGCTAAAGCGATTCTGGAATCCCTAAGTGAATGGGGCCCGGTGACCACTATTGTTGCCTCCGGTGGTTCTATCTTTGAGGTTAAAGCGCCTTTCCCCAAAGGTGTGGAAGGACACGGTTATTACAACCTGTTTGGGAAAGAAGGTGAAATACACGGTCATCTCCGGCTTGACCGGGTAAACCGTATTGGCCTTGTCTGCAAACCTCATCGCGGTCAGGAAAGCTACTTTATCGGCTTTTTTGATAAAGCAGGTCTTTGTATCTTTAAAGTGTATCTGGGCAGGGATGAGCACCGACAACTCTTTCCTGAACAGGTTGATAAGTTTATGGCGTTGAAAGGGTTAGTAAATGAGTGAAGTAAAACAGGAACGTCTGCAAAACCGCCTTGGGCCGGAAATCGCTGAATTTCGCCAGACTTGCCGGACACTGCAACTGGCAACGGTGGATGCGGATGGCCAGCCCAATGTGAGCTATGCCCCTTACGCACTGGGTGGAAAAGCGTATTACATTCTTATCAGCGAACTGGCGCGCCATACACAAAACCTGCTGGAACAACCTGTTCTGTCGCTGATGATGATCGAAGATGAAGTGAACAGTAAGCAGATGTTTGCGCGTAAGCGCCTCACATTCGATGCCAGTGTGATGCAAGTGTCCCGCGATACCGAAGAGTGGAGCCAGGGTATCGACGCATTGCATCGCCGTTTTGGGGAAATCGTATCGGGTCTAAGCTCACTGGCAGATTTCCACCTGTTCCGCCTGACGCCGGTAAAAGGCCTGTTTGTAAAGGGGTTCGGGCAGGCATTTGAGGTCAGCGGTGACGATATGGTAGATGTGGTTCACCTGAAAGAGGGGCACAGACGAATAGGTCAGTGACATGGGTTATCACGTCAGTAACCGAGACTGCTTTAATACAATAAAAGGCTCCAAAGGAGCCTTTTATCAGGGCTGGATTACCAAGTACCCGTCAATGTAGGTGGGTTTGCATCGGCACCCCACCATTTACGGTAAGATTCCTCGTATGCGCCAGAGTTTATATACTCAGAAACAAACATATCCATCCAGCGTAAGAACTCCTGGTCGCCCTTTCTTACACCTACTGCGATAGGGTCATTTGAGTGCAACCCTGGCAGCGTCACCAGGCTTGGGGTGTTCGTAGCCAGGTAATCAACAAGTGAGCTGTCTTCGATACCCGCATCAACTCTTCCTTGACGGAGAAGCAGCACGCCATCCGGAGCAAAGTTATCGGTGTAAACGAGTTCTGCGCCAGGGACTTCACGCTTAAGGAAGGTTTCACCTGTTGAACCCCTGCCTACAACAACGCGTTTACCGGCGAGATCCTGTATAGAATTAATCTTTAGGCCTTTTTGGTGGACAATGCGCAGACCTGCTCGAGCGTATGGAATAGAGAAATTAACAGATTTGGCTCGCTCCAGGGTGGCTGACATGTTCCCGATAACCGCATCTAATTGATCAGAGAACAGCATGGATACCCGTGCATCACCATGGACGTCGGTAACACGTGCTTCAACACCAAGTTTCTCTGCCAAGCGCTTTGCCAGATCAACGTCATATCCTGCGGGTTGGTTTTTCTTGTCTCGAAAACCAATCGGCTCACCACCCAAGGAAACACCAATCTTAATGTATCCTCGTTCGCGGATGTCTTCTAATTTACCTGCTAATGCTGAAGTAGAACTCAGTGAAAGTATGCCTGCCAATATCGTGGCGGCGAATGTTTTGAATTTCATCGTTTATCTCCCTTTAACGTCGTACAGCTACCTTGTGCTCGGGTTTACCCATTCCGGTTCTGTATACCCAATATTTAATTTCTTCTTCACACCCTACGTTGATTACTCTGTAGTTGTCATCTTTGTCGATAACGTGAATTACCACTCCGGCAAGGAAACCGGTTTCCAGGCGATGTAATTCAGAAACGGCCATATCTATTGCTTCATCAATCGAATGGCCCAAACGCATTGCCATTACAATCGAGTAGGAAGTGTTGGTTCGTATGGTCATTTCCCCTGTATGTGTACATGCAGCTGCCCCATAGCGGCTGTCGGCATAAAAACCGGCTCCGGCTATTGGGGAGTCCCCCAACCGTCCCGGGTATTTCCATGCCCATCCGGATGTACTTGTAGCTGCGTAGATACCTCGATCATTGTCTTTAGTAAGAAATACCGTCGTATCACGGACCTTTTCAGGATCTGTTATCAAGGAATTAAGATGGGCAAGAGGGCGAGTGGACATATCCGGGTGTTGTTCACCGGTAATGTCCTGTAGCTTTTTTAACCAGACTTGCCTGGAATCTTCCAGCAGGGGGTTAGGGCACTCAAACCCCATCTCATAGGCGAATCGTGTTGCTCCCTCGCCAACCAATATTTCATGGTTGAGTTCTTCCATTACCTTCCGGGCAATGCGCGTGACATGAAAATGGTCTTTCACTGCCCCGACAGCTCCGGTTCTGAGGGTATTTCCATCCATTACAGCGCCGTCGAATTCCATATCACCAATCAGGTTTGGCCAGCCTCCATAACCAACACTGCGGACTTTGGGTTCTGCTTCAACTTTTTCGATGCCATAGAGAATTGCATCCAAGCCATTGGCTCCATTATTAAGCATCTGGGCGGTATCATTGATTCCGGGCCAAGCTTCTGAATTCGATAAAACAATCATTACTTACAATCCATTTTTTCTAAAAAGCGCCTAATCCTCGGATCTCTTTTTCCACCATCTGAAGAAAAGAATGTTTCTTTATCCATATCTGCCTTCACTACTCCTTGGTCAAGGAACACGATTCGGCTGGAAATTTTTTCGGCGAATGCAATCTCGTGTGTTACAAAGACCAGTGTGGTCCCTGATTTAGCGAGTTCAGCCAATACATCAAGCACTTCAGAGGTCATTTCTGGGTCGAGTGCACTGGTCACCTCATCCAGAAGCAAACACTCGGGTTTCATCGCCAGTGCCCGGCAGATACCTATACGCTGCTTCTGTCCACCTGAGAGTTGGGCCGGATAACTGTCTGCTTTATCGGAGAGATCGACCACGCTTAAGAGTTGTTTGGCTTCTATTTCCGCATCAGCTTTGGTGAGCCCCAGTACTTCTATCGGAGCCAGCGTGATGTTTTCCAAAACAGTTAAATGAGGGTAAAGATTAAAATTTTGGAATACGGTTGAAACCGACCGGCGGATTTTTTGCAGTTCATTTTTGTTTGCTACAGATAATGCCCTGAATTGAATGTCACCAGCATCAATTGTTTCCAGTCCATTGATGCACCGTAATAAAGTTGATTTACCTGATCCGCTGGCACCTAATATTGAAACGATATCGCCTTGTTTAATTGTTAAGCTCACGTCCTTTAATACTGCGTCTTTTCCAAACGACTTCTTTACGCTTTTTATAGATATCATTGGGGTAACCTTATATTGAAGACCAGGTTTGATGCTGTTTTAGACGCTGTTCGAGTTTGCTTCCCAGCTTGGAGATTGCCATCGACAAAGAGAAATAAATTAGACCTATGATTGGCCAAACAATAAAAGGTTGCCATGTGCGTTGATTCAGGATCGCTCCAACCTTGGTAATGTCTATCACGCCAATTACAGAAATCAGGGACGTTACCTGCAATTGATTAACTGCCAAACCGACCAATGGCGCTATTGCAATTAAAAGTGCTTGTGGGGCAATGATTTTTTTCAAGATGGTGAATTCGGTGATTCCAAACGATCTTGCAGCATCCAATTGCCCTCTATCAATAGCGGACATACCCGTGATTACAATGACTGAAACAAATGCTGCGGTATTGCCTGTTAACGTAATTATTGCAGCAAGTTCGGCGGACATATCCATCGACAGGAAAATAGGCAGCCCAAAATAGATTAAAAATAGCTGCACCAAGACCGGTGAGTTTTTCAAAAATTCGCTTATAAAAACTGAAATTTGACTGAATACAGGGATTCGATAATATCTGCAAATGGCTAAACCCAATCCAAGTCCCGCGCCATATATACTGGATAATAAAAAAACCTTCAGTGAAACGGCGATTCCGCTCAACAATACAATGAGGTCATAAAGTACAAATTCGTTGCCCGACATAATTATGCCTCCGCCTCAGTGAATCGATTAAGTCTCTTGTGAACCAACGAGACCACAACAGAGAGGAGGTAGGTCAGGACACAGTAAAAAAGCAACAAGAAAAAATAAACCTCAAACGGTCTGAAGGTTTCTGCTGCAATAATTTTTGCCGTACCCGTCAGCTCATTTAGCGTGATAGACGACAAAATCGAGGTGGTCAAAATGAGGTTTATGAATATTGAACCGAGAGGTTTAATAGAATTACGCAGTGCCAGTGGCAATATGATTTTTCGATAGATTGTTATACGGTTTAGGCCAAATGACTGGGCTGCTTCTATGATATCTTGGTCGACTTGCTGAACACTTGCTCGTAATACATCAGCACAGTATGCGCCTACGGCAATAGATAAAGCCAATACACCGGTGGTATAGGGATCAATAAATATTTTTAGTTCTGGCAATCCATAGAATATAAAGAAAACCTGTACAATAAACGGAATATTTCTGAACACATTAATGTAACCATACCCCAAAGCTGATAGAGCCTGGAATCGGCTAATACAAGCAAACATAATCAGCAAGCCTACGATAAAACTGCCACAAATGGATGCAATGCTAATACTTGCTGTTATCGCAAAACCGTCAACAAATGAATGTAGATAGCGATACATGATCGATATATCAAACACAACGAACCCTCAAATTGAAACCGGTTTCAATTTAAGGATTGGGCGGATTTTGGGCAATGCCGGCGACTGAAAAATGGCGTCTGGATCAACAAATGTTATATTTATGTGGCAAAAACCGAAATCGGCATCACGGTTATTGATAGTTTAGCTAATTGGAATGCTTGGCTGGAAAGAGTGCTCCATTTATAAGAGCTTACAGATCTAAATTTAAGGCTTGGGGGTTTTGAGATAACTGTATGTTTTTCTGTTGTTTTATTGCTTGAGTTTAAGGTTTGGCGTTACAGCCCTTCGTGGACACAGTTTCGGGAGCTGACATGTAACTTACTGATAATCTTCATGTTGGCTATAAGGCGATGTTTTGTAGCCATATAGCAGGGTATCAACTTCTGGATTGGTACTGCTTGAAATGAAAAGTGAAAGCATCTGGAACAAAGAAGCGAGCACCAAGGCTCGCTTCTTCTCTGTTCATTGTGTTTTCCGCGGCGTTATTCGCCAATCAGAAACGCACGATCAACGTTCACAAATGCGACCAGCAGGCTCATCGCAGCCGCGTAGAATCCAAATGGGTCCCGTGAGGCAACGGCTGTCGAGAAGGTTGGCAGCCAGTTCATCAGCATTGAATCAATAAACTGGAGCTGTTCCTGCATCAGCGCTTCGCGCTCTTCTTCCGTTTCTTTCTGGTTGCTCATAACGATGAGGTTACCGAGGAAATCCAGCATCACCGCAGCGTGATCAAACGGTTCGTTGAAGTCCTTGCGCTGGGCGATACCAAAGCGTTGCATCCAGTCGCCCATTTCCTGCGCTGGCTTGTCATTAAGCAGGCCACTTTCGCCGACATAGATAGAGGCGTAAGGCAGGGCTCCTGTTTTTGGCGTGCTGAGGAAAAGGCCACAGAAATCAGCTGCCAGTTCCAGTTGGTTATCTTCGCGCTTTTCGAGTTTGTCCAACGCGTCACGGAATGCATTAACCGGGGCTTTGAGTTCCGGTGTCATTGCCAGGGCAGAGTAGTAGCTGACCATTTCGCCACCCAGATAGTTTTCCAGGTCTTTTGCGGTCAGTTCACGGGCAAGGAGTGAGGACATCCACCAGTAAAACTCGGCGCGCTGTTCGTTAATGGCAATAAACTCTTGCATGGTATCTCCTGGGATATCAAAACCGTTTAGCAAAGTATGTGCTACTGACTTTGGTAAACGATTCTGGCACAAGCTGAGTGATAAAGAAATTAAAGGAAATTTATTAAGGATTATTACAACTTATGAAAAGAAGGGTGGCAAAGCCACCCTTCTTTTTTCATCAAGAATCCATTGCAGGGAACAATGGGTTGATGTCGTGCAGTTCAATTGGGCCATCGAAACCGGTAACACCCGGGATCTTGCCAGTGAACTTCTCGATTTCTACCAGTGCAGTGTGGGCAGAAGTCGCCTGAGCCAGCTTGGAAGTACCCTTGTCCATAGTCAGAACGTTAGGGTCACCGAAAGTACAGATAGTACCCGGCTTTCCGCCTTCCAGTGGGCTGTACCATGCACCTTCGTGCAAGCGGCAAACACCGGCACTGTAGTCTTCAGTTACAACGGCACCGGCCAGTACCTGGCCACGCTCATTGAACACGCGAACGATGTCGCCAGACTTGATGCCACGTGCGTCTGCGTCAGCTTTGCTGATGTAGCAAGGCTCACGGTCTGCTACTGACCAGGTTGCGCGGTAGACAGTCGAAGAACACAGCTGCGAGTGCAGGCGGTTGTTCGGGTGACAGCTCTGCAGGTGGATTGGGAACTTCTCAGAACCTGGGCCACCGTGGCTGCGCTCTGCCTTTTCAAACCACATTGGGTGGCCCTGGCAGTCGTCGTAACCCATGTCAGCAATGGTCTTACAGTAGATCTCGATAAGGCCAGAAGCGGTGCCCAGTGGCTCCAGATCCGGTTCCTTACGGAATGATTCGTGACGAACCCAAGGTGAACCTTCAGGGAATGTGATATAGCCTTCGCCTTCCCAGAACTTCTTGAAGTTTGGCATGCGAACACCGATACCACGGCCTTGCAGGCGTGCACCGTTGTAGATTTCCTCAACCCATTCCATCTTTTCTTTACCACCGGTGAAGGCTTCTTCACGGTCGTAACGACGGCACAGTTCGCGGAAGATGTCGAAGTCATCTTTCGATTCGAACATAGGCTCGACGATCTTGCGCAGTGCGATAATACCCTTGTTAGAGTGGTTACCGAACTGTTCGATATCGTCACGCTCATAAGTGGTGGTTGCAGGCAGGACGATGTCTGCAAAGCGACAGGTCGCAGTCCACTGATGTTCAACACTTACCACGGTTTCCAGTTTGCGCCACGCTTTAATCATGCGGTTGCGGTCCTGGTGGTGGTGGAATGGGTTGTTACCGACGAAGATTGCCATCTTCATCTCTGGGAACTTGATCTTGTGACCGTTCCAGTCGATGGTTTGGCCAGGGTTCTCGATACAGTCAACGAAACGCGCTACCGGGATGTAGTTTGAGTAACCCTTGTAGCTGCCGTTGTGGATTGGATCCACACCGGTTACGCCGCTGAAGCCTGACATCAGAGGACCAGCAGAGGTGATGGTACCAGCATCGTTGTAGTGCCAGCCGAAGCCGAAGCCGCCGCCTGGCAGGCCGATTTGACCCAGCATTGCAGCCAGTACAACCAGCATCCAAGCATACTGCTCGCCGTGCTGCATACGCTGCAGACACCAGCCGCCGATGATCTGGGTGCGACCGCCTGCCATCTGGCGGGCAATGGCACGGATGTCTTCAGCAGGGATACCACAGATTTTCGCTGCCCACTCAGGCGTCTTCGCAACACCGTCGTTAGTACCCAGCAGGTATGGCAGGAACTTGTCGAAACCAGTGGTGTAGTCCTTCAGGAACTGCTGGTCGTAAAGCTTCTCGTCATACAGGGTGTATGCCAGAGCCAGCATCAGAGGAACGTCAGTCTGTGGGTTTACTGGAACCACGTCGCCGCCGAAGAACTTGGCTGATTCAGACTTCACAGGGTCAATGTGGTAGACCTTGATTTCGCCTTTCTTCACTTTTTCAGCCAGTTGCTGGTAGTAGCCGTATACGCTGTGGTCAGGTACCAGCCAGCCTACCTGCAGGTTCTTGATTGGGTCAGAACCCCAGATAACGATAGTCTTGGAGTGCTCCAGAACCAGTGGCCAAGAAGTTTGCTGTTCGTAAACTTCCATTGCGCCCGCTACGTATGGCAGTACAACCTGAGCCGCACCGGTAGAGTAGTCACCGGCTTTAGCCAGGAAAGTACCGTGCAGGCCAACTGCACGCATCATCATGGTGCCTGCAGAGTGCAGTTTACCTACTGACTGCCAGCCAGTGTGACCTGCGTACAGGGCGCTAGGGCCGTAAGTGTTCTGAACACGTTCCAGTTCGTGGTGGAAGAAGTCCAGAGCCTGTGACCAAGGCACACGTACAAAACGGTTATCACCGCGCTGGGTAGTGTCAGACTTCCAGCCGTGACGCAGCCAGTCAATACGTACCATTGGGTACTTAACACGTGCAGGGTTATAAACCACTTCACGCAGACCGTTCAGCATGGTGGTTGGGTGTGGATCCTGTTCAAAAGGAACAGTTTCAACCCAGATGCCATCTTTTACCTTAGCGCGGAATGCACCCCAGTGAGAGCCGGACAGGATCTCACCGTTAAAGGCTTCTTTGGCTTCGCCGGTAGCCGCCAGCGCAGAGCGTGGAGCCAGCAGGCTGGTGCCGATTACAGTGGCGGCACTGGCAGCCACCATACCGCTCAGGAAGCGACGGCGGGAGATGCCTTGTGGTTTGTTTTCTGTCGCCATAATTAAATCCTTATTTTGCAGAATCTTTTCAGGAGACGTGCCCTTGGACACGCCTCCGATAGTTCGCCTTTCTAATTGCCTGGAGGCGTTTAGCCCGATTAGTGTTTGCCTGCGCCGCCGGTATCTTTACCGTGGTTCTGCAGGTACTTGAGCAGGGTACGTTCTTCCGTTTTGCTCAGGCGGTAGTAGGCGCTCATTGCTTTCAGGCCTGAAATCCAGCCGTTAGCAGTGAAGTGAGCTGGGTCTGGAGCTGCATGACACGCGTTACAGGTAGATGCGTACATCTCTTCCGCGTAGTTCCAGATAGGCTGGATGTTTTCCAGCATGTGGTCTTTGGTGATCCATGCCTGAACTTCAATGTGGTTCCACTTGATGTCAGTAGCAGGGTCAACCTTGGACTCCAGCAGTTTTTCGTGTTCTTTAACGTCGCCACGGATAGTTGCCTTGAATACGCGCTTACCCATGTACTCAGTGATTACGCGGCCTTTACCGTTTGCTTCGAGCCAGCCGTCGATGCTGACTTTCAGCATGTCGCCTTTCTCTTCCAGTACAGTCACTTTAGAAGCAGGCAGCAGCTTGCCGTCTACTTTGCCGTTGGCATCATCAGTGAAGTACAGGTTCTTCTCGTTCAGGGAGTAGAGCGTCTTGGCATTCGCTGGTGGAACGGCAGCTTCTGCTTCCAGCTGTTGGAATGTCTTACGGTAGCCACCGGCCATGTTTGGCAGTTCGTGGGCAATACCCTTGTGACACTCGATACAGTTCATGTCAGCAGCAGCGGCTTTGTTCATTTCAAACGCAGCTTTGGCAGATTGCTTTTCATGGTCCATCGCCTCGTAAGAGTGGCAGCTCTTACAGGTTTTAGAGTTTTGGCTCTTCATGCGGTCCCAGACCTTCTGTGCCAACTCGAGGCGGTGTTCCTCAAACTTCTCTGGGGTATCAATTTTCCCGGTAACAAAGTGATGGTACAGGTCTTTCGCTGCTTCCATCTTGCGCATTACTTTTCCTGGGAAATCTTTTGGCTGGTGACAGTCAACACACTCAGCGCGAACGCCGGCAGCGTTCTTGAAGTGGATAGACTGGCTGTATTCCGCGTAGTTTTGCTGCATGGTGTGGCAAGACGTACAGAACTCAGTGGTTGAGAATACTTCAAACGTCTTGTGCATGGCGACAACACCACCCACGGCAACAGCGGCGCCAACCAGCACCAGTGCCAGGATCGAGTATTTGCTGCTCGGCTTGAGCAATTTTTTCCAAAGTTTTTTCATGGGACCGACATCCATAAAGTTTTGTTTAAAAACCAGGAACCCAGAGTGGGTAAAAGTTTTTTCTAGGCTTGGATGTTATTGATTTCATGTGAATAGGGTCACCATAGGTAATGAACAGACGAAAGAGAGTTATGACAAGTTATTAATAGGGTGGTAAAGTGTGAGGTGAAACACACTAAGATGATGAAAACATGAGCTATCACGTCCTCGTTGTAGAAGATGAAGTAGTTACCCGCGCTAAACTTGTGGGGTACTTTGAAAAAGAAGGTTACCGGGTAAGCCAGGCGGACAATGGTGAGCAAATGCGCGAGATTATGACGGCTGAAAAAGTCGATCTCGTGATGCTTGATATCAACCTGCCGGGTGAAGACGGGCTAATGCTGACGCGTGAACTGCGCAGCCGCTCGGAAGTAGGGATTATTCTGGTAACCGGACGCACGGATAGCATCGACCGTATCGTTGGCCTTGAAATGGGTGCAGACGACTACGTAACCAAACCTTTTGAATTACGTGAACTTTTGGTTCGCGTGAAAAACCTGTTGTGGCGTATGTCTCTGGTGAATAAAGCCCGGGATGTGGCGGAAGAAGAAGAAGCCAACGACCACGTAATTCGCTTTGGCGAATGGCAGTTTGATATCAATCGCCGTTCTTTGTCCCACAAGGGTACGCCGGTCAAACTGACCAAAGCGGAATACGAACTGCTGGTTGCTTTCTCTGCCAATTCAAATGTGGTACTGAGCCGCGACCGCATCCTGAATATGATCAGCCACCGCGTTGACGCGCCAAACGACCGTACTATCGACGTACTGATTCGTCGCCTCCGCGCCAAGATAGAGGTTGACCCTAAGAACCCTCAGGTATTTATCACCGTCCACGGTGAAGGCTATATGTTTGTCGGTGATTAACCCGGTAAGCATAAAGCTGAATGACAGAGCCGCCCACTGAGGCGGCTTTGTTGTTTTTGGGGCGCAAGGACATTGGCAGAACGTATTTGCTTACCAGGGTAAAAGCGCAAAAACTACATTGTCGCAATTCTTAGATATGCTCTTTTTCAAACTGACTAGAATGTGAAGGCGATACATTCATGGAGAGAAGTATGAAATTTAAATACACCATCATGTATGTTAAAGATGTTGGACTCACACTGTCTTTTTACGAGCAGGCATTTGGCTTGCAGCGAGCGTATCTGCATGAAAGCGGAATCTACGGGGAACTTGATACAGGCGAAACTAAGCTGGCATTTTCTTCACTTGATTTGATGGCCTCTCTTGGTAAGAACCCAAGCTCTGGCAATGCAGAGTCACCAAATTTCGAAATTGCCTTTGAAACAGATGATGTGGCAGGAAATTTAGCTCAAGCTGTCGATGCAGGTGCGGAGTTGGTTCAAGATGTTACTCATATGCCTTGGGGGCAAACCATTGCGTTTGTGCGTGATTTAAATGGTTATCTGATTGAGTTCTGTACTGCGATTGAAAGCACTTAAAGCGCTTTGTGACAGCATGACAAATTTAGCTGTTTAGTGAGAGTTTTCCTGGTCGGACGATGGGCGTAATGCTATGAGATTTTGATGTTATGTCGTTCGCAACCTATGCGTATTACCTACCTTGTTGTTGCCAGAATTGGTGCTTTAGTGACTTCCTTGATGCACGCAAATAGATGTTGACCCTAAAAAATCCCTCAGGTATTTATCACCGTCCACGGTGAAGGCTATATGTTTGTCGGTGATTAACCCGGTAAACGTAAAGCTGAATGACAGAGCCGCCCACTGAGGCGGCTTTGTTTTATTCAAAGAGAGATGTTACTGAAATTCATCACCATGATTTTCTTTCACTTTATGACCGCATTCAGTACAAACCACATAGCGATCAACCAAGTCTAAAGACGCCAGGACAGGGCTTGCCGACCCACTGAAAAAACCTTCCAGAAAAGCCTTAAATTTTTCTTTTCTGCTGTTTCCATACTTGGATGGTTTTTGCTTAATCAGTTCTTTATGAGGCGTCTCTTTACCGCACTTTTCGCAATATCTGATATCCATTATTTATAGCCTCGGATGAATGACATTAACGCTTACAAATTTACCTGTTTGAGGAGACTTACATACCTTGATGTTAATCACGGTTGACGTTGTACATTGACGAATAGGTGTTCACTGATATCCGGTGAGTTGGACTGATTTCAGTTAACTTCCTGACGACCTCGTTGAAGGTGTTTTCTTCACCAAATGCCTTTACCAGCTTTGTGTAACGCGTTGAGGATGAAAACAACACGTGGGCCAGTTGCTCGGAGGTAACCTCAAGACTTAGGGTTCCCTGATGTATATTCGCAGGGTGAAAACCTGCAATATCACTGAAGTTAATTGCGTGGTCATAATCTGACGGGACAGGGTTCATCGCTATGCCAAGCATGTCCATGAAATCCATAAGCAGCACCTCAAAGTCATAAACCAAAACCGTTGCGTTTTTGGCGCAAACCCGCTTGATTTCTTCAACCAGCGCTTCGGATTTTGCGTATGACAATGAACCGGCAAAAGTGATGATATCAACAGAGCCATTTTCAGCCGGGATGTTTTCGCCGGTTCCAACGCTATAGCTTATCCGGTCAGTTCCCAGCGTTTGTCCAATCATGGATTCACTTGGATCAACCCCCCGCACTGTCTGACAGTATTCACTCAAGGCGACAGTGGATACTCCCGTCCCGCACCCGACATCCACACCGACATGGAATGATGGCAAGGAAGACAGGTTAGCGTTCAGTATCATCTGATGGATCGGTGGGCGGTAGGCTGCGTAATGCTTTGATATTTCGGTGTTGTATTGTTCGCTCACTGTACGGATTCTCTGCTCTGTAGTTGCCAGGAGTAGCGCCTTATTATGCATATAAAACCCGTTGGTTAATTGGGCTTGAGTCGCATTCGGGTGGCAATAACATTTAAAAAATCAGGGGATTGAGGTGAGCGACGGAGCATGGAGATGGGGCATACCCGGCAAGCACCGGGTATGTTGGTTTGGGTATCGTTTCAGGCCGCCGCCTCAGTCAGGATACGGCTGGCAATTTCACGAAGCTTCGGCAGGGCGATTTCGCTGGTTTTTACAATCTCTTCCTGCTCGGAAAGGACGTTTTCCAGTATTTCATGGGTAGTCAGCGGGTTTGCAAGAACAACCCGGAACACAGATGAAATCTTGCGGTTCCACTTTTCCGGTGTCAGGCGGGTACGGGAGACAAAAGAGTGTCCACTCTCACGCTGACGCTTTTGAACGAACTCAGTGAGATCGTTAAGCAGATCCAGAATGGTTTCCCGGTCTTCTTCGGAAGCAACGTCCAGTGCCTTTTTGACGTCTTCCGGCACATAACGGTAGGTCAGCAGGCAAAGTTCCGGTTCGGTAACCAGCTCGAAGTTTTCACGCGCTTTAATCAACGCGGCAAAGTGTGCTGCTTTGTCGACGCTTTGGTCGATGAGCATCTCGTATCCCTTACGGCTGATAATATTAAGTGCCGCGTAGAGCAACATGGCCATGCCACTGCGTGAGCCTTCCAAGGTGTGGCTGCCGAGGTCTTTTGAACCTTTACGCAATATGTATTCTGCGTGGTGCTCAATGGCAGATGCCAGGGTAGGGTCTTTGAAGATGACCATACCGGCGCCCATTGGAATATAGAGCTGCTTATGGGCATCAATCGTTACCGAGTCAGCCCGCTCAATGCCAGCCAGCTTCTGGCGCTGGTTGTTGGACATCAGGCTGGCTCCGCCCCAGGCCGCATCGACGTGGAAATGGCAGCCTTCACGTTCGGCAATATCTGCCAGTGTGTTGAGCGGGTCGATATTTCCGGTTTCCGTGGTCCCGGCAACACCGACGATGGCAAATGGCTTGATATTCTGCGCCTTCAGCGCCGAGATTTTTTCCTCAAGCAGATCGGTGCGGATACGGTTGTTGTCATCCGTTGGAATGGCAATCAGGCAATCACGGCCGATCCCAAGCACGTCAGCAGCTTTTTTGAGCGAGTAATGCCCGCGTTCTGAGACCAAAACAGCGAGGCCGTCATAGCCATAATGCTTCATGGCGCGGAAGAAGCCTTCCTGGCCGATTCCTTTGAATTCACCATCCGGTTTCAGTAACTGATTCCGAGCTACCCACAGGGCGGTAATGTTGGCAACAGTCCCCCCGGAGCAGAATGCACCCAGCGAGTGATCCGCACTGTGCATCCAGTCGGTATACCAGCCAGCTTCTTTGCGGTAGATGAGGTTGTGCAACATACCCAGAACCTGGCGCTCCAGCGGGGTAAACGCCTTGGAGGTTTCAATCTTTACCAGGTTCTGGTTGAGGCTAATCATTATTTTTGACAACGGCATCAGGAAGTAAGGCAGAGCCGATGTCATATGCCCGATAAAACGTGGGGAAGAGGTGTGGACGGAATGCGCCACCAGTTTATCGAGCAGGAATTCGGTGTGGTCAGAGACGAAAGTGGGATCTTCAGGAATGATTGGGTTGCTGAAGTCTTTCTCGATTTCAGCCAACGGCTGCTCAACAGCGGCGATGTGCTGCTGGAGAAAATTATCGAGGTTCTGGGAAATTTCGTTTTCGATTCGGCTCAGGGTCGAATTCGGCGCTTCTGGTACCGTAAAAATGCGATGCAGGGTTTCCGGCGTCGCTTCGGCAGGTTTGGTGTAGTGTGCCTTTGCCATATCGTTGATTTCTAGTTCTCTATACCATTCTGCACGCGGGAATGTCGCTCACCGGGCAGAGAAGAGGGACAACATACCAGAATTGACGGCGAAAATCAGAATGGTTTTTTCTCTGGTGACTGAATTATTGTACCAATCAGAATGACCAAGGAATTATCCCAATTGGTATTAGTCAAAATCCGGGACAGGGATAGATAGAAGTCAGACCGGGTTGGTATACCCGGTCTGACTCAAGGGGATTCGGTAGGGAAATTACTTGCACTCAGTGTTGCTGACGTCCAATACCGCGGTGTTGTAACGGTTGAGCGCTTCCTGGATGGCATCCGGGTGGCTCAGGATATCAGCCAGTGCACTTCGCATATCATAGTTCCGGGCATGGGGCGTGCTCTGGCGGAAGTTAAACACTTCTGCCGCTTTTTCTGACAGCGGGCCTTCGGTCTGGCTGAGTGTCTTGATATCGTCCTGGCTCAGGTTTAGCCATCCTTCAACGGACGTATCGAGCTTCAATCTTCCCGGATCGTTTTCCAGGTAATAGTCAAAGGCCTCTTTATTAAACTCAAAGTGGTTTTTCCTGCCTTCGAGGAACCACTGGCTGACATCCTCAAGAGTGGCATCTTTCTCGACAGTGAGTTTTACCAGATCTTCATACCAGTTGATCGAAGCATCGACATACCCATGGTATTTTTCAGACAGACAAGCGTTATTCTGGGCAAATACAGATAACGGAAGTAGGGCTAACATAAGAGCCAAAGCACGGGTCATAACAGCTTCCTTTTAATGAAATTTCCATTCCTGACGGGGCAGGGAACAGGCTTATTTTAATTGTTCCTTATTTGTGATTATTGTAGGAGTAATGTGTCTTGAATGAAATGCCATATCGGTCTTTGAATGACCGATATGGATGCGTTAAAAGGAAAAGTGTGAGGTAGGTTAGTTCCGCACTGAGTAGATGGCTTTGGCGAGTTTCTCAGCTGCCTGTTCAGGGGTTTCCGTATCGCTCTGGAAGAATTGTGAAACCACATCAAAAACCGCATTTTGGACGTAACGCGTGCTGGCAAGGCCGTGAGACAGGCTTGGAACCAGCTGATTGGTTGCCGCCCCGCGCAAAAATGCGTTCATGGCATCGACTGAACACTGATCGAAGCCATTCAAATCCATATCTACCCGAACCGGGATCGAGCCCTTGTTCAGGTTAAACGTTCGCTGGAAAGCCGGGTCAAGAATGGCGCTTGCCAGCGCTTTTTGGGCATCCGTATCATCTTTGTTCTGGAGACTGAAAAACGCAAAACTGTCGATGTTGAACATAAAGGTGTTTTTCGTCCCCGGTGCCGGTGCGCAGAGATAATCTTTGCCCGGTTGTTTCCCTTCGGCTGCAAATTCCCCTTTTGCCCAGTCCCCCATCCATTGCATGGCAGCTTTGCCCTGAATGACCAAGTCTGTAGATTCGTTCCATTTCCGGCCGGCGGCCTCTGGGTCCATATACTTTTTCATTCGTTTAAACTGGCGGAATGCTTCTGCCATCTTAGGGCCGGAAAGCGTTTTCTCATCCAGTTGGACAAAGGCTTTTTCGTAATCCCTGGCACCCAGCACCGAAAGTGCAATCGCATCAAATATCGTGGCTTCCTGCCAAGCTTCATCACTGAGTGCCACGGCGATGTAACCGGCTTCCTGGAGCTTATCCGCGGTAGTGAAAAACTCATCAAGTGTTTGAGGGACAGTGACCCCGGCTTTTTTCATCACTTCCGGGTTTACCCATAGCCAGTTGACCCGGTGGATATTGAACGGGACAGCAACGTAGTGGCCATCATACTTCATGATATTGGCAACCTGGGAGGGCAGAAGCTGGTCCCAGCTTTCTTTCTGGGCAACATCGTCAAGGTTGGTCAAAAAGCCAAGGCGTCCCCATTCCCGGATATCCGGGCCTTTAATTTGTGCCGCAGAGGGAGGGTTTCCGGACATCGCCCGGGTGATCAGCACATTCATTGCGTTTTCACCGGCAAGACCGGCAACGGCGATGTCCTCCCAAGAGTGGCCCCTGGCTTTCAGGGCACTTTTCAGGGATTCAACGGATTTAGCTTCACCACCGGATGTCCACCAGTGCAGAACTTCAACATTACCGGCAGAGACTTGCTGGCAGTAGGCAAGTGCGAGGGAGAAACAAAGTGACTTAAGGGGGCTCATTTAAACAGTCTCGGGAGGCTGATATCGACACTAAGGCCACCTTCATCACGGTTGGAGAGAACAAGCTCGCCACCGTGGGCATGGATGATATTGCGGGCAATACCCAGTCCCAGTCCGGAACCTTCAGCGTCGGTGTTAATACGATAGTAAGGGGCAAATACCCGATTCAGGGACGTTTCGGGGATACCGGGGCCATCATCCTGAATGGAAATACGAATTTTATCATTGTCATCAAAGATATAGACTTCGACGTGCCCCCCGTGCAATACGGCATTGTCGATGAGGTTGCTGAGGCTGCGTTTGATGGCGAGCGGCTTGCACATCATTATCGCGTCTGTATCCGCGTTCAACCGGACGTTTTCGGTAGTGGCGTTATGGACTTCTGCAATGCTCTCAAGCAGGAGGTTGATGTCCACCTCCGCCAGGTTTTCGTGAATATCCGTGTCTTTTACCGTCTGCAATGCACCCTTTACCATGATTTCCAGCTCATCGAGATCTTTGTTGAACTTATCAATGGTTGTTTCGTCATCCAGCAGTTCTGCCCGGAGCCGCAGGCGGGTGATCGGGGTTTTCAGGTCATGGGAGATGGCACTGAATAAACTTTCCCTGTCTTTGATATAACGTTGAAGGCGCATCTGCATCCGGTTGAATGCCCGGGTTGCAGTGATGATTTCAGCCGCCCCTTCTTCTTTAATCGGTGGTTGGTCGATAGACATACTCAGCCGGTCCGCCGCTTCAGCCAAGTGGCGCAAAGGCTTGGTCTGGCGACGGATCAACATGCCAGTGAAGATTAACAGCAGGGCAGTAATGGCAGTAATGAATATTGCCTGTTCAACCGTAAACAGGTTGTCTTCCAGCGTGACATAAGGTGCCGGGAGCAAGCCTGCAATATAAAGCCATTCATTCTCAGCCAGTTGGATTTGCACTACCAGGATCGGTGGGTTCAGCGGCTGCAGTGTCAGGGTGTAATGTGCCCACGAGCGCGGTAAATCTGACAGCAGGATATTGTTGTTCAGAACGTGCAGCGTTTCCGGGCGGGAAAACTCAACATCGATAACCTTCAGGTTAGGCAGTTTCTGGTGAAGAACCTTGGATATGGTGTTGAGTGAGAGTGTTTTCAGCTCATTGTCCGGAATCGCATCGATGGTAATTTTCTCCTTGTTAAAGGAGACGAAAAAGCGGGCTCCACCCATATTGCGAAGTTGGTCCAGCGCAATATGGCGGTATTTCATCGGCAGTGATTCAAAGAACTTGGTGGTGGAAGCAAACATCTGCGCCATGGCATCAGAGGCGGATTTCAACCCCTCCATTTCCCTGTCCCGTGACTGGCTGAACCAGATTGATGTAGCAATGACCTGGGCCATCAAAACGGAAACCAGGGTTAACATAAGGGTGCGGGAGAGCAGGGAGCGAGGCCAGATAAAAGCGAACAGGCTTCTGGACGCTTTCTCCAGCGCATCCGGTGCGGGGCTGACATCCATGTCAGGCTTCATAGGTTATCTCGGCAATGAACAGGTAGCCGGTACCGCGCACCGTTTTGATAATTCGCGGCGATTTCCCGCTGTCTTTCAGGCGTTGCCTCAAGCGGCTGACCTGGACATCAATAGCGCGGTCATGGGGCTCTGCATCTTTACCTTTGAGCGCATTGGAAATGGCATTTCGGTCAAGCAGCTCCTGTGGGTGTTCCAAAAACAGCATCAGCAACGTGAAATCTGCCGGGGTCATATCCACTTCCAGGCCGGTTACCAGGTTGTTCAGGCGCATGGCAGCAGGGTCAACCCGCCATTGGTCGAACCGGATAGCCTTGGCTTTGGACGTTGTGGTTTGCTGGAGCTGTTCTGTACGCCGGAGCAGGGCACGGATCCGTGCGACAAGCTGACGGGGGCTGAATGGCTTCGCAACGTAGTCATCCGCGCCGAGTTCCAGGCCAATGATCTGGTCGGTTTCATCGGATACCGCGGTGAGCATGATGATAGGAACGTTTGATGTACGGCGGACTTCCTTACACAAGGTAAAGCCGTCATCACCCGGCAGCATGATATCCAGAAGGATAAGGTCCGGGTATTGGCTTGCCACCTTGGTGCGCATTTCATTACCGTCACGAGCCGTGGTGACGTCGTATCCTGCTTTGGTCAGGTATTCCTGTAGCAGTTCACGGATTTCCACATCATCGTCTACGACCAAAATACGTTTTGCGGCTGACATCAAACCAACACCTTGTCTCAATGCAATTTTTCAATCTTCTATTATCCAAAAGTCCGGCGGGAAAGGCCAGATTCTCAATGTTTCGGCGTAAAGAAAGTGCTTGAATGTCGTTTATTTGAGCGAGGCTCTGCATCCAAAGTGAATAGAATCCGGCAAAGCAGGGCTGCAACGGCCAGTTACTTTTTATCTATATAAAAAAGCGGAGGCACCCGGCCTCCGCTTTGCTCGTGACAGTGGGGTTAACTTTCTGAATGCATCGCTTTGTTAATGCACCAGTACGCACCGCCCCAGGTGATGCCGAAACCGATCAGCATCATGATAATGGCTCCGAAAGTCATATTACGCTCCTTCTGCAGCAGGCTTGGATGCCGTATTGACTACAATTCCCACTACCAGCATGGCGCCAACAAGGCCCCAGCCAAGCAGCATTAACTCTTCCTGGGCATAGCCGCCATATCCGTCAGCCAGTGTATTGAGCAGGTTGGTAGTCGTGATAACCGCCAGCATGACAGGGCTGA
The DNA here is from genome assembly GCF_036825535.1 of Parasalinivibrio latis. Classification (GTDB taxonomy): domain Bacteria; phylum Pseudomonadota; class Gammaproteobacteria; order Enterobacterales; family Vibrionaceae; genus Parasalinivibrio; species Parasalinivibrio latis. The sequence continues at coordinate 1,647,125 of NZ_CP098812.1, forward strand.
GGAACCGGATACAAAGCTCAAACCAGTTACCGACAGAAAATTCAGACAACTTGTTGGCATGTTCGCGGATATCAGACAGCTTCACCAGCCAGCCGACAATCACCAGCTCAATCAGGCAAGAAGCAAGCAGCGCCACGTTGTTGATGAAGTAGTCGACCAGATCAAGCAGCAACAGGCCGCCGTTGGTCGCGAACGCCATTGAGACCGCAAAACCGATACCGCAAACCACAGAAGCTGCGGCCTTACGGGTCAGTTTCAACTTGTCCATCAGTGCTGATGTGACCGCTTCGATGATCGAAATATGGGAGCTTAAACCGGCTACAACTAACGCCAGGAAGAACAGCGGCCCCAGGATGTAGGGGATAGGCAATAAATTAATAGCCGCAGGCAAGGTGACGAAGGCAAGGCCGACACCGGCTCCGGCAACATCTGTTACCGCTTTACCCTGTTCCGCAGCCATATATCCCAGGATAGAGAAGATCAGTACACCGGCAGTCATTGAAAAACCGCAGTTGATCAGTACGGTCATGCAGGCATTGTTGTTGATGTCAGACTTCTCCGGCAGGTAGCTGGAGTAGGCGAGCATAATGGCGAAACCGACAGACAAGGTGAAGAAGATCTGGCCGTATGCGGCTGACCATACCTTAGGATCCGCAAGCTTACTGAAGTCTGGGGTAAAGAGGTAATTGAGGCCTTCAACAGCACCCGGCAGGAACAGCACACGGCCAATCAGCGCCAGTACCATGATAAACAGCAGTGGCATCATGATCTTGCTTGCACGCTCAATCCCGCCTTTGATCCCGCTGAATACGGCTGCAAAGGTAATAGCCCAGGCAATAGCCATCGGAATCGCGATTTGCGATTGCCAGCTCCCGAGATTGGTTGGGGAATTGTCTCCAAGTTGCAGGTACTCAGAGAAGAAGAACGCTTTGGTGTCCGCTCCCCAGCTTTGGGTAAAGGAGAAGCTAAGGTAGGAGATAGCCCAGCCGATCACCGCAACGTAGTAAACCGCAATCACCGCAGCAATCAAGACCTGGAACCAGCCCAGCCATTCAAACTTGGTGTTTAATTTGGAGAATACGACCGGCGACGAACCGCGCATTTTATGACCGAGCGTAAACTCCAGAATCATAAAAGGAATACCGGCGGTGATCATGGCAAAAAGGTAAGGGATAAGGAATGCCCCGCCGCCGTTTTCATAAGCCATATAGGGGAAACGCCAGATGTTTCCCAACCCTATTGCTGACCCGACAGCAGCGAGTATAAACCCGGCCCGGGTGCCCCATTGTTCGCGTTTCATGATTACTCCTTAGAAAGCTCTGTCTATCCCTATGAAACGGATTAAAGACGATGTAGCGAAGTTGTGTTTGATGTATGTGTTTGTGTTGCCGGGATTCGCAAAACATATGACTAATCACGGCGATAAGAGGAGGCTAACCTTTGGGAAATGTGAAATCAATAGAGGAAGATTGTGTAAAAGTGGTGTCTTTGTGGTTAATGATGCTGGTAAAGAGTGTTTGTATGAGTAAAGTCCGGAATTATCGCACTGAAAGACCGATGTATATTCCAATATTATTATCTTAACCAGTTAATCATCATTATTTTATATTTCATCAATTTGACTGTTTTTTAGACAGTAAACGCGCCGGCACGAAAAGCAGGGTGCTGACGGTTAAATACGTCGGTGTTGTTTCACTAAAAGATAATAAAAACAATAAAATAAAATGATTTGTGGTTTTTTGATTGAAATATCATCACTGAAGTCATTTGAAAGTAGCGCATTGATAACCCATAAGAATATCTGACATTTTTGCATTTCAAATCATTACATTTCCGAATAGCTTGGTAATTCTAAATATTAATTATTTGTAAAATGGTGGTGAATAATCCTGTACTGTAGATTTGTTCCTGACAAGGCACGGAAGACACATGAAAAATGCCGCAATGGGTGTACAAATAGTGTGATGATTACGAGAACTTAGTCATATGAATGACTGGCATATCTTGTAATACCTCCTTACAAGCGTTATTAATGTGTTAATGATTCGTAAGGAGTACAGGTCATGGATTCAAACCTTCGTCTTGCACTGTTAACGACTGTATTCACTCTGGCAATGATTTTGACTTACGGATTGGTCGCAATCATTTACAGCTAGAGTGTTACCCCCGAAATGCCTTAATATCCTGATAACCCATACGGGTTTTGTGATTAAGGAGTTGAGGTGGCAGTTGTTCCTCAAAATATCAATACGACCCTCGGACATGCATCTCCGGGGGATTCGATTTTGCGGCGGTTTTCTGGACGCAAAGCGCAGATAGCAGTTTCCACTCAGGGTGGAGGGCAGAGGGGTATTTTCACTGCCGGCGTATTCGACAGTTTTATCCGGGCCGGATTTGATCCTTTCTCTCTCTATTTTGGTACATCCGCCGGGGCGCTCAACATCTCCTCGTTCCTTGCGCGTCAGCATGGTTACGGTTACCAATTCATCCACGAAATCACAACGTCTCCCCGTTTTTTCCACTTAATAAAATACCTTCGTCGCCAGCAATATATGGATTTGGACTGGGCGCTTGAAAAGGGGCTTGGCCATCCTTCCAATCCCCTTGATATTGAATCAGCACGAGCAACTTTGTCCGGCAGTGGGCGGCGAGCTTATGCCGCAGTAACAGACACCTATACTCTGAAAGATGATTACCTTCCGTTGCTCGACGGTGACTGGATGTCAACGCTCAAGGCAACGTGCGCGATTCCCTTTTTGTATTCCGGGCCGGTCAAGGTTGGTGACAAGCATTACATAGACGGTGGCGTGAGTGCCGCGATTCCGGTGAAAGAGGCCTACTACCGCGGCGCTGATATTGTCGTGGTCATCCGGACAGAGCCGGTAGAAGCCAGCGAGGGCATTGGGGTTGCATTGCTCGAAAACTGGCGGGAAAAAATTGAGGATAAACTGCCGGATTACCTGGCGCGTCTCAACCTGACAGACCGCCTTAACAAGTTGCAGGGTTTTCATGATGAAATGTCACACCGCCTGTCAAACATCCGGCAACTGACGGAAAAGCGCCCGGTACAGGACGATGAGGGTTTTCTGTCCCGCCTTAGAGACGTACTGCCAAACCGAATTAAAGCCAACGGCGAGCGCTGGCTGTTTGGTGGCCAGCAGATTTACCGGCTCCAGGCAATAACCGGGCAGTCTTTGAGTGCGGATATGATGAACATGCTTGTGCATCATTACCAAAGCTACCACGATATTGAATCATTCATTGCCGACCCGCCTTCGCGTGTCCATATCCTGCAGATTGCACCGGAAAAACCGCTGGAGAGTAAAGCGCTCCTCAGCACGCAAGAAGAACTGGACAATGATTACCAGGCGGGAGTGGAAGCAGGGCACAGATTCCTCCGCCAGTACGCGGAATTGCTGACAGCTGTAACAAATACAGTGAGTTAGCACATTAATTAGTTACTTCCTCGTCAGGTTTGGCTTTATACTTTTTCCTATAGAAGGTAATTACCGAGGCGAAAGTGACAGAACTGGAAAGGATGCAAAAAGGGTTACCGTTCAAGCCCAAGGATGAGGAACTGAAATCCATTCACCATGCTGCCCGCCGGTTGTGCCGGGACCTCCAGGCCCAGGATCCCGCCGATGAAGCCGCAGTGGATGTGATTGTCACAAAGCTGTTTTCTTCCAGGGGAAGGCAGGTCATTGTGGAAGCGCCGTTTATCTGTGAATACGGCATCAACATCGACTTGGGCGACAATGTCCTGATCCACCCCAATTGCACCATCCTCGACAGTGCCCATGTGACCATTGGCAGCAATGTCGTGATTGGCCCCTGTACCGGTATTTATACCGCCGTCCATGACCTGCTTCCCCGAGATATTGATATGGGGGAGTCGCTGATAGCCTCCCCGGTGATCATCGGAAGCAATGTTGTGATCGGCGGAAACAGTGTAATTCGATCCGGCGTATCCATTGGGGAGGGGGCCGTTATTGAAGCCGGGTCTGTGGTGAATGCTGATGTTGAGCCGTTTGCGGTTGTGTCAGGCCATCCAGCCACTGTCCAGCGACGCTTGTCTTAGGCAAAATGCCTGCAATCAGGGCGGAATTCACAGGTTAAATGCGCCCTAAATTTCCCAACTTTTGAAAGTCTTAGTAATGCAACCCTGATCTGGCGTTAACCTTGTTAAAGTTTTTGAGGTCTTTCCTCGGAGGCGATACCCATGATGACAACGTTTCGTTGGACACCCGGTTTACCTTTCTTTTTCGCCGTCCTGTTTGGATTGCTAGTGGCAATGCCTGCGCCAGCGGCAACGATGCCTCAGTTGCAACAACAGGTTGATAAGTTTTGCCAGAAAATCCGCCAATGTACGTTTGCCGAAATGGAGGGAAAGCCATTTGATGAGTCTACCCGAAAGTTTGCCGAGCAAATGGTGAACAACATTTGTGCGGACATGAAAGCGGAGTTTGCAGACTCAGCCAAAACCGGTGAGGTGGTCACAGCGGCACATGGCTGTATCAAGAGTATGAATGCGCTTCCGTGTAATAAAATCGACTCTTATACGCCAGAGTGCGAAGCCGCCCACAAGCTGGTGGACGGTGTGGGGCGGTAAGGGGGAAGTCGACAACTAGTTCTTAAGTTCACTGTGGGACAATTTCAAGTTAGAGTCACTACTCAAAGCTATCTATTTCGGATAAAGAGAATTTGGGCAAAGTCAAGTGGTACTAACTATCACAGCCAGCACCAACTATTTAACTCCATAAATCAGCAATATTGATATCATCACTATCGGGCCTACTACCATGGGACATCTCATGGAATTGAACAACCATTGGGATATCGAATGATGTTCCTGTAATTATCGCACAACCTTTTGAAAGGTTGGGAATCATTTGGCGTGAGAGATCATCAAGTGAGCTTATTGTATTTTCCAATAGCTTAAGGTCACGATCATTTACTAAGCGATGAATAAAAAAGTTGTGTAGTTGAGACATAATTGTAGGTGAGATGTCTGCCGGTCTTTGGCTTGACAACGTTAGGAAAAAGCCAAATTTACGACCTTCTTTGATAATTTCCTCAAACAACTCCAAACGATAGTCCTTCCAACTCTCACTCTCACGATTCGATTGGGTCGAAAGTATGTTATGAGCCTCATCAATTATCATGTGGAATGTTTGCTCTGGGGGGCTTTGGTTCATTACCTTTTGCTTATGCGCACTGTAATAAAACTTAGCAAGCAAAAGTGGTAAAACCTTCTTAATTTCTTGGTTAGTTTTTCGAAGGGATATCACTGACAGTAGCAGGTTTGCTGGCTGTTCCTCTACGACTTCAAACACACGGTCTAGTGCTGTTAATGACGCTTCCACCCTTTTTAGTAGAGGTTGGATATGGTCGAACTGAACGTAACCACTAACAAGGTCAGAAAGAAGTTGAGTGTTGATCCTCAGCTTTAACTCGCTGAATGGTGATAACGATCTAATGTTGATGCTTTCAACATCTTGCTCGCAATTCACTCTATAAGTGTTGTCATTGTCACCCCCATTTAAGTAATTTGGGAATGTTTTATTTGGGAAATACAGTACGCCATCTTTGCTATGCCAAGCCATTTCTCTAATTGTTTGGCTTAGACCTTGAGAATCAATGATCTTTGCTATTTCACCTATCAACTCTGCAAACTCTTTCTTTTGTGAGGTACTGGTAAGTGCTCGCTTTATAGTTTTCTTAACGTACGTCTCTAAGCTATTGGGATTGTCTTTGAACTTATCTCGCCCAGAAACTATCCGCTTTAAGAATGGCTTCTGAGTATTCTCAGTAGCTTTAAATAGGATGCCGAATAACTCTTCATCCCAGAATATATCGCTAGTTAGCGGAAACTTATCACCATCATCATTGCGAGTATCTAGCTGGTATACCTTCTTGTTAGCACCTTTTGGTATTAGCTGGTTATTTGTGTACTCACCATTAAAGTCAATAATGATAAAGTGACTTTTGTTTTTGAAATTTTCCAGCTTATTCCGAAATAACGTTGTGTAAATATTAGTCAGCGTATTAGATTTTCCACTACCAGTATTACCGAAAACTCCAATATGAGTATTGAATAGCTTTGCCCAAGGTAGCGATACAGGTATTTCCTCAGTAAGAGTTTCACCAACAATGAAATGGTCATCTGGCTTTCCAAAAATCGATTTAACCTGTGTATCGCTCATTAGATAGGCGATGTCACGGATCATTGGCAGATGTTTTATCCCTTCATGGAATTCATCAAACTGAAAATAGCCGATTGGAACTAACTCAACCTTGCGGATGTAGCAGTCACTCTCTTCGTCCTTTAATCGTTCGTCGAGATATTCTCCTTGAACTCTGGCTACGATATCTTTGAAGCCACGACGAATTAGAATGAACTCTTGGATCGATACACCATTGAATTTTTCACCGTTGTAGAAAAGTGTCTCTTTGTTGGACTCTTCGTATAGTTCAACGATGATGTTTGTGCCTTTAACGGAGATTACTTCTCCGATTTCGATACTCATTGGTCACCGCCAATTCTCTCAGGCATCTGAATTACGTTTTCATCTGTACTTTCTTTTGAACTAGTTTTACTTGATTTAAGAACAGTGAAATACTCATCGTTTAATTGCTTGAAGTCTAAGGCGTGCTCCTCAGAGAAGATGTATTTTACATTAGGATATTGACCAAATATTTCTTCCATCCAATCTTTCGTCGACTTGCAGTAGCACACTACATACATTGTCAGTGATGGATTTGAGAGTGCTCGCTGAACAAGACTAAGGATATGCTCATCAGCAAATGAAAATCCAAAGGTGATGAGTACTGATTGTGGCCGTTCAAGTTCATAGCTTAGGTGGCGAAGGATCTGGTAATAAGCTTCTTCAAACACCGTTTCGTGAAACTTCCACTTCGTAGGATTAACGATCGGCATCTTGTCATAAGCAGACCAAAATTCATCCGCTCGCAATTTAGATAGATCGTCATGTTCTTCAATGACTGCATCTAAGTCAGCGAGTGTTTTCTCTTCATTGTAAAGAATATCTCTGCATTCATCTAAAATCTGAGTTTCTTCTTCGTTAAATTCAAAGATGTAATTGCTATCCCCATAATTAAGTTCGATATCACCTGTGCCATTCTTAGTCCAATGAACTGAACCATGAGCATGCAGTAAGTTTATTTGAGGAAGATATTGGTCGTAACGATCTAGCAGACCTTTATTAACTACGCGATTGTTAAAGTTTCTTGTATGGAATGTTCGAGTTTGAAAGCCTGTACTACCATCGTTTACTTGAAACTGAGCCCTTTTGGCAGCCATTAACTCTTCACTAGCGATCTCGAGGCAATTATCGTAGTTGGTAGTGAAAATGTTTGCTCGCTTGGCTGATGGTTTCTGTTTATTCAGAACTTGAATCAAAGTAGTGATGAACCGCTTATACTCAGTGATAACACTCTCTGTCTTCGGCAATCTAGAGGGGTTTGGCGGTGGAGTTGGTAACCCAGGCTTGATGCACTCACGGTAGTACAACATGAATAGCATTGTTGTTATTTCTTTATCGTCTTCATAGTGCTTTGCTAGCGTCTCGAAGGTGTGCTTCTTACCGTTTTCGTCTTTGATTTTTAGTGCGAGCGTTGGTAGAAACCCAACTGAAGCACCAGCACCGAGAAGAAAGTTCAGATTGTGATCGTAGATTTGATGTATATTGAATTCAGCAGCCATTTGAAATCCATACTTCAGAATAAGTCATGTCGATATATAGTCTGGTAATCCCGACTTCTTAAACCAACCCTGTAATGGCTAGCAATTATACGCTAACTTACTGTTCTTACGAAGTAAACTCGTTGCATTCTGATGAATAAAGCAATCAGTTTATTCAACTCTTAATCCAGTGTTAATTAAGGGTATAGAAACCGTTATACTAATACACATCGACCGAACTCAAGGTGGTAAGCTACTAGCATTCAAGACACCTTCCTTGTATGAAAATAATTGAGTCAAATACCACCCTAGTGGGAGCATCTAGGATAGGTTTTGCATCTATCCTATCCATTAGGCCATGTATGGGAAAATGACTAAGCGAAATTGTAAAAGAGCTTTAGCTCTATCAAGAAAAGGGGCATAACTAAGCCAGAGCAATCCGACGGCTCTAATAAAACCCCAAATCGAAATCTGCCAGATTGCCCCTGACCAATCCAATTCACCCCTCAACCAACCCCTCTCGCATCGCGTATGAGACCATTTCGGCGGTCGATTTCGCTTCCAGCTTGTGTTTGATGTTTTGGCGGTGGGTTTCTACGGTTCGGACGCTGATATCCAGTTCCTGGCCGATTTTTTTGCTGCTTTTTCCCTGGGCGACCATTGTGAGTATGGTAATTTCCCGGCGGCTAAGCAGGGGTTTGCGTTGCTTTTCTGCTGCCTGTTCTTCGGTTGCATTGAACAGTGCTTGGCTGGCGGCGCTGCAAAAATAGGTTGCACCCTGGTAGACGGTTTCAATGGCCTTTACCATTTCGTCGGCCGAGACTTCTTTCAGGATGTAGCCGGACGCACCGGCCCGCATTACCTTCATAATGTATTCCCGGCTGTCGTGCATGGTGAGCATCAACACCCGGGTATCAGGGCATTCCAGTTTGAACCTTTCTGTTGCCTCTATTCCGTTGAGAAGGGGCATACTGATATCCATCAGCACGACATCCGGTTTCAGTGATTTGGCCAGTTCAAGGGCTTCAAGGCCGTTGCTGGCTGTGCCGACAACCTGGATGTTGCCTTCGTTTTCGAGCCTTGCCATAAAGCCTTCGAGTACAACCCGGTGATCATCAGCCAGAAGAATGCGAATTGTCGCCATTAGTGGGTCTCCCTGAAAAATCGTTTTAAATCTAACAGCACGACGATTTCGGTGCCGTGACCAATGTCGGAACTGATTTCGAGGTCACCGCCGATAAATTCGACCCGCTCCCGCATATTCCTAAGGCCAATGCCTTTTCCTTTCAAGGCTTCGCCAACCCTGAAGCCTTTGCCGTTATCCCGGATAATCAGCTGCAGCCGATCAGCAAGTTGAGCAAGCTCAAGCTCAACTTGGTTGGAAGCTGAGTGTTTTTCAATGTTGACCAGTGATTCCTGAACCACCCGGTAGAGGGTGGTCACTACTTCCGTCGGCAGCGGGGTATTGATATCGCCGAGCGTCCGGTTAACCCGGATGGTGGTAGAGGCTGAGAAGTCCTCGATCAGGCTGCTCAGTGCGGCAACAAGGCCTATATCATCCAACGCGCTGGGGCGCAGGTTGTGCGAAATGGCCCGGATCTCGCTGATAGCCATCATCAGCGAGTTTTCACCTTTTGTGAGATGGTCAGATGCTCTGTCCCTGTCGCCTTTACGCATATTACTGCCAAGCAACTCCATATGGCATTTGGCGGAAATCAGCAATTGGTTCACGCCGTCATGCAGTTCGCGGGCGAGGTGTTTTTTCTCGTCCTCCTGCATCATGACGGTTTTATGGGCTAACTCCCGGATGCGGTCATCCGCCAGACGGTGTTCATGGAGGTTCACGGCAAGTGCGATAGCAATCATCACAAAAACGGCCACCGAGAGCAGTACCCCGATCGTCAGGAGAGTGGTGTCGATGTTTTTCTGGATAGAGTTTTCAACTTCGGCAACCCGCTGGTCGATATCTTCGATATAGAGACCGGTACCCAGCATCCAGCTCCATTTTGGCAGCCAGGAGGCATAACTCAGTTTGGAGACCACTTCATCGGTTGAAGGCTTATGCCAGAGGTACTGGTGGAAACCGCCGCCTGCCTGCGCAGCGTTAAGCAATTTTTGGATAAGGAAATTGCCGTTGCTGTCCATCAGGTTGATAAGGTTCTGGCCCTGCAAGTCGGGCAGGGTCGGATGGACAAGGTTGGTACCCGTTTCATCGTAAACAAAGAAATAGCCGTCATCACCGAACTCAAGCTGGCGGAGGATTGCCTTTACCTGCTCCTGCGCTACCGGGTCATCTTCTGAAGCCTGGTTGTAAATATGCTCAATACTGCCTAGGGCGATGGAAAGGTGGTCTTTCAGTGCTTGCTCTTTTGCAGCGAGCAGGCTGTTGCGGAAGGTCTCAACTTCTTTCTGACCGAGGGTTTTCGTCTGGTCAATCGTGATCCACCCAATGGCAACGCTGATAAGCACCAGGGGGAAAAGAGTAAGAAGAATGATTTTAAGTTTCAGTGACATCCGGCCAGCTCGTTGAATCACATCCATATGATTTGGCCTTATGTTATCAGTCTCTTAATTATTGAAACAAACCATGGCGCACAGAGTGTGCGCCATGTGGTTTTTGGCGTGGTGATTAGGTTCAGGCCAGTCCGTAAAATCCGGGGAACAGCAGGATGGATACCAACACACCTATCTGGATGCAGATAAAGGGCATCACACCACGGTAAATATCGCGGGTCGTCACGCCATCCGGCGCCACACCTTTTAGGTAGAACAGGCTGAACCCGAACGGTGGCGTCAGGAATGACGTTTGCAGGTTCATGGCAACAAGGATGGCAAACCACACCATGTTGATACCCATCATTTCCGCAACCGGCGCAAGGATTGGTACGATGATGAAACAGATTTCCACGAAGTCGATAAAGAAACCGAGCAGCAGGATCACCAGCATGGTGATAACCAGGAAGCCCCATTTTTCACCCGGCAGCGCCATCATCCACTCTTCCACCAGGTAGTCGCCGCCAGTGTAGGTGAACGCCATGGAAAATGCGGTTGCACCCAGCAGGATACCGAACACCATTGCCGTGACCTTTACCGTTTCATAGGCACTGTCATAGAGCATTTTCCAACTGAACTGGCGGTAAGCGAGAGAAAGAAACACCGCGCCGACACCACCAAGGGCAGCGGACTCTGTCGGCGTGGCGATACCGGCAAAAATAGAGCCGAGAACAACGATAATCAGTGCCAGGGGAGGGATAACTGCCTTAAGTGCTTCGATGACTTCATCCTTGCGGGATTGGTCATCGTTGCGCTCCATTGCGCGGGCGGATTCCGGGTTTCGCCATGCGAAGTAAAGGATGTAGAGAATGTAAGCGCCAACGAGGATCAGACCCGGCCAGATAGCCGCCTGGAAAAGGTCGCCAACCGGAATGCCAAGCACATCGCCCAACAGGATAAGAACAATGGACGGCGGGATGATCTGGCCCAGTGTACCGGATGCGCAGATGGTGCCGCAGGCGAGCCCTTTGTCATACCGGTATTTGAGCATCACAGGCAGGGAAATAAGCCCCATGGCTACCACGGATGCACCCACCACGCCGGTGGATGCTGCAAGCAGGCAGCCAACCAACACCGTTGAAATGGCAAGGCCGCCGCGCACGCCACCGAACAGGCGTCCCATAGATTCAAGCAACTGTTCTGCAAGGCGGGTTTTCTGTAACACCAGACCCATAAAGACAAAAAGAGGAACCGCCATCAATACCGTGTTCTGCATGATGCTCATGACACGGTAAGGCATAAAGGCAAACATTTCCGGGCCTTCTGCCCAGACCCCGAACAGGAGGGCAATACCACCAAAAGTGAAGGCAACCGGGAAACCAAGCAGCAGGGCAAACAGCGCCACTGCGAACATAATGATACCAACCACAGTGACTCTCCTTATCCTGCCTGGGTTTTTGTTGCGTTAATCAGGCGGTTCAGCGAGTGGAGCAGCATGCCTACGCCGGTAAGTGCCATAAAGAAGAAAGAGAGCGGGATGAGCGCCTTGATGATCCAGCGGTGGGGGAGACCGCCGGGATCACCACTGCTTTCACCCAGCTCAAATGCTTCCCTGGCGAAATCGATGCCGTAGTAGATAACCAGAACAGCAAAAGGGATGAGGAAAACGATTGTGCCGAAAAGGTCTACGATGGCTTGGGTCTTTTCACTCCAGCGCTCGTAAAGTACATCTACGCGAACATGGCCACCGGCCTTGATGGCATAAGGGACGCCAAGCATAAAGACCGCAGAAAACAGGTGCCATTCCATCTCTTGTAAGGCGATGGATACACTGTTGAAGGCATAACGCATGACAACATCATAAAAAACGTTAACCATCAGCAGCAGGAAGAGGGTACTGGCGATCCAACCGAGGGCATCGGCTGCGCGGTTGATAATCCGCTCCATCATGATAAGGCTTCGCATAATTACTCCGGGGCGAGGCTGAAATACAAAAATGCGGCGCCGGTTGGAACCGGCGCCGTGTTGCTGGGGGTATTACTTGATGTCCAGGTAAGCCTGGTCAGAGATTTGTGTCCACTGGCGGATCTTGCCCATGTATTCTTTCTGTGAAGCCAGGATCTTCTTGGCTTGCTCATCCTTGGAGGCATGCTCTTCAAGCAACTGATCATTTGCTTTTTTAACTGCATCCATGACTTCAGCAGGGAAGTTCTTGACCTGAATGTTCGGGTATTCCTGCTTCATGGTGGCCCAGTTTTCGGCACTGGCGTGGGCGTTGTGGACATACATGTCGTAAGCAGCGGTACGCATCGCGACGCGCAGGATTTCCTGCAGGTCTTCCGGCAGACGTTTCCAGGTACGCTTGTTAACCAGGAACTGGAGCTCGGTTGCAGGCTCATGCCAGCCGGTGTAGTAGTAAGGGGCAATCTTGTGGAAGCCCATACGCAGGTCAAGGCCCGGGCCTACCCACTCCAGCGCATCGATAGTGCGGCGCTCAAGGGCGGTGTAGAGTTCACCCGGTGCGATGTTGGTCGGGCTTGCCCCCAGCTTCGCCAGTACTTCTCCGGCAAAACCCGGAATACGCATTTTCAGGCCGTCGAGGTCCGCAACGGAGTTAATTTCTTTCTGGAACCAGCCGCCCATCTGAACGCCGGTGTTACCGCCAGGGAAGGAGAGCAGGTTATGTGGTGAATACACTTCTTCCATCAGCTCCATTCCGCCGCCGTGGTAGAACCAGGCATACTGCTCTGATGCAACCATGCCGAACGGCATTGTGGTAAAGAAAAGGGTATTCGGAACCTTGCCTTTCCAGTAGTAAGAAGCGGAGTGGCCCATGTCGTACTGACCGGCCTTAACCATGTCGAATACGCCAAGCGGGGCTTTGTGCTTGTTGGCTGAATCGATGCGGATTTGCAGGCGACCGTTTGACATTTTTTCTGCCATTGCCGCCATGTTTTTAGTCGCGTCACCGAAGATAGGGAAGTTAGGCCCCCAGGTTTCAGCCAGTTTCAATCGGTAAACTTTTTCAGCAGCAAGGCTGGAAGCACTGGTTGCTGTGAGGGCGATGACGCCCATGGTGACCAATGCTTTTTTAACAGTACGGGAGATAAGACTCATGTTTTACGTCCTTTTGTGGTCTTTGTCGTGTCGTCACTCCATTAGGATGTAAAACATTTCTGTAACATGGCACTCGCATCAACACGCACGTAAAGTTAATAAGTAAGTTGCGTATCCGACTTGAGTCGTAGTGGGATGCGCGTAAGTAGTTTTCCGTAAGGTGCGTGTAAGTAAGCGAGAAGCCTGAGATTTGGCGTATCCAGTTTGCGGCGTGTCTCCACAAAGAACTACGTAGCGGTGAAATAAGCTATGTTGTTAATTATGTGTAAATAATGTGAGCCCGTTCACTTAGCCTGGAAAGCTGGTGTACTGATACAGAGCGATTTGGCCAGTTATGGACGTATCGCTTAGTACCTTTGATTCTTGGATGCTAGCGAATTGTTATAATATAACAATTCTAACTAAGGCTTCCTTGTAGTATGCTTAGCGCCTTCCTGAAGCAGGCAATTTATAGCCAGTAGTGGAGTAGTAGTAGATCGATATGGTAGAAGTCAGAGCACGAGTTCCGTTTAAAGTGGGAATTGGCAGCCGAATTCCGGCAGAGATCCTGTCGTTCAGCGGGCTCGAAAGTGACAAAGAGCATGTGGCACTGGTGTTCAACAAAGCGGATGCAACGGAAACGCCTTTGGTTCGCTTGCATTCTGAGTGCCTGACGGGTGATGTTTTCCATTCATCACGCTGTGACTGCGGTGAACAGCTTGAAGAGACCATAAACCGTATGGGTGAAACCGGCGGGATTATTTTGTACCTGCGTCAGGAAGGGCGGGGTATTGGCCTCTACAACAAACTGGATGCGTATAAGCTCCAGATTGAAGGTATGAACACCTACCAGGCGAACAATCATCTTGGCTTTGATGATGATCTCCGCGACTTCACTGAGGCGGCCGAAATGCTGAAGGCGCTGGGCGTCGACAAAATTCGCCTGGTGACTAACAACCCTAAAAAGATTAAAGAGCTGGGTGATCACGGTATTGATATTGCCGAAGTCGTTGGTACACAAGCCTATGTGAAAGACGACAACGCAAGCTACCTGAAGGCGAAACAACAGCACGGTCACCGACTGGTGCTGGATGAAAAGAAAGCCTGACACCGCACCGGGCTAACCGTACATTTGAAAAGCAGCGTTGATTCGCTGCTTTTTTGTATCCGGGCTTGCGGGCTAACCCGGTTTCCTGCTCAGCCTTGTCACAAAGGCTGAACAGCATTTCCAGAGAGTGCAGTATTGCAGACATTGCGCTCAATACATTATTTTTTCTAATGCCAATGATAGAAATCTATCGTGCTGAGCGTCACAAATTTCCTTGTCTAAAAACTGCGAAACCCCTAATATCTCGCGCCGTAGCGAGATAACCTCTAATAAATGCAAAAAATCCTCGTGATTATCTGCTCTTATCCCTACGTAAAATTCTAAAAATTCCCTTTTTCACATTAGATCATTTTGTCAGGAGATGCGGTATGTCTTCGTCTGTCCCATTGGCGAGGTTAACCTTCCTTATTGTTGTCTTAACCGGTCTTGGTCAAATGACCCAGACGCTTTACGTGCCGTCAATCGGCCACATGGCGAAAGACTTCCTGGTTGACCCGGCGTCGTTGCAGGCGGTCATGGCGTGTTACCTGATCCCGTATGGACTGTCACAGTTTGTCTACGGAACCCTGTCAGACCGTTTTGGCCGCAAGCCAATCATTATGGTCGGTCTGGTTATTTACCTGATGGGTACTTTACTGGCCCTGTTTGCGCACGAATATTCCCTGTTCCTGGCGGGCAGTTTTATCCAGGGCCTCGGTATTGGCTGCGGCGGTGTGATGTCACGTACGCTGACCCGCGACTGTTTTGAGGGTAAGGCGCTGCACAAAGCCAACAGCCTGGTAAGCATGTGCCTGATGTTTTCTCCGCTGATTGCCCCGGTGCTGGGTGGCTACCTGACGTCGGTATTTGGCTGGCGGAGCGGCTATATGTTCCTGGCACTGTTTGGTGCGGCAGTTGTGATTGCCATGATGTCCTGGTTTGTTGAAACCCTTCCGGCATCTGCGCGCAAGAATGAGCGTGTTTCAGACAGCTACCGATACGTGCTGGGCAACCGCCGTTTTCAGGGATACCTGATTTGCCTGGTGGCAACCTTTGCGGGTGTCGCGGTATTCGAGGCAGCGGCGGGCGTATTGTTGGGCGGCACGCTGCACCTGAAACCAACGCTGGTGAGTATTCTGTTTATTGTGCCGATTCCCGGATACCTGGCCGGTGCTGCACTGTCGAGCATGATTGCATCGCGCTGGAATGAAAACCGCGCCCTGAACTTTGGCCTGTTTGCCATTGTTGCCGGCGCACTGGTTGTGCTGATTCCGGGTGCTTTCGGCCATACAACCGTGCTGACGCTGATTGGCGGTGCAACAACCTATTTCCTCGGTGCCGGCATTCTGTTCCCTGCTGCAACAACCGGCGCGGTATCTCCGTTTCCGTATCATGCGGGTACAGCCGGTGCGGTATTGGGTGGTATGCAAAACCTGGGTGCCGGTTTGGCAACAATGGCAGCATCCTTTATGCCAGCCGATAACCAGATGCCTTTGGGCATTCTGATGCTGGTGGCGTCAGTGTTTGCGATGCTGGGCCTGCGCCGTGTACACCACAACGTGCCACCTCAGGAAATGCCACTTACCGTATAAAGAACGCTTACTTTACAAAGAAAAAGCATTCCAGATAAAACAAACCCGGCCTTGAGCCGGGTTTGTCGTAGATAAGCGGTGGCCTTAAACTCAGGCGTCCCGTTTCCACAGGATGTGACAGAACTTTTCATCCGGGTCACGGCTTATCAGCATACGTGCCAATACGACGGCAAGCTTCTCTTCGTCAGCGATGCCAATGTTAATTTCAGCAAAGCGCTCTTTATCTACCGGAAAGCCGACTTGCTCATCCCAGTCATCCGCAACGTCAACGGCGACGGCAGCACCGAATTCATCGAACTTCTCGCGGTACAGTTCGAGATCGTTATATTCCAGGTTGTCTTCCGCCATCTCTTCCAGAATGTCGAAAGCCACTTCCAGTGCGTCATCAAATGACATTAAAGCGTCTTGAGTCATGGTTTAACTTTTTTGGTGAATGTCGGCACTACTATACCAGTAACGGCCTTGATTTGAGCCGGGATTACCGGAAAATAAGTGCAATAGAAGATTCAGAGCGTTAGATAGTGTACCAATCATCACCCCGAGCCAATATGCTGCCGGAACCGGACAGGAACGGACCGCTGCAGGATGAATACCGCCAGCCTGTTGAGCAAATCTGCCGGCAGTTTTCCAGGGTTTTGGGAAAGAACCTTGTCAGTGTGTATGCAACCGGAAGTGTTGCCTGGCGCCGTGCTGTCTGGAGCCGTTCTGACATCGACCTGCTGGTGGTAACCCGGATTGGGTTGTCATCCCAGCAAAAATCCAGCTTCCAGTCCCTTTGTTACCAGATGGTACGCAGCAAGCCTGAATGGGTTGATATTGACGTCACCTTGATCACTGTTGGAGACATCGCTGATCTTGGCAATTTATTGCGGTGGGGCTTTCTGTTGAAGCACGCTGCGGTGCGCGTGCACGGTGATGAGCTCTCCACCAGTTTCGGGCACTTTGTCCCGAGCTGGGATATCGCCAAAGCGGTCAGGGGAGACGTAAAAGGCCGGTATGCTGTCCTTCGCAGGAAGATGGCAACGGCGACTCAATGGAAAACCCAGTTGGATGCAGCGGAAGAGTCCGCCAAGCTCTGTATTCGATCCGCCTACGGCTTGGTGTTCCACCGGGAAAAGCGCTGGATTGAAAACCCAACCGAATGTGCAAAAGCGCTCGTTAAGTATTATCCGGAGCAGGAACAAGTCTTTGAACGCCTGTTGTTGGTGGTGGACAGGTTGCCGGTAAAGAAGCGGGCCGTTGTCACCATGCTTGACAGTGCATTTGGTTGGATTGAGTCTGAAACCGGGAAGATTGATCGCCGTATAGGCTGAAAACAACCGTTGGGTAAGGCTTTACGCCAGCAAGGATTCCAGACACAGCAGGAACTTTTCTATTTCAGGTTCGTTGATCGTCAATGGTGGGCTGAACCTGAGTATGTTCCCTTTTGGGTAATATCCAACCAAGTACCCCTTTTCCAGAAGTGTTCTGTGCAAGTTTGTCACAGAAAGACGCGCATCCGGGTGAAATTCAATGGCCAGCAGCAAGCCTCTGCCCCGTGTGTTTTTCACAATATCAAACCGCTTTTCAATCTTTCTCAAACCATCAAGGAACACAGCCCCCAGGGTGGCAGATCTCTCTATGAGTTTTTCATCCTTGATAACCGAAAGGACTTCATTGGCAACCGCACAACCCAGCGGGTCATTTTGGTGGGATTGGACGTATGTAAAGGCCTGACTCTCCAGTTTGTCAGCAACTTCGCGCTTCATGGCCACCGCGCTGACCGGGTAGCCTGCACCCAGGCCTTTTCCCAGGGCAACAACATCGGGTTGAAGGTCATAGTGCTGATAACCAAACCACTTCCCGGTTCTTCCCATCCCGGTTGTCACCTCATTAACAACAATGATACCGCCGTGCTGTTTTACGTTTTCTGCCAGGTTTTCCACGTAGGTTGTTGGTGGAAAGTGAACGAAACTGACACCACTGCCACCGGGCTCAAAGACCAACGCGCCGATTTTCTCATAGGGAAGCGCTTGTAGGGGAGGAGGGTTATTCCAATCTATTTGTATCCACTCGTCACTTCGTTGGGTACCGGCGCTGCCGTAGGAGGCGAGGTGGGCATTTGACGAAGATATACACAGCGGCCTTTGGGTATAGGCTTGGGCGATTTTTACCCCCAGCTCAACAGCTTCACTGCCGGAACTGAGAAAAACGCATTTTCCTCCGGGCATCCCGTTTTGATTGAGAATGCGTTCCGCGGCCTGATGGGCGAATGCATTGAGAAACCGTGTCCCGAGGTGGACGAGTTTGTTTGCCTGTGTTTCAAAAACGCGGTTCACACGCGGGTGGCAGTGACCAATCGACGTACACCAGATGCCGGATTCCAAATCTACGAACCGGTTACCCTCATCATCATACAGATAACAGTTGTCCGCCTTTACAAATGTGTTATTTAAAACTTCATGGCATTTCAGGATGTTATCCATAGACACACCCATCATCACACCTTCGTCGCAGCATAAGGCATCCCTTCAAGATAGGTAGATTACAACAACCTACTTAAGGAAATTAAACGATGGATAACGTGTTGGAGATGTTTCACTTTTCAGAATCAAACTCGGAGGGAGGCAGTCAATCGACGGCGATGCCTGCGAACAGTTTTCGGTGCCACATATCCAATGCGAAAAATCCTAAGTGATTCGGTTAATGATTGGTTTATTGATGTGATGAATTGTATTTGATTCACTGCTTGGCTTGCAAAATATCAGCTTGAATATCACGCAATTTGATTAATGATTGAACTGTGAAAATATATGTAATCGTTATCAAATACCGCAATCGAGATTATATGCAGAATTAATGACTATTTACCCGTTTACAAACCAAATCAGATTCGATAACCTGCATTTGAAGCGAAATTTTAGTTTTTATTTTTGGCAGTCGCCGTTTTTATGGAAGTCGCACGATGGAAAACACTCAAACAATCAAGAACATCCCGGTGACGACAAGAAACCTGATCATGTTTGTCGTCCCGTCCCTGTTGGGCATATTTTTGTTCATGACACCTGTTGCCTTTGGTGACAGTGTCACAATTCCAATTGCCGTGATGGCAAAGAGCATTCTCGCTGTACTGGGTGATGAAGCGACAGTGGTTGTTAGCACCATCGTGGTTCTGAGTGCACTGGCAACGGTGGTTAACCTGGTGTTCAAACCCAAAGCGATCCAAAAATCCCCGTTCTTGAACGGATTGCTGAGCCCTACAGTGCCTTGGGCTGCTACCCGTGTTGTAGGTGCCACCTTTATTGTGATGACCATGATGGGCTTTGGTCCTGAGATGGTAACCAGCAGTGCGACGGGTGCTTTCATTCTCAATGATCTGCTGCCAACACTGCTTTCTGTCTTTATTTTTGCCGGCCTGTTACTTCCTCTTTTGACTAATTTTGGCTTGCTGGAAATGTTAGGCGCGGCGTTTACCCGTTTGATGCGTCCTATGTTTGGTTTGCCAGGACGTTCAGCTGTTGACTGTGCGGCTTCCTGGTTGGGTGACGGCAGCGTCGGTATCCTGATGACCAGCAAGCAGTATGAGCAAGGCTATTACACCCAGCGTGAAGCGGCTGTTGTTGGTACAACGTTCTCTGCGGTTTCCATCAGTTTCAGTTTGGTAGTGGTTGCCCAGGTTCAGCTTGAACACCTGTTTGCCCAGTTCTACCTGGCGGTATGTGCAGCGGGGTTTGTGGCTGCTGTGGTTGTGCCTCGCCTGCCTCCGCTTTGCTGGAAAAAGAATGAGCTTATTGACGGCCGTGCAGAGCACAACCGTGAAGAAACACTGCCTCAGGGAGAGTCCGCACTGAATTACGGTTTCCAGTGTGCCATTGAGCGTGCATCGAAAATCCGTTCAATCTCTGACGTAGTAAAAGAAGGCGTCCACAATGCGATTGATATGGTATTTGGCGTGCTGCCTGTGGTCATGGCTATCGGTACAATTGCCCTGATTGTGGCGGAATACACCAGTGTGTTTACTGTGTTGGGAATGCCGTTTGTCCCGCTGCTGGAAGCCCTGCACATTCCGGATGCAGTAAAAGCATCTGAAACTATCATGGTCGGTTTTGCTGATATGTTTATCCCGGCGATCCTGGCGGCCGATATTGAAAGTGACCTGACCCGTTTTGTTATCGCAGCACTGTCAGTGACCCAGTTGATTTACCTGTCTGAAGTGGGTGCACTGCTGCTGGGCAGTAAGATCCCAGTAAAACTGTGGGAACTGTTCGTTATCTTTATCCTGCGTACTTTGGTTACCCTGCCGGTGATTGCGGGTGTTGCCCACCTGATTTTCTAACGCTTTCGCGCTTCCATACCGAGCCGGCCCTGTGCCGGCTTTTTCGTTGTTAAAACAATTCTTGCCAATGTTATTGAATGGTGTTTTATTAATCGTAATAACTCAGGGGAGTGAGGTGACGAAATGAAAGTGGTTGTGTTACATGGCCTGTATATGCACGGCATTGTGATGTTGCCGCTTTGCAACCGGATAGAGGAAGCCGGGCACGAGGTTTTGAACCTAAGTTACCACACCACGAAACCGGACATCCCCGAGCTGTTCTCAAAAATCGATACCTTCATAGGGGATGCACCATGTTGCCTGATAGGGCATTCAATGGGGGGCGTGATCTCACGCGCCTATCTCGATGCCGGCTCACCCCAATCTGATAACGTCAGGGCGGTAATCACACTGGGTACTCCCCATCAGGGCTCAAGCCTGGCCGGTTTTATCCGTTCCCTGGATTTGGATGAATTTATGTTCAGGGACAGCAAGCGGTTTCTTTTGCCTGATGATGTGCATGAGTGGCGCTACAAAGCAAAACTGCACAGCATTGCCGGTGACCTTCCGATCGGCCCGGCTACGCTGTTCCTTCCTCGCGCCGATTCAGACGGTACGGTGTTGCTGGAGGAAACTAAAATCGAGGGGATGGAAAGCCACGAAGTGTATCCTTTTGCCCATACTGCACTCATATACTCCAGACGGGTAACTGAACGGATTCTTGCTTTGCTGGATCATTACTCTGCGTAGGCCAAGGGAAATATCACATTACGCGAGTCTCAAATATGAGAATTTCCCCTCGGTTGTTTTTTAGTTTGGGTGTTCATTTCAGTGTCAATCAGAGGAATGAAAAAGCACTGATAATCCATTGCCATCTTATCGATGTGTAGTGTGATTCCTGCTGAAAAAAACCGCCAGCCACGTTCGTGTAAGCCAGAGGATATTTATTGCACGTAGCGCCGACGCCTCTGGGTAAGGACCGGTTCTATGAATCACTATTTATTATTCCTGAAATAATACCCATCCATCGTTCCAAATGGATTTATAAAACAATGCTTTTCTTATTGAATTTATAAGCAATTATAAACATAAGGTTGCGGCACGGATTTATGAATTACCCGGTAATTGTTTCACAAATAAATGTCGGGTTGGTTTTTGGCACGATGGCGTTACTAGTGATAATGTTGTTAACAATGAGATATGTCCCGGATGCCGGAAAATCAGGCGCTTGGACTTTGTTTTTAGGCGGTGGGGTGTCACTGCCAGCGCAATGAGCAATGGAGCTGCGAAATTGCAAATCTGGAATTCTTTGCCGTTTAAGCATTCCACGGTTGTTTTAATGGTAACCCTGATTGTAGGAACTGTATTGTCATCAGTTTCTATATACCGTGATCTTGGGGCACTGAGAGACTCGTTGGATAAAGAGCTTTCTAATGTACTCGAGATGAACCGCTCGCAGGCTCTGCTCGCCGTCTATCAGGTCAATAGTCAACAAGCCCGCAAACTGACAGAAGGCTTGCTTCAGCATCCTGCTCTTCGGGGAGCAACGTTAATTGATGATTTTGGAGAAGAGCTCTCCAGTAATTACAGGAATTCCGCAAGTTACAGCTCAGTAACGAATTGGCTTTCAAAACAACTCTTTGCCCAGGAACACACGCTTTCGATCGAGTTTTTGATTCCACCATTTAACCAGTCCCAGGGAATGCTGACGATTGTGGTGGATGACAAATACGTAATTAATGAGTTTGTAAACCGATCAGCCATCCGGTTGTACCATGATCTGACACACGCAATTGTCGTCTCCCTGTTACTGCTCATTTTCTTCTATTTCTACCTTTCGCGTCCCATCAAGGACATTGTTGCGTGGATCAACGCTCTGTCGGATGACAAAAAAAGCAAGCTCCAGGTTAACTACCCATACCGGGCTAATGATGAGTTGGGACGCCTCGTCAATCAATTTGCCGCAGTCTGGTCAGAGCGTCTGTCGGCCCGGGATGAGCTGTGGAAACAGGCTATATCTGATGAGCTGACAAAAGCGCCAAACCGCAGGCATTTTCTCGATACGGTGCGCGAGCGGGTAGCCGCGAGCTATTTGGGTGATTATGAATTTGCCATTATGTATATCGATCTTGACCGGTTTAAAGAGATCAATGACTCAATGGGGCACCATTTCGGGGATATTTTGATTACAGAAGCCGCTATGCGCCTGAGCCGGGTAGCTGGGTCAAATATGTTGGCAAGAATCGGTGGCGATGAATTTGGTTTAATCATTAACGGCCCCAGGGTTACCAAGAAAGAGCTGGAAGTATTGGGTTATAAGCTGATTCAGTCCCTGGAAATGCCATTCCATATTCAGGAGCATGTCATTCACTTGTCCGGGAGTATTGGAATTGCCCGGTGTCCGCAGGATGCCTGCGAGGTGGATGCAATACTGCAACATGCCGACCAGGCCATGTATTCAGCGAAAAATGCCGGCCGGGGAAATTTTAAATTTTTCTCTGCAGATCTTCAGCAATCGGTAATGGAAAAGTTTGCGCTGACGTCTGCGTTACGCCTTGCTATGGAGCGAAAAGAATTCGAACTCGCGTTCCAGCCCATTGTCGATCTCGAGCACTCACGGGTGGTAAAGGCTGAGGTGTTGTTGCGCTGGAACCATCCTGAACTTGGGTATGTGCCGCCATCAAAATTTATTCCTTTGGCTGAAGAGACTGGACTGATTATTCCTATTGGGGATTGGGTGTTTCGAAAAGCCCTCATCCAGACTAAATACTGGCGTGAAGCTTATGGGATAGAGCTCCAGGTGAGTATCAATATGTCCCCGGTTCAATTTCGGATGTCCGAGCAAAAATTTGATAGTTGGCTGTCGATGATTAGTGAGCTCAACTTACCGGGATCAGCATTAAATATTGAGATTACTGAGGGTTTGCTGCTTGATGATTCTCCAGCGGTGACCAGTAAACTTCATCGTTTTCGCGAAAAAGGCGTGGCTATATCCATTGATGATTTTGGGACGGGTTATTCATCGCTGGCTTACCTGCGTAAATTCGATATCGACTACCTTAAAATTGACCGCCAGTTTGTGAAAGGGCTTGAAAAGAATGAAGACGATATTGCGTTGTGCCAGGCGATTATCAGCATGGCTCACCGGCTCGGTATCAAAGTCATCGCTGAAGGGATAGAAAGCTCATCACAATTTAAGCTGCTCAGAAAAGAGGGGTGCGATATGGGGCAGGGCTTCTTTTTCTCGAAAGCGGTTTCGGCTACGGATTTTTCTACCAACTTTTGGCGGCCGGACTATCTTGATGACCGCCTTGCCTGATAGCCCGTTAATACCTGTACAGGATTAACATTCAGGGGCGCTTGCTGCTGCGCACTTCCTGCACTGCAAACCCCTGGAATGCATCAATTCCCAGGTCTGCTAACTGGCTTCTCTGCTCCGTACTCTCAATGCCTGTTGCTATCGTAATGATATTAAGGTTGCCTGCCGTCCGGGTGATGGAAACCAGCGCATCTGTACGCTGGTTATCGTTAAGGTTGAGAGTGAAAGCGGAGTCGAGCTTAATGTAATCTGGCCTGAAGGTTTCCAGCTCTTCAGCGGAACTGAAATGGTGCTCAAAGTTATCGATGCCATATCCAAACCCGAAGTCGTGGATCATTTGGCACAGGCTTTGTGTGTTTTCCGGCTCTTTGATAAAGCTGATTTCCGGTAACTCAAACAAAATGCGGTCCCGGAGCAGGGGATAGGTGCGAAGCTTTTGCTGCAACCAACGTTTGAATCCCTGATCGGATACGCTGGTATGTGTAAGGTTTATGGTAATTGGGCCGGGATAGCTTTCCTGGTTCAGCCTGAAGATAAAGGTGCTTACAACCAGTTTGTCGACCTCTACTGCCATTGGTGTGCCGGCGATGGCGGACATGAATTCGCGTGCCGGGTAGGTTTCATCCCCCCTGCGTATCATGGTGTAAATTTCAAAATACAACGGGTTGGCGTTCCGGCTCAAAGAAGGTTGAAGGGCAAAATGGAACCGGCGATTTGAAATTGCCTCTTCTACTAATTGTTGCCACTCTTTTTTACCCAATGCATTCTGAATAAGGGCGCTTTCAAGCACTAATACCCGGTCAGGCATACCTCTGGCCCGTGCCAGGGCATTATCTGCCTGGGCAAGCATTGTGGAGACGTCTTGCATAGAATTGTCTCTCATCACTATAGCCAGGGCACCTTTGGCATTGCCGGATTGTTCATTTGCACCATGTTCAATTTCATTGGCGGTGAAAAGTAACAGCCTTCCCTGGGTTTCCAGATCCTCTCTGTTGCCCAGTGTATCAACCAGCATAAATTCAGAATGGCTAAGGCGGGCAATGATAGTTTCTTCCCGGATATGGGCTTTCATCTGTTCAGCAAGTTTGGCAACGAGCTTATCTGCCTTTTCATAGTCCCGCTCACTGTACAAATCTTTTACCAGGTCAAACTGGAAAAGGGCGATTCCTCCACGCCCAGGGCTTTTAAGCCAGCACTCCAGGGTTGGAATAAGAAAACTACGGTTAGCCAGGCCAGATACCGGGTCCTGATAGGCCCGCTTCCTGAGTTTGTCAGCTTCCTGCGCATGTTGGAGGTGCAGACTGCGAAGATGATCGCTGCTGGCGTTGATCGCCTCAGCCATTTCCTGGAGTTCATCTTCAGTATCAGAAATTGAAACTGGTGCCGGCAATGGTGTTTTGGTTTCAGCTAAATGATTCAAAGCCATACGCAGTTTTTCAAGGGAACGAAGGTTTTTTCGCTGGCTGTTAAGAAGGGGAAACAGCAGAAAAAGGCCCGCAGCAGTAATCAGGATGAGGTGAAACAGAGCCTCTTCCCAAAGGGAGTCAGCCACCTTAGATGTGTTCAGGGAAAATGTCAGCTCCCCCATCTTACCGTTAGAAACCAAGAATTTTTCGTTGTAGGTACTGGAAGGCATAACCAATGCAGAAAACCAGGCCGGGGCCAGAAGTTCTCCTTGGAGTGTCGTACTGGTTAGATAGATATCCCTGTCATCAGGAAAGGTGATTGCCAGGCGATGCAGCTCGCCTGCAGAGAGCAGGGGATGAAATAGCGCCTCCAATGTCTGGTATCCGGTACCGGGCGGGATGCCGTTGAGCACTGAAATGGCTGTATATGAGATATGTTTTTGGGTATTGGAAAGCCAATGTTCTGCAGCTTTGTGGCTGAGATTTAAAGTAGCAAACCATCCTACAACTAAAAACAGAGCTGTCACTAGAATGCTGGTGACATGAAAGTGGCGAAACAGCATTTTTTCGCTGTGGCTGTCGGTCATCAATTACACCCTTACATCTATATCTGTTGTGCCTGTTGAAACCGTTAACATCAAATAACAAGTACTTTTTATTATCAGTTACTCATAAATGTAGCGCAGGTTCGGGAGTTTGTGAGAAAAGGCAAAAGTAGGCGTTGCGACGGGACAACTGACTTAGTCGAATAAAACAGCCGTTTTTCTTGCTCTATTTTTTTGAGCAAACATAACTGTCTGATTTTGTAGTGCTGAACAAAACAGTCTCCTGAATAACTATAGTTAAAACAATGAGATGTGCCCGAGAAATTGAGTGGGGAAATTTTAATCAAATGTCAGGATAACTACAGAATCCCGTCTATACTTCATAGTCCGGACACTATAAAACTATATGAGTAAGG
The DNA here is from genome assembly GCF_036825535.1 of Parasalinivibrio latis. Taxonomy (GTDB): domain Bacteria; phylum Pseudomonadota; class Gammaproteobacteria; order Enterobacterales; family Vibrionaceae; genus Parasalinivibrio; species Parasalinivibrio latis. Next base: position 1,673,075 of record NZ_CP098812.1, read on the forward strand.
ACTTTGACATGTTAGCGATTCACCGCGATTTTGTTCTTGAAAATAAAGCTCATCATCATGTCCATGTCGCAGTGATACCCAATGGCACGCTTGAGATAGATGTTGAAGAAAGCAGGGAGCATTATTGTGTAGATTTAGACCAGATTGCTTTTGAACAAAAGGGCAAGATTACCTGGATGATCTGTATTGAAAGCCCAAGACATTGTGATACCACACAATGGAAAATACCGATGTGCAGGAAAGACGCATTTGACCTGGCTCATCTGATTGATGATGCGGAAGATGATCTTGAAATCCTCATGCGCGATTTGATATGAATAAAATAAAATGTAAATTGCATGTTAACTAATATTTAATATGGCATTACTTGCGTGATGCCATATAACTGACCAAAAACTAGTCACTTTTCCATTCCAATTCCCTTTCTTGTGTTTTACCATGTCTTTGAACCGAAAAAACCATTGAGCAGCAATGGAGCTTGATTGTGTCGACGTGTCTTTCTTGATTCGAACCCAAGTGAGACAGGAGCAGTTAATGCAAAAAACTGCAATTGAACTGGCCGAAGGGGCATGCAACCACCTAAATCCATTTTACGGTGGTGTATCCAATCAGATTTTTACCTGCACATTCTTTAACAGGATGTGGTATTGCCTGCGTCTTTATCCTGTTCTTTTTCCGCCAGCTTTGTTGGCAGCCCGAGATATGAACCGAAAAAACGGAAAATAAAGAGGTAATAACCGTGAACCTTAAACTTGTCGGAAGCTCCCTCATTGTTGCAGGGACGGCTTTGGGGGCAGGTATGCTTGCCATCCCAATGGTCCTGGCTCAATTCGGCCTCCTGTGGGGCACTCTCCTTATGCTTTTTATTTGGGTGGGTACCACCTATGCTGCCTTACTGCTTCTGGAAGCCAGTTGCAAAGTGGGTGGCGGTGCAAGTATGAACGCTATCGCCAGGGAAACGTTGGGAAAAAGTGGGCAACTTGTTACCAACGGCCTTTTATACGCACTGCTTATCTGTCTTTTGATGGCCTATATTATTGGTGCCGGTGATCTTGTACAAAAAGTTGCAGCGAATGCCGGTTTCACTCTCTCCACACTTTCAAGCCAGGTTGGCTTTACCATCGTTGCCGGTCTGGTTGTCTCAATGGGTACTGCTGTAGTAGACAAATTAAACCGCCTGCTGTTTGCCGGCATGATTGTCGCCCTGGTGTTGACCCTCATGGCTTTGGTACCAAACATGACGCTGGTAAATCTGGCTGATCATGTCAGTAACGATAAAGTTGCCCTTATTAAAACCAGCTCAGTACTGTTTACCAGTTTCGCGTTTATGGTGGTTATCCCGTCATTGGTGACCTATAACAAAGGCGCATCCAAGTCCCAGTTGCGTAATATGGTTATTCTCGGGTCGGTGATCCCGCTTGTGTGTTATTTGCTGTGGCTCTATGCGGCAGTTGGTAACCTGTCATCTGATCAATTGGTACAGTTTGCCAGTGTGTCAGAACTGATTTCGGCACTGGGTGCCAAGTACGCCGGGATGGAGCTGATACTGTCTGTCTTTACCGGTCTGGCGCTGTTGACGTCCTTCCTTGGAGTGGCAATGGCTCTTTATGACCAAAATGCAGATATCATTAAAACCAGCCGCCCTGTGCTTTTTATTGTTACGTTCATTTTGCCTTTGATAGGCGCAGTAATCGCACCAGAGCAGTTTCTGGCGATACTGGGTTATGCCGGTATTATTCTTGTGTTCCTGGCTGTATTTGTCCCTATGGCAATGACGCTGAAGGTTCGCAAAATGGAAAATGTGCTGGTGGAAGCTTATGAAGCGGGTGGCGGTGCGATGGCTATGAGCCTGAGCTTTGTCTTTGGCTGCTTCCTGTTGTTGGCACAAGTCATCTGACAAAAAGTATATTTAGGTCAATTAAGCCCTGGATTTTATCCGGGGCTTTTTTACATTTGGGTATCTGGGATACAAATAAAAACAGGCATTGCTGTTGGCAGCAATGCCTGATCAAGATGATCGCAAAATGTTAGCGATTAACTGGTCTGAATGGCAAGGGGAACCGAACCCTTGGCATTCTGTGGCACATCCACTTTTCGAACCGTTGGATATGCCTTACTCGAAGGAGCGCGAGTATATGAACCGTAACTTGCCGTTACGTCGCGAATCATACAAAGAATCGGAATAACTCACCATAGCCCCGGATTTTTTGCCGATAATCTTAGGTGTAAATGCTGCTTTACAGTTCAAAGTGGCGCTCCAGACAGCAAAGTGCAATATGGTGTGTTGTGTTTTTGGGTTTTGCTCATTCAGACTGGTTTAAATCATCTCTGACCAATGCATGATTCCAATTACTGGTACCTGGAAAGATGGGGAATTCTTGATTAACTGACAACTGCCAAAATTTAGTGACCTTTGGTCTATTCTTGTTTGACAGGGCGCATTATTATGCAGGACAAAAATAACAAGCAGGCAATGCTTTATGGATGTGAAACTTAAAGTACTTTGCAGACTGGAACCCGGTTGCCTCGGTCCCAATGGTATAAACCATATTGAGGCATTCTGTGGCGTGGCGCAGAAACCAATTCAAAGTTTGCTGGGTGACAGGATTGAATGGGAATTGACACCACGTTATGACAAATCAGAACCTGAATTTGACTATGTGCTGGCAAACCGGCTTTTGACTGAAAGTCAGGCGGAAAAATACCTTTCTTCCCTGGAGCTGACTCCGGAAGACGTAGAAGAAATGTTCAATGAAAGGCTGACCGGTTACATCACCCAGTTCATGGAAAGGGTCTGAAGCAGTATCTGTAATTGTTATAAAGCCCTTCTGGGGTATAAACCAGAAGGGCTTTTCTATGCCAAAATAATCAATCAGGCGTTTAGTACAAACTTTTCAATCGCTTGTGCTACACCATCATTGGCATTGGTGTCAGTGATGTAGTCCGCGATCGCTTTTGTATCGTCATCGGCATTCCCCATAGCGATACCCAGGCCAGCCCATTCAATCATATGGTGGTCATTCCCGGCATCACCCATGCAAATGACTTCTTCCTGTTTAATATCCAGGTGTTCAGCCAGCGAAGCGACTCCTGCGGCTTTATGACTGTTTTTATTCATGATCTCCAGGAAGAAAGGCGCACTGCGAACCACGGTATACTGTTCGTAGAGAAATTCCGGAAGGGTATCAACAGCCTTTTGCAGGATCTCGGGTGGATCAATCAACATCACTTTCATGACGACTTCTTCGTCATCGAGCTCATTAAAGTCGATTTCGGTAATAGTGAGCTTATTGATTGTTGCTTCGTGTTCAGTGTAGTGGTTGTTTTTTGGTGTGATCAGGCCAAGTCGTGTCGTGAAGGCATGAATATTCACATGAAGATCATTCGCCAGTGAAGCGATGTTCTTGGCATCTTTGCCGGTCAGCAATTGGCTTCTAACGGTTTCACCGGTTTTAGCACACACCACCATACCGCCGTTGTAACAAACAGCAAAATCCTTGTCTGAGTTGAAACCCAGCTCCTCGATATAGTGAGTCATACCTTCCAGCGGGCGACCGCTTGCCAGCGCAACGGTGACACCTTTGCTGCGTGCTTGGGTAATTGCGTCCTTGGTGCGAGGGGAAATTGAACCGTCGGGAGACAGCAGGGTACCGTCCATATCGAGTGCGATGAGTTTGTACATGTTTGCCACTTTCACAAAGAGGGAAAGCGGCAGTGTAATGAAAAGCCGGTACGCAACCAATCGATGCAGGTGACTTTTACTTTTATTTAATGAGCCGTTTACCTAATTGAAATGATTGGTCAGGGATGCAGTTGCTCTAAAAGGTAAGCCTTCATGCTTTTTGCCGCGGCAGACGCCTTGCCTTCCGGATGGTAGTAGAGATTTAGGCTCCAGTCACTGGTACCGAAATCGGGTAACAGGGCGACAATCTCCCCTTTGCTTAATGCTTCCTTGAGCAAAAAAGCGGGGAGATACCCGATACCTGCACCGAACTTCACCCCCTGCAGCAGCAAATCACTGTCTGCGACTTCCAGCGTTTTGGGGACTTTTATGATTTGGGTTTCACCATCCCGGTTGAAAATCCATTCGTTACCCCCGGTTAGGGTGGCAGCAAAAAGACACCGATGGTGAAGTAAGTCTGCCGGATCATCCGGTTCACCATATTTCTTTATGTAATCTGGCGACGCTACAACGACAAACGGGCTGCGCATGAGCTCTCTTCGCACAAGATGAAGGTCTTTTTCCCGGTACCCCTGGTAACGTGCGACAGCAGAAATAACCAGATCACAGTCAGCCGCGTAATCCAGCGCGTAAGAGGTCACCGTTAAACTGGCTGTTACTCCCGGATTGGATTCAAGATACCGGGACAGGGGCTCCATCAGCAGGTGGTTGGCATAGGCGGGTGTGACGGCGATATTAAGGTGACCTTTATCGTGTTTCAGAAAACCAAACATCTCTTCTGTCAGCCTTTCTGCGCTGCTCAGCAAGGGGGAGAACTCGTCAAACAGTTTCTGCCCGGCTGGGGTAGGGGTGAGCAGGCGGTTACTCCGGCGGTAAAGTTCCATGCCGAAATGCTGTTCCAAATCCTGCAGCCAACGGCTTCCGGCTGAAACGGAAATATCCTGTTTCCTGGCCGCTGAAGATATAGACCCGGCTTTAACTACTTCCACGAAAAAAGCCATTTTATCCAGCATGTTGATTTACCTGTCCGGGGTGAGATGTTCACATTTTCCGCGTGGTTGAGACTAATCTCAATAATAGGGGAAGTGTTCTGTGCGCTCTGGCTTGTTTGGCAACGTTCAGGGTCAGGTGTATTGAAGCAGCATAGGTTTTTTGCCCCAACAATGAGAGAGGATAAGCATTTTTAACCTTGTTACCGACAGTTGAGACGCTACAGCATTGGGAGCCGCAAAGTAGGGTGGTAAAGTATTTCCATCACGATTCAGGGAAAGTTGTATATGGATTTATCTGTGCTTGTTGCACTCTTTGAGGAAAACTTCGAACAGCATGGTCACCTTCCTGTTGATCAGTTGCCAGATGATGTCGTGGAGCTGCTGGATGCCCCGTTTGCGCTGGTATGCATGACTATTGTCTGTGCCTCGAGTCCTTATAGTCCCGAGCAGGAAGAGTTTAACCGGTTGCTTTGCTGGCTGGATCTGGCATCGCTCCAGTTTGCGATTACTGCAAAACACGAACCGGAGATGGCAGAGGATGTCATTTCTACGACCTCCCGAGTACTTCACCAGGCTGCACAAAATGGTGTCGGCAGTCAGGTTATCTTCTACATTGCCAACCTGCTTCGCCGTAACCGGATCCCTCTCAGTGAAGAGGTGATGCACGACGTTACCCAGGGGTTTGAGGAAGACAATGAATTTGGTTCCATGGAAATGTCGCCTGATGATCTGGTGACAGAAATGGAAGAATTCGGTATCGATTCAGCGGAGAGTTTTGCCCAGTTCTTTATTGACCAACTGGCCATGCTTCCGGAAGGGGCATGCTATCCCCTGTTTAACGCACTTATGGCCAAGCCTTGGGCCATTGATGCGGCTGTCTTGCTTCTCAGCCACTATGACGATGTGGTACAGGGAGAAGTCCGCAGTTTCCTGTCATCTTTGACTAAAACCCAGTGGCGTGGGCTAAATTACCGCCGCCACCTGGTCATACTTCGCCACTTTGCAAATAAAAGCTTGCGCGCTGACATCGACCGGTGGTTAAGCCTGACGCTGGGTAACGAACCGGCTGCTCCAAACCTCGGTATAGTGAAAGAAGCCATCGCATCATTGGTAGACGGTTCCGATTCGATGACACTCTCACTGCTTGTCCATAAGGACGATAAGCTAATTCTGTGGACTGGGCTGTTCAAGCTGGATTCCGGGCTGACAGAGGGTTACTGCCAGTCGGGCATTACCATTGAAGACTGGCAGGATGTGTGCGAAAAGTCCCGCGAAAATGCCTTCACCTATATGGTCTCTCCTGCGCTGACAGCCAGTGTATTGCCGTGGATGTTGGAACGGAACCAGTCAGTCGGCACACCAGTCGATACCGATTCCCTGATGCTGCTGGGCATGCTGGAAGACAGCCTGAGCCAGCCGCAACAACTGAATGCCAGTGAAATGCTGATGCTGCTTTTGGACGGCACCCCATCAAAAGATGCTATACAGGAAGCACGCCTGCGCAGCGAATTTTTGCTCCATTACCCGATGGTCGAAAGCTGGGCAGATTTTCTGGTTCCGGATGGATGCCTGTCCAGTGAAGATGTGATGATGGCGGTGTTCGACTCCAACAGAGAGCGGCTGGCAGAACGATTCATGCTCTGTGGCCTGGTATGCAGCTATGCGGTCGGGGACAGTAAAGAAATTGCCCAGGACGCCCATATTTTCCTGCTTAATGCCCATAACATCCTCCACAATGCCATTAACCCCAACCGGCGGTATCCGCTGTTAAACCGCCTGGCGGACATTGCTATCCAGGATGCCCAGTACGAACAGTTCAGGGAGAAGATTCTGGAAACCAACAATGATCCCGGTGGCACCTTTGTGTTGAAGGTTGAGCTCAAGGATTGCAAACCGGCTATCTGGCGGCGTCTTGAAATAAGCAGCAAGGCCTCGCTGCTGGAATTCAGTTCCGTACTGCAGTGTGCGATGGGATGGGAGGGTTACCACTCATTTGAATTCAGGGCGAATAACGAAGTGTTTCCACCCCTGGACGACGAGAATGCCGATCCGAATACAGAATTGGCACTCGTTACCCTGGATATGTTGCTGAAAAACCCAGGGGATGAAATGGTCTACTGTTACGACTTTGGCGATGACTGGCAGCATAAAATATCGCTGGAAAAAGTTCGTGATAAAGTCTGTGTCATGCCAAGGGTCACTACCGGGAAGCGTGCCGGACCACCGGAAGACTGTGGGGGAGTACCCGGTTACCAAATGTTGCTGAAAGCCCATCGACGGCGCAGTGATGAGGATGCCGAAGAGCTTGACTGGGCTGGCTGGCATGATGGTTACGATCCAGCATATTTTGATAAAGATGCGGCAAATGCTGCTATTCGTGAGCTTTACGAGTAAACAGTTTGGAACTGGATACAGATCCAGTTCCGTTTCCGGCCAGTTTGGTTAATCCGGTGTGGTACTGTGTCCTTACGGATCGGATAAAGAGTACAGACAATGCTGGATATGACGGAAAGCTGGCGACGGGCCCGGGAATCCCGTGATCACCGATTTGACGGTAAGTTCTTTGTTGGTGTGGTGACAACCGGTATCTACTGCCGGCCAATTTGCCCGGCGAAGACCGCCAGTGAAGAAAATGTGCGGTATTTTCACTCTGCTGTTGAAGCTGCGGGGCAGGGGTTCAGACCCTGTTTGCGCTGCCGACCGGACAGTGCGCCAGGTTCCAACCCTTGGAAAGGGGTAGATACCACGCTGGAGCGGGCCGTTTCCCTGATCGACAGCGGATACCTTCATCAACAATCTGTCACTGATCTTTGTCACAGGCTTGGCGTCTCTGACCGGTACCTGAGAAAACTCTTTCACAACCGGCTGGGCCTTTCACCAAAACAGTATTCCCTATACCAACAGGTACTGTTTGCGAAAAAACTGCTGCATGAAACCCGTCTCCCGGTATCAGAAATTGCCTTCGCTGCGGGTTTCAACAGTGTACGCCGGTTTAATGACAGCTTTTCCTCTGCGCTGAAACTGACACCATCCCAAGTGCGGGGTAAGACAGAAGTGACTGCAGGCCCGGTTTCCATCCGGCTGGCATACCGGCCTCCTTACGACTGGGATCGGTGGCGGGTATTTGTTTCAGCCCGGTTGATCCACGGAATGGAGTGGCTGGATGAACACACTTATGGCCGGACGTTTGCTGTCGAGGGGGCTAAAGGCTGGTTTATTGCCAGGCACCAGAACAGCGAAAACTGCTTTGATGTTGAGATTCACCTCAATCAACCGGCTGCGTTGTTTAGGGTAGTGAAAAGAATACGTCGTATCCTAGATCTGGATGCCGATCCGCAATCTATCCATAGCCATCTTTCATTGATACAACAGTTGGGTGAGCGTTTAATACCCGGACTTCGGATTCCCGGGGCCTGGAGCACGTATGAAGCTGGTATAAGGGCGGTGTTGGGTCAACAGGTTACTGTGACTGCTGCTACCAACATGGTAAGGAAACTGGTATCTGAATACGGCGAATCGGAGGCGGAACGTTTATGGTTCCCGGCTCCATCCGCTCTTGCTGCATCGGATATCCATTGCCTTAAAATGCCCGGCGGCAGAAAGCAGGCACTACGCGATCTGGCCAGGCTTTGTTCCACCCAAGAAGGAAGTGAACCGGAAAACTGGCTTTCCATCAAGGGAATAGGACGCTGGACGGTTGATTATGCACGTATGCGTGGCAGTGGGGAGCCTGATATATTTCTTGCGGGTGATCTGGGGGTTGTGCGCAAATTAGAAGCCATGGGGATTAATTTGGACCCTGATGAGGGTGCTCCATGGCGAAGCTATTTAACATTCCAGCTTTGGAATCTGAAATAATGTTTTGGAGAGAAGGCCATGTACTATCATTTTTATCACTCTCCGCTGGGAAAAATACGAATCACAGCATCGGATAACGGTATCACTTCGCTGATGTTACCGGTACAGCAAAAAGTTGTACCACTGTGTGAAGAAGCGATTGATATCGACGAGCCATTCACTCTTATTGTAAGCCAATTGGACGAGTACTTTGCGGGCAAACGCGATTCATTCAATGTCAGGCTGGATGTGAAAGGTACGCCATTTCAGCGCCGGGTTTGGGATGCGCTTTGTGATATCCCTTACGGGAACACAAGAACCTATGGTGAGCTGGCAACGATGATTGGTAAGCCTACCGGATCCCGGGCAGTGGGCGCGGCAAATGGACAGAACCCGGTAGCCATCATTGTCCCTTGTCACCGTGTTATTGGCGCTGATGGCTCACTTACCGGTTACGCCGGTGGGCTAGATGCCAAAAAGGCACTTTTGGCACTGGAAAGGGAATTTTGTTGAATCAGTGATATTGAGAAGGCAACAAAGGAGAGCCGCGCTCTCCTTTGTGTTAACCCCTATATGGGTATATCTAGATTTGCCGGTTACGTTGTGCCCAGATACCTACAAATATAAATACAGTGACCACAACTGTGAAATACCATTCCGCGGGGAGGGCTCTTAATTGCCTGGCGAGGAAAGGTGAAGCCCAGACAATAAAGGCGCCAAAGCCGAATGCGTTTACTGCAATAAATGCCAGTGTGCGCACAATAAAATGTTGGCCGGACAGGTTACGGCGCAGCACCCGGTTGATATCGCTGCCTAGTACTACTAACAGGCAGGCAACCATGGCTATTGCGATATTTGAATTCCATTGGAACAGGAAATGACCGGCTTTAGCCAGCCAATGGATGGCGGTAGAAAGAACTTCTGACATTGTTATTAATTAAACCCAGTTACGTTTTTTGTTGGTTTCTTCTTTAGCCCTGAATGCGGCTTCCAGCTCTATGTCATAGCGGTTTGCGATAGCGCATAGGTAGATAAATATATCGGCCAGCTCTGCGCCCAATTCACCAACCCTGGAGGCAGGATCGATTTTGATACCCTCGGCTTTCCTCACCGCTTTAAACAGTTCTCCGACTTCTTCTCCCAGCAACAGGCATTTCTCTTTGGGGGTCTGGTCGATAAAGCCCCGTTCATGTTCAAGATCATTAACGTACTTTTGGAAGTCAGAAAGGGTAGGTGAAGATTTGAGTTCTGGCATAGTCTGCCCTCCTTTTGATTGGATCATAAGGAGTTATCACTGTTTTTCACAGTGTGCCGGTAAATAAATTGCAAAAAATAAACCCGCACAAACTGCTTGTACGGGTTCTGCTATTCGGGGATTCAACGCCGTTTATTGTCAGGCTTCAGGTATGCCCTGCCCGTAGGGGAATCCTCCTGCCGGGCGCAGTCAGCCGGTGGTGCCGTGGCTTTACGGTGTTCGTCCTGTTTACCATGGTGGGAAAGATCATTTTTGAGCTTAATTTCCATTGTGCAATCCTTACTTCTACTACATCGCTAAAGGGATACAACTGTATTCGGACTGTTCCCGGATAGTGCGTCGAATAGTTGGATGAAACACAACTGACAAAAGCATTTATTATTGGTTTTATAAGTAAAACAAGCGCATTCAATCCGGCTAATTGATGAATTGTGGTTCAAAATTTAACCAATTACCAGAACTGAGAAACATTATAAGAAATCGATTTCTTATAAAGGGGAAGGTTTTTAGATCTGATTGATATTGCCGAGTAAAAACTGGGCTGTTACCCCCACCAGCAGGGTGAATGTCATGCTCAGCAATGACCCGATCATTACATATTCCGTGCGCTTGTGGTCATGGTTTTCCCGCAGGTCACCGAAGCGGAATATGGATTTGGCTGCCAACAGAAAGCCAATTGCACCGTATTCACCAAGCAGAATGAAAGTGAGTGTCAGGATGCGTTCGGTGTAGCCAATGGTTTTTCCTGCGGCCTGTAAGCCGGAGGTTTCATTGACAAGACCAAATCCCCATCGCTTCAATAGCGAGGCAATAATGACGGATGCCGGTGTGATAACAAGCAGGTAGGCTGAAATAACTACGGTAATATTTTTTAACGGCAGGCCAGAAAGACTGGAAAGTAAGCCTGATAAATTCGGCAAGAGCAATGCCAGGGCTATCAGGTGAAGAACAACCTGAATGAAAACTATCCGGCTTTCATGACGCGAGACGGTCAACCGCCAGTCGCATACTGCCTGAAGGCAAAGCCAGGCTGCCATTACTGTACCAGTTTGCCAGGATACAAGCTTAAGGGCCAGCAGGCCTGTCCCGAGTATCCCTGCCCGGATAAGAGTGCCATATATCACCCTGGTGCGGGATTTACGGGATGATGCCGGCAGGTAGAAAGAGCATATAAGCTGAATGGTGACGAACAGTGCAGCCAGTGTCTGGGCTTCTGTCATGAAAATCCTTCCCTGATTCTTTGCCGGATGTCATCCAGATAGTCTGAAATTAACTGGTATTCTGCCTGATTGAGCAATTTTGTCACGTTGACACGGGAAGTTCGGAGCAAAGAGGCGATCGCCTGGTGGCTGTTATCTTCATCTGTCAGGTAGTGATAAAGTGCATTGGCCTGCCGGTTGGTGGTCTGGCTGAGCAGGCGATCGGCAAACCGGGTCAGCAGTGACGTGTCGCGCTGAAATGCTGGGCTTGGGCTGCTTACCACAAGGGTTTCTGCAGCCATTGTATCAAGGTGGTGCCCTGAAAGAATAAAGGCTTCACCGCTGGAACGGCCGAGCGTCGCTGCCGGAGGGTCAATTTCCCCCAGTCCAATGCTGATTCTTGCATCGGGCGTAGAAGTCAGGCTGGCTCGCAGGGCAAGCCTTATGGTAATCGCTGCACTGATGCTGTCTTCCGGGTTGGGAAACAGGATCTGGAAGGCATCGCCACGGAAAATTTCATAAGTCGCGTCACTCTGCTTCTGGATAACCTTACATGCAGAATCAAGGGTCGAGAGGACTTGCGTAAAGTCATCGGGTGTCAGCGTACGTGACCGAACGATATCGCCTGTTAAAACCGCTTTTATTGCCATATTCCATTCTTTACCGACCACAGGTGTTACCAGTATAGGTAACTCTTTATGGTTACATCAAGCGAAGTAACCATAATTGGTTACATCGATATAATGTAGCCCCAGGAGGTTACTTGGTGTTTACCCACCCGGCTACGGTTTGTACGGGTGTTCCGGTTTCACCGTCGGTAAGCCAAACGGCAATGGCATCAGGCGCAATATCAGGGGATATGTGGTGGGTCCATCCTTTCCTGGAAGGAGGGAGGCGAGCAAAATCGATGACAACGAAATCGTGTTCCAGAGACTTGCCCCGGTTTTCGCCTCGCTTTATTGCAGTAACCTGTCCCATCGCCAGCAATGCGATATTGGCGGTCAGTTTTTGTCGCCCGGTTTGCTCATCTGGTGTGTAAATGACCGAAACGGTAGAGGCATTCAGGGTGGCTTCAAGTTTTCCGGCAGGTTTACCTGCTTCCAACGGAACCGGCTTGCCCGAGAAAAAGCCTGTCCATTCATTTCCATTAATAAACCAGCCCGGGGTATAGGTTCCCCTTGCTTTCCCCGCATGCACTTTGTTTCGCTGGCGCACGGAGAATTCGGTACGGGCAAAGCGGTCTTTCCACCCTAAGTAGTCCCAGTAATCAACGTGAAACGCCAGCGGGATAAGTTCATTCCAAAGACCGGGCTCTGTTTTCAGGTTGCCTAACACCCGGTCAGCGGGAGGGCAGCTGCTGCACCCCTCAGAGGTAAATAATTCAATAACCGTCGCCGGATCGCCATTGTTGCTCCATGTTTGTTCTGCAGCGGTGAAAAAAGGAAAACACAAGGTAATCAACGCAATTGGGATAAGGGGTTTCATAATAAGCGCCTAATGTTTGGGTATCTGAAAAGACCGGGATTAGCGCAGGAAGCTTTCATATGCTGAATTTGGGTATATACCGGGCAGCGATAACCGTAAAATGACAGAAAGCCCTAATACAGAGAATGAGCATGAATACAGCCTCGGAATACTGTGTGGTTCTGACGACCTTTGCGGATGACGCCGTGGGGAAGAAAATTATTGATACCCTGCTGGAAAAACACCTGGCAGCCTGTATCCAGGTGCAGTCAATAGACAGCTTCTACCACTGGGAAGGTGCAGTGAATTGCGATGCAGAAAAACAGGTGCTGATAAAAACCCGCGAAGCACTCTATCCGCAGGTGGAAAAAATCATCCGCTTGCTTCATGACTACGATGTGCCGGAAATCATCAAGTTGCCAGTAACCGGTGGTTCAGAGGCATACCTTGGTTGGATTAAGGATTCCTGTCCGGATATCTGATCCTGTTCCTGGGATATTTCCATATTCACCGAATTTTCACTTTACATATATGGAAAAGCGCATATATTAATTTCCGTATGTTTTGACTTGAGAGTAACTCATGGATCCGGTTCTATTTTTTAAGTGCCTGTCTGACGAAACCCGGCTCCGCTGTTTGATGCTGATTACCCGAGAGCAGGAGCTTTGTGTGTGTGAACTGATGGCTGCCCTTGATGAAAGCCAGCCCAAGGTTTCCCGTCACCTGGCCCAATTACGCAAGTGTGGCTTGCTTGTAGACCGACGCCAGGGGCAATGGGTGTTTTATCACATTAACCCGATACTCCCTGCCTGGTGCAAGCAGGTATTGCAGGATGTCGTCGTAGCCAACCGGGAGTTTTTGAAAACCAGTGTTGGCAAACTCTGTGCGATGGGTGACAGGCCTGCCCGTGCAGCGGCGTGCTGTTAAAAAAATTTGGCTGCATATATGCGTTTTTCCATATATGCAATAACAAGAGAGATTTGAAATGGGCGTATTTGAGCGCTGGCTGTCCTTGTGGATTGGCCTGGCGATTGTTGCCGGAGTCGTGGCAGGTATCCTATTCCCCGGAATATTTTCGGCAGTTGCTGCCATGGAATGGGCGCATGTGAACCTGGTGATCGCAGTGCTTATCTGGGTAATGATTTACCCGATGATGGTGCAGGTGGACTTTGCTGCCGTGAAAGATGTCGGCAAGAAACCTAAAGGGCTGGTGCTGACGTTGGTGGTCAACTGGCTTGTTAAACCTTTCACTATGGCGGCACTGGGTTGGTTGTTTTTCCGCGGTATTTTCGCAGATTGGGTAGATCCGCAGACTGCCGGTGAATACATCGCGGGGATGATCCTGCTGGGTGTCGCCCCCTGTACGGCGATGGTATTTGTCTGGAGCCAGCTTACAAAAGGGGATGCGAACTACACGCTGGTGCAGGTATCGGTAAATGACCTCATTATGGTGTTCGCCTTTGCCCCTATTACTGCATTCCTGCTGGGTGTCTCGGACATTACCGTGCCTTGGGAAACCCTGCTGACTTCCGTCGTACTTTACGTTGTGCTGCCTTTGGCTGCGGGGATCTTAACCCGGAGAAAACTGACCAGAGGAAAAGATCCTGAGGCAATGGCGGCGTTTCTGGCAAAGGTGAAGCCCTGGTCGATAATCGGCCTGCTGGGAACCGTTGTATTGCTGTTTGGCTTCCAGGCTGAAACCATCATTGGAAAGCCCCAGGCCATCGTACTGATTGCCATACCGCTGCTGATCCAGACCTACGGGATTTTTGCGCTTTCCTATGCGGGCGCGCGGTGGCTGAAGTTGCCGCATAACGTGGCAGCACCGGCCTGTATGATTGGTACGTCTAACTTCTTTGAATTGGCTGTTGCGGTGGCGATATCGCTGTTTGGGCTCCACTCCGGTGCTGCACTGGCAACCGTTGTGGGGGTACTGGTGGAAGTGCCAGTGATGTTGTCACTGGTCGCATTTGCCAACCGCACGCGTCACTGGTTTGTGTAATCAGCGATTATGCTGAGCGAAGCCGTCTGGATAAAAGAAAATGCAGTTAAGGAGACAAAATGCATCCGTACGATGTGTTGACGCTGGATAATGGCAGCAAGTTGATTTTTACGCCTTGTCCCGGTACCAAAGGGTCCGATGTGATGGAGTCTGTTGCCACACTGAAAAAGGCCGGGGCAAAAGCGGTTGTAACGATGATGCCCGGCCGCGAAATGGCGAAGTTGGAAGTGGAAAATATTCCGTCGGTAACCGAAGAGAAAGGGCTGAGTTGGTTCCACCTGCCGGTGGAGGATGACGAAGCGCCGGAGGCAGCTTTCCACCGGGGTTGGGCAGAGCAGAAAGATGACATTCTTATGCTTCTGAACGAAAACGCCACCGTTGCCATCCATTGCAAAGGTGGCTCAGGCCGCACTGGGCTGATGGCAGCAGTGCTGATGCTGGAACTTGGCATGGATTGGCATACTGTGGAAGAAAGGGTTCAGTCTATCCGGCCAAAAGCACTGACGCTGGCTCCGCACAGGGCGTTTCTGAAATCACAGTATTCACTTCATATTGAGGGATAAAGGATGACTATCAAGGTTGGGATAAATGGATTTGGCCGTATGGGCCGGCTGGCAATGCGTGCAGCCTGGGAGTGGGAAGACGTTGAGTTTGTCCGTATCAATGATCCTGCCGGGGATGCAGAAACGCTGGCACACCTGATGAACTTCGATTCAATCCACGGCCGCTGGCAACATGAAGCTGTGGCAGAAGGTGATGTTATCCGGGTTGGTGACCAAAAAATTGTCTGCAGCCAAAAATCCGAGATCGGTGATGCTGACTGGACAGGCTGTGATGTGGTGATTGAAGCATCGGGTGTAAAACGCCAAAAGAGCCTGCTGGAAGCATACCTGGTTCAGGGTGTGAAGCGGGTTGTTGTTACCGCGCCGGTAAAAGAGGATGGTATCCTGAATGTGGTCATGGGGGTTAACCACCATGAATATAACAAGGACACACACCGTATTGTGACAGCGGCTTCCTGCACCACTAATTGCCTGGCACCCGTGGTGAAAGTGATTCATGAAAAGCTGGGTATCAAACACGGCTCGATGACTACCATCCATGACCTGACCAACACCCAGACCATTCTGGACGCCCCACACAAAGATCTCCGCCGGGCAAGGGCATGTGGTACCAGCCTGATCCCGACAACGACCGGCTCAGCCACTGCCATTACCCACATTTTCCCAGAGTTGAAAGGGCGCCTGAACGGGCACGCTGTCCGGGTTCCATTGGCCAATGCTTCCCTGACAGACTGTGTGTTTGAGGTTGAGCGTGAGACTTCGCCAGAAGAAGTGAACAGCTTCCTGAAGGCTGCGGCTGAAAATGAACTGGCTGGTATTCTTGGTTACGAAGAACGTCCGCTGGTTTCCGTTGATTACAAGACAGATCCCCGCTCAAGTACCATTGATGCGCTTTCTACCATGGTGGTAAACGGCACCCAGGTGAAGCTGTATGTCTGGTATGACAACGAATGGGGCTACGCAAACCGCACCGCCGAATTGATGCGGATGGTCGGCCGGATGGATAAGGAATAACAATGTCTTTGCTTGCCGGGCTTTCGCCTTCTATCCGGCAATACCTGTTGGTGACCGGTAATTACTGGGCATTTACCCTGACAGACGGAGCACTGCGCATGCTGGTGGTGCTCCACTTCCATGACCTCGGCTATTCGCCGCTCCAGATTGCCATGCTGTTTCTGTTCTACGAAATTTTTGGCGTGGTGACCAATCTGGTTGGGGGCTGGCTGGGTGCGAGGCTGGGGCTGAACCGCACCATGAATATCGGGCTTGCCATGCAGGTTATCGCGCTCTGTATGTTGCTGGTACCCGGTTCAATGCTGACGGTTCCGTGGGTGATGGCGGCCCAGGCGTTGTCTGGTATTGCCAAAGACCTGAACAAGATGAGTGCCAAAAGTGCCATAAAAACACTGGTTCCAGCCAATGCAGAAGGCACGCTCTATAAGTGGGTGGCTATTCTGACCGGTTCAAAGAACGCCCTGAAAGGGGCAGGCTTTTTCCTTGGTGGTGCGCTTCTGGCCACGGTAGGGTTCTCAGGGGCGGTAGGCGCAATGGCTGCGGTACTGGCTGTGGTATGGCTGTTCAGCATGTTTACCCTGAACCAGGAGATGGGAAAGGCCAAGAACAAGCCGAAGTTCAGTGAAATGCTTTCAAAAAGCCGGGCTATCAACTTTCTTTCCGCGGCACGGTTGTTCCTGTTTGGGGCAAGGGATGTCTGGTTTGTGGTTGCGCTGCCGGTATTTATGGCAAGCCAGTTTGGCTGGAACCACTGGTCTGTGGGAGGCTTCATGGCGCTTTGGGTGATCGGTTACGGAGTAGTCCAGTCTGTGGCCCCTCACTTTACCGGCAAAAAGGCTGGAAAAGTGCCGGATGGCAATACCGCGTTCCTGTGGGCTGTTTCCCTGGCAGCATTGCCCGCGTTGATCGCTTTGGCACTGTCATACGGGATAGAACCGCACATGGTTGTTATCGGGGGGCTGATGCTGTTTGGTGGCTTGTTTGCCGTTAACTCTTCGCTCCACAGTTACCTGATTGTCAGTTATGCCAATGAAGATGGGGTATCACTGGATGTCGGTTTCTACTACATGGCCAACGCGATGGGACGCCTGCTAGGCACAGTGTTGTCCGGCTGGGTATACCAGGAAGCGGGTCTGGAAGCCTGCCTTTGGATTTCTACCGCCTTTATCGCTATGGCTGCGGTACTCTCTTTAGGGCTGCCTAAACATACTGTGCGGACAGAAATTCCGTAACATCCTGTATTTGAATCTAAAAGGCACCCTGCAAGGTGCCTTTGTTGTTTGCGTGGCTGGAAATCTTCCCCTGACTGCTTTAGTTTGATTGTTAATCAGTCACTCAATAACGGGCAGAGATGTACGAAAGGAAGTCGTTGCTGTACAGGCTCAGGGACGTTGAGCAACCGGTAGTATTAATCAGTGGCTACCCAGGCAGCGGGAAAACCCGCACGCTGTCGATGTTAGCAGAGTTCCTTGATGTCGAATTACAGGACAGGTTCCAGGGTGCTGATCAATTACGAGCCGGTGAGAGGGTTATCATTGATGTCAACGATGCAGAGGAGGGGATACAACTTGAGATGATCCTCAGGCAACTGCCAGCTATCCAGCGTAAAAATGCGCACATCTATCTGAGTGGCAGTTCTGCAATAAACCGTTCTTTGTTGAACCCGCACGTTCTTTACAAAAACCTTGTTATTTTTCACAGCCGGGACCTGTTTTTCTCAATCGCAGAACTAAAAGCGGGCAGTTTACAGGACGCCGAAACCCTCTACGCAGAGACAGCTGGCTGGCCGATTCTGGTGGACAATGTTGCGAGGTTTGAAGATCCACTTTTCATCGGCCAATGGCAGGAATTTGTCTCGGGTACACTGCTGCCGGCATTTTCATTTGGCGTCGTTAAAACCCTGATTGCCCTTTCTTACCTCGACACCCTTCCTCTGGAGCACTCCGGCCTCACCGTGACAGACGTTGAGTTCCTGGCACCCATTGTACAAATGGGGCTGGGTGGAACCCTGTACCTGGGTATCCCGAAGCTTCGGGAACCGTTGCGAAAGTTTGCCAACAAAAACAGCCGCTACCGGCAGCAGGCCATGCGAACGGTAGCCAAAAGCCTGTATGCATCCGGTAAAACGACGCAGGCGATTGTCATTGCTGCAAATTCAGGGAACCATGATTTAGCCATCAACTGGTTTGAAGAAAACGGAAATGCCATGTACGGCTTTGTGCATGGTTTCCGTGCAGTGAATGAAATACTGGCGGCGGTTCCGGCGAGTGTGGCTGACGGTAATCTCTATATCTGCTGGGCAAAGCTGATTTCCATGCTGAAATCAGGTGATATCAGTGGCGCTGCCAGACAGCGGGACTGGATAAAACGCAGGTATGCAGACCAGACCGACCTGATAAAACTGATAAACGCAACGCTGGTTCCCTATGAAAACAGTGAACCCACTGAGTCCTACTGCCAGTCACTTGAGCAGTTGCATACGGCATTCCGGCACAACCCGCTATACCTTGGACTGCTGCACAATGAAATCTGTGTGAATTACATAGAGCTTGGGTTATTTGATAAAGCTGCGGTTTGTGGTGCCGTCGCCAGCCGCTCATACCGGGAATCGGGCACGCCATACCTGGCGTTTTTTATCTGCCTGCATATGTCCAATATCTATATCGAACAGGGAAAATTGGACGAGGCAGAAGGAGAGCTTGAAAAAGCCAGGCATTGCCTGAAACAGGTCAGTTTTGCAGATGAGCTCTATAACGAACAGGACATGATCTACCTTGATGAAGCCCGGATTGCCCTGTTGCGGGGAAACCTCAACCAAGCCCGGGATTTGTGGCGGTGTATTCGGTTTGATGAAGGGGGAAGGGAGCTTTGGGTCAGCATGATGCGGGATTATTGCTGGTGCGGCATTCTGGTTACCAGCCTGGCAGAAGGGACGCGGAAGGCCATTGAGATGTTTGAACGCCTCAAAGCGGATTACTGGCAAGTGATGGGTGTTTCCTACGAGGCAGAGTTTTCCCTGGTCACTGCTTACCTGATGCAACAAAAAGGTCAATGGCACCATTCTGAAGCGATCCTTGGCAAAAGGCTAAGTACAAACCGGCGGGACAAGCTTGCGAAACTTGTAACGTTGAGAGGGCGAATTGCCGCGATTACCCGTCAGAATAAACCGGATGGTAGAAAAGCCGGAAAGTTAATCTCATCGATTGAGAAGGATCCGCCGCCAGAGAGTGATATTGTGTCCCGGATTTATTCCCTGGTTCATAAAAGCCATCTATACCGGGTTGTAGGAAATGAAATACTGTCCCGTAATACGCTGAAAGATGCACTGCTGCTGTCTGGCAAGACAGGAATCCGGCTTCCATTTTTACTGGAATTTGAATGGATTGTACCTCCTCTGCAGGAGTTGCAGTCGGCCCGGATGGCTGGGTCTGAGGTGTCGGTTCAGGTTCAATTGTTGTTACCCATGATCTCAGCCGTTTATGAGACTGAAAACAACACAAAATCTCAGGGGCCGCTCACTGGAAAAGAAACCCTTATTTTGGCCCGGTTAAATGAAGGCATGACAAATAAGGAAATTGCCCGTTTGCAGGGGGTCAGTGAGAACACAGTGAAGTACCACTTAAAACAGATGTTTTTAAGGGTGGGGTGCAATAGCCGCAAGCAACTGCTTGAGGTTGCCCGTGAACACCGCTGGATATGAATTGACCTACCCGGAATTCATTAAAAACTACCCAGTCGTTTAAATTTCTTGTGCCCAATTTAACGTAAAACGGAATATGACTGTCTTGCCGGTGAAAAAGTCTGCATTTTCCACCGTGTTCCTCTTCCAAAACCTACCTTAAATATCAATAAAACTACTCTTTAACCCCCTTGTTTGGGTCTGTGTATGTTTCTAATTTGTTAATTAAATATGTGGTGCCAGCAGTAGGATACTGCTTTCGGAGAAGACAACATGGAAGTGCTCAGGCTACTGGCCCGGCGTATTTCAGGATTTGCACTTGTCCTGTTTGGGCTGTCAGTCATCATATTTACCATCGCCCGCCTGATACCGGGTGATCCTGCCCGGATAGCCTTGGGACCACTTGCCACAGAAGAGCAGGTTCAGTCGTTACGCCATGAAATGGGCCTGGATGAACCTGCTGCCGTCCAGTATCTCAACTATATCTCCGGTGTTTTACAGGGAGATATGGGCGAGTCACTTCTGACCGGGCAACCTGTCGTCTCTGATATTGCCGCGGCATTACCAGCCACACTGGAGTTGGTTCTCTGTACCGTCTTCCTGATGACCGTCATTGCTATCCCTCTGGGGGTTTTGGCTGCATACCGGCAGAACTCCTGGGTAGATCAGTGTTCTCGGTTATTGTCTCTGATGGGGGTTGTCACCCCCGCTTTTTTACTTGCCATTCTTTTCCAGTTGGTTGCGAGTGTAGGTACCTTCGACTTGCCGGTTATGGAGCGCATGGATGCCGATTTGGGTTTTGAGCCCTCGGTAACCGGACTTGTCCTGGTAGACAGTTTGTTGGCTGGACGCGGGGATGCTTTTGTAGACGGGTTAACACACTTGTTGTTGCCAAGCCTGGCCCTGTCTGCTGCCGGGATTGCCCAGGTCATGCGGATTACCCGTTCCAGTGTTATTGAATATGCAAACCGGGATCATGTTGACACCCTGAGAGCGGCGGGCGTTCCCAAACCCCTGATTATTTTTAAATACCTGTGGCGGTTAAGTGCGTCTGCACCCCTGACCATACTCGGGCTGGAATTTGCGTCCCTAATTGGGAATGCCTTTGTTGTTGAGATGGTATTTGCCTGGCCGGGGATAGCCAGCTATGGCGTAAGAACCATCCTGCACAACGACTACAACGCGGTAATGGGGGTGGTGTTGGTGTCTGGCGTTATCTTCATTATTGCCAACCTGATTATCGACATTCTTGTCTCTATTGTTGATCCGAGACTTCGCTTGAAAGGAGCCCGCTGATATGAACCAAAAGCCAGCCTCCCTCACAAGCCTGCCAAACGGTGTGGAAGAAGTATCAGTCAATGAATACAGCCACAGGGTGTCGGCATTCCAGAAATACTGGCAGCGATTCTCCTCGAACCCGACAGCGGTTATTGGCGCCCTGATTGTATTGAGCGTGATTTTCTCTGCTCTCCTGGCTCCCTGGGTTTCCCCTTACGCAGACCAGATTGGCAGCTATGTGAATTTCCGGGCTCGCCACCTGCCACCGTCATCCGAGTACTGGTTTGGCACCGATAACGTCGGCCGGGATATTTTTACCAGGGTGATTTTCGGTTACCAGGTCAGTCTCAAACTGGTTTTTGGGGTACTTGGCATCGCCATTCCAATTGGTGTCACCCTGGGGTTACTGGCCGCCTATGCGGGAGGATGGGTTGAATTCACTATCATGCGCCTGAACGACATGTTGTTGGCAGTACCGCCACTGGCGCTTGCACTGGCAATAACCGCAGTGCTGGAACCAAACCTCACCAACGCCATGATTGCCATATCCTTCCTCTGGTGGAACTGGCACTGCCGTCTGGTTTACCGGCTGGCAAAAAGCCTGATGACCGAAGATTTCATTGAAGCCGCCAAAATGGCCGGTGCGAGCCACTTTCATATCCTGTCCAAAGAACTGTTGCCGAACTGCATGGGGGCGATAACAGTGAAATCGACGCTCGATGCGGGATTCGTCATCCTGTTTGGGGCGACGCTCAGTTTCCTTGGGCTGGGAGTACAGCCGCCCACACCGGATCTTGGCACCATGGTGGCTTCCGGCGCTGAATACCTGCCTGAATACTGGTGGGAAGCACTGATTCCGGGAGCCGCTGTGCTGTATGCCATTTTCGGGTTCAACCTGTTGGGTGATGGCCTTCGCGACATGCTGGATGTGGAGGTATAGCCATGGAACATAATCGTTTGGTGGATATCCGGGATCTGAGCATCAGTTTCGAACAATACGGCGTGACAAAACAGGTGCTTCACAAAGTATCGCTGAGTGTCAGGCCCGGCCAGAGGGTGGCATTGGTTGGGGAGACCGGCTCCGGTAAGAGTATTACCAGCAAGGCCCTTATCGGCAACCTTCCCGAACGCACATCGAGGATTAACGGTGGGGACATTGAGGTGGAAGGCCGGTCGGTTTTCACCATGGGCCGGGAAGAAAGGGAAGGGCTCAAAGGCACGGTAATGTCGATGATCCAGCAGGATCCGCTGTCTTCATTCAACCCGGTGTTCCGGATTGGCACCCACCTTGATGACGTGCTTCGGTATGTGGACAGGCGGGAGGGTATCCGGCGCTCTAAAGCGGAGCGCAAACTTGCCATTTATGACGCACTGAGAAAAGTCAGGCTGGAAGAAGTGGAAAGGGTTTACCGAAGTTACCCTTTTCAGCTGTCAGGCGGGATGCGACAGCGTGTCCTGATTGCCATGGCTTTGCTGCATCCCACCAAGCTGCTTATTGCCGACGAGCCGGGCACCGCCCTGGATGTCACCACCCAGGCAGAAATCATCAAGCTGATAAACACGCTGGTTGAACAGGAGCACCTGGCCCTCCTTCTGATAAGCCACAACCTGGGTGTCGTCAGGCAGGCCTCGGATTATGTCTATGTGATGCAACACGGAAGGATTGTCGAGCATGGCCAGGTCGAAGCATTGTTCGCTTTCCCATGCCATCCGTACACAAAGCGGTTGTTTTCTGCCATTCCGCCACTTTATGGCAGCAACGTCCATACAGAATCCCGGCCCGACAGCCAGCCCCTGTTGACGGTACGAAACCTCAACAAGGAGTTTGTGACAGAGAAGGGCCTGTTTGGCCGGCCCAAAAGTATTAACCATGCAGTCAAGGGTGTGTCCTTTAATGTGAGGCTAGGGGATATCTATGGACTGGCCGGTGAGTCCGGATCAGGTAAAACGACAGTCGCCAGGATGCTGCTGGGCCTTGAGCCAGCGACATCCGGAGAGCTGGTTTTCGGCGACGAAAGCTTTGATGAATACCGGGCCCGGCACGGAGCCCACGTTGTCCAGATGGTGTACCAGAATCCCGGCGGTTCACTGAACCCGAAAAGGAGCGTGAGGGAGATCCTTGAAGTTCCGTTGAAGTTCATTGCCATGCTGAAAGGGGAGGCACTGGATAAGCGGGTGTCTGAACTGCTGAATATGGTCGAACTGACTGAAAACCATGCAGAGCTCTATCCGGGCAACCTTTCCGGAGGGCAGAAACAGCGGGTCGCCATCGCGCGAGCACTGGCTGCCAACCCTAAAATCCTGGTTCTGGATGAGCCCACATCGGCGCTGGATGTGTCGGTACAGAAAAATGTGATCGAGTTGCTCAGGCGTCTGCATGGGCAACTTGGCCTCACATACATCTTTATTTCCCATGACCTGAGCCTGATGCGCAACTTCTGTACCCAGATTGCCGTGATGCTGAAAGGTGAGGTAGTGGAAGAAGGCAAACCGGTGGACGTGTTCGCATTGCCGGAACATCCGTATACCCGACGCCTTATTCAGGCAATTCCGGTTTTGAGTGAAGAAGAACAAGCCTGCAAACCGGTTGACTTAAATGTTGCCGGGCCAGTTTGAGGCTGACTTAAAGGGAGTTTTTCATGTCATTAGATTTACGAGTGGGGATCGACGTTGGCGGGACCAACACGGATGCGGTCATCATGCAGGGGCGTGAGTTGTTGGCATCGGTGAAGGTAAACACTACGAAAGATGTGACCAGCGGGGTTAAAGAAGCACTTAATCAGGTAATAGCCCTTGGCAGCATCGAAAAGAAACAACTCAGCGCCGTAATGATTGGTACCACCCATTTTACCAACGCGGTGGTGGAGCAAACACGCCTTACCCCGACAGCGGTTATCCGCCTGGCGCTGCCTTCGGCATCTGCGATTCCGCCGATGGCACAGTGGCCGGAGGGTTTGGTGAAAGCAATTGGCAAACACCATTACGAAGTTAAAGGCGGGTTCAATTTCGATGGACGGGAAATCAATGCCCTTGATGAACCGGCACTGACAGATATTGCCAATGAGCTGAAGGAAAAAGGCATCACAGCGGTGGTACTAAACTGTGTTTTCGGCCCGGTCAATGATGAGATGGAGCGCAGGGCAGCAGAGATTCTGAGCTCAGTCTGGGATGAATTCGATATTGTCTGCTCAGTGGATGTGGGGCGAATCGGTTTTCTGGAAAGGGAAAATGCTGCCATCCTCAATGCCAGCCTGCGGCAGTTGAGCGACGTGACGGTGATTGCCTTTGAAAACGCTCTCAACGAATGTGGTGTCTACTGCCCGTTTTATATCACCCAGAACGACGGCACCCTGATGAATGCCTCCTATGTGAAGAAATTCCCTGTCCTTACATTTGCCAGTGGGCCCACCAATTCCATGCGGGGTGCCGCATTTCTGTCCGGTATGAAAGATGCCATTGTGGTGGATGTTGGTGGCACCACCAGTGACGTGGGCCTTTTGCAAAACGGTTTCCCCCGTCAGGCCAATGCCCATGTGGATATCTGTGGGGTTCGCACCAACTTTCGCATGCCGGATATGGTGAGTATCGGGTTGGGGGGCGGAACCCGGATACACCAGGAAAACGGGACGGTTTCTGTCGGGCCGGACAGTGTCGGTTACCGTCTCAGCCAGGATGCCCGAATTTTTGGTGGAAGCACTTTGACAACGTCGGATATCGCTGTCGCCATGGGCATGCTTGAGCTTGGGGACCAGAGTGCGGTCAGCGATTTGCCGGAATCCCTGCTGGAAGAGTGCAGCAGGCAAATTGATGAGCTTATTTTTGATGCAGTGGAGAGCAACCGGCTTTCCAAGGCACCCATCCCGGTTTTAGCCGTAGGTGGGGGAAGTGTGTTGGTGAAATCGGAAGTGGGGGATCTTGAGGTGATCCGGCCGCCACATTTCCATGTGGCCAATGCTGTCGGGGCTGCTATTGCCCAGGTTAGCGGCGAGGTAGACCGTGTCTACAGTCTGGCGGAAATCAGCCGGGAACAGGCGTTTTCGATGGCGGAGAAAGAAGCCACTGAAAAGGCAGTCAGTGCCGGTGCGGTACCGGATTCCATAGAGGTTGTGGAGAAGGAAGATGTTCCGCTGGCGTACCTGCCCGGCAATGCAACCAGGGTGCGTCTGAAAGTGGTCGGAGATTTAAAGGTGGGATCATGAGAGAGCTGACAGTACAAGATATCGAAGCCATTGAGATAGGTGCTGCCATACTGGGTACCGGAGGCGGCGGAAATCCTTACTACGGAAAACTGGAAGTGCTTGAGCAGCTCAGGCAGGGTCGGCGTATCCGCTTGATGCCGATGGAGGAAATACCTGATGACGCACTGGTCATCTCTATTGGGGAAATCGGGGCACCTGCGGTATCTGTTGAAAAGATCAACCAGGGGCAGGAACTCAGGCGTGTAGTGGAAATCCTTGAAAAGGAAGTCGGCAGGAAAGTCGATGCCATTATTTCCGTGGAAATTGGTGGAGCCAATGGCATCAAGCCAATGACAGCGGCCGCCCAGCTCGACATTCCCATTGTTGACGGTGACGGGATGGGGCGGGCGTTCCCTGAAATGCAGATGACCACATTCAGTATGTATGGACATTGCAGCATGCCTGCGTCCATGTCGGATTGCCACGGCAATAACGTGGTGTTCCAGGAACTGAAAGATGAGTACTGGCTGGAACGGCTGGCGCGGACGACCGTTGTGGAAATGGGGGGCAGTGCGGCAATGGCCGAAGCGCCTATGCAGGGCTCCTTTGTAAAACAGTTTGCCGTCCCGGGTACCGTCAGTCAGGCCCTGCGCCTTGGCAGGGCTGTGATGGACGCCAACGAGTCCAAGCGTAATCCCATTGACGTGATCATGAATTCAGAAAATGGCGTGATGCTGTTCAAAGGCAAAATTGTCGACCTTGAGCGCCGTATGCGGTCTGGGTTCACCGTGGGGCAGTTGTCGCTTCAGGGATTGTCTGAATATCAGGGGGAAGATGCGCAAATTGATATCCAGAACGAGAACCTGGTGTTTCGGATGAACGGCGAAACCATCGTCAGCGTGCCAGATCTTATTGTTGTCCTCAACATCGATACCGGGCATGCCATTACTACCGATGTCCTGCGTTACGGACAAAAAGTTGCTGTCGTTGGTATCCCGTGCCATCCACTGCTTTGTACACCGCGAGCCCTGGAAGTGGTGGGGCCAGCGGCATTTGGTTACCCGGAAATAGAATACCGCCCGCTGATTGACCAGATTGGGTAGGGCCCTGATGGGCAAGGAACTGAACAGGAAGTGAAAGTTGGGTATAAAAGGAGAGAGGTTATGAAAAAAACAGCGTTGATGCTGGCGATTGCCGGCATGCTGTCCGCCCCTTCTGTACTGGCAGACAGCAAACCCGTAGAGATAACGGTCAGCATGGTCCAGATAATCGGTACCATTGA
This sequence comes from Parasalinivibrio latis, assembly GCF_036825535.1. Classification (GTDB taxonomy): domain Bacteria; phylum Pseudomonadota; class Gammaproteobacteria; order Enterobacterales; family Vibrionaceae; genus Parasalinivibrio; species Parasalinivibrio latis. Next base: position 1,699,500 of record NZ_CP098812.1, read on the forward strand.
CCCGGCCAAAATCACGGATTACACCGAGTATATGGCAGCCGTTAACCTTTATGACGGCCTGACAACCGTTAACACATCCGGCGATATTGCGGGCCTTCTGGCGCAGCGCTGGGATGTATCCGATGATGGCAAAACATATACGTTTCACCTGAAAAAAGGGGCAACTTTCCAGGACGGCTCACCGGTTGAAGCCAAGGATGTCGTATATTCAGTCCAGCGTTTGCTGGCATTAAATGAAGGCCCGGCAGGGTTCTTCTCAAAAAGTATTGATCAAAGCCGCCTAAAGGCGATTGACCCCAACACCGTCCAGATAGGGCTGACCAAACCGTCATCCGCTTTCCTTGCCACCACACCACTGCTGTTTGTCATCAACAGTGACAAGGCGAAAGCGATGGGCGGGGAAGATCCGTGGGCAGAGAATTACATAGGTGAAAATGTGCTGGGTGCCGGGCCATATAATGTCATCAGTTGGCAACGCGGCAGCCGGATGATGCTGGAACGTTACCCCGGTTATCACGGGACCTTTGGTGACAGGCCCATAGATAAAGTGAGGTTACTGGTAACCAATGATGAAGCAACGGTTAAAGCCCTCGCAAACAAAGAAGAAATTCACCTTACCAGTGTGTACCAGGCGGAGGAAACCTATAGCGCACTGGCGAAGTTGAAAAACTATGAAATTGACAAGCAGAAAACAGCCAGTGGTTTCTATATCAAACTTAATAACAAGGTCGCTCCGACAGATGATGTGAATATCCGCAAGGCAATCGCCTATGCAGTGGACTACGCAACCATCAATGAAGTGATTTATGAAGGTGAACCATTGGCGGGGCCATTGCCGCCGGCCTTTGCTTCTGCCTATTTGGATACATTGTCATACCCGGTATTCGATATGGATAAAGCGAAGTCTTATGTCCAGCAATCGAAATATGCAGGCAAGGGAAAAATCCCGTTGACTCTCGGTTATGTAGCCGGTGCTGCATTTGAAGAAGAGATTGCGCTGTTGCTGCAATCTACGCTTGAAACCATCGGCTTTAAAACCACATTGCAAAAAGACCCATGGAACCGGGTAACCGAAATTGCCTCAAAGCCTGAAACAACACCGCATGTTAACCAAATTTTCTATGAGGCCGTTTACCCGTCACCGGACGCGGTATTCTTCAATCAATACCACTCTGATGCAGCCGGCAGTTGGGCATCAATGTCCTGGCTCCAAAACGAAAAGGTTGATGGTTGGATAGAACAGGCACGGCTGGAAAAGGACAGCGACAAACGGAATGGTATTTACAAAGAGATCCAACAATTCCTTGTCGATAACCAGGTTGATATTTTCCTGCAGAACTCCGTTGATAAACTCGGGGTTCATAAATGCCTGAAAGGAATCAATTACGTGCCAATGCAAAGTTTCTACTTTGATTTTTCGAGGATGAACTGGGTATGCAAATAGTTTAGTTTGGTTCTGTATGCTCATTCGGCATAACGACATACAAGGCGGCTTTACGCCGCCTTGCGCCAAAGTGGGGCAACAGATGGAGTCATTAATTTGGTTTTTCTGCCCACTTTATAATTGCTACTGTCACATAAAATTCAAAAAAAATCCAAGAAACCAGAAAACATTAAAATAATATAACTGTATGTATTAAATGGAAAATATTGCCGCGCTGATTCCCCTGCCTATACCTGTAACATTACATTAATAAACAAGTAAGATTTCCGTCATCAATCTCCTATAGCTTTCTCCCTAGTCCATCTCGCCAAATAAATTGGTGAGACGAATTCACGAAGAAATGACTTATCAACTAGGAGGTTGATGTGAAACTTAAGGCTTTGATCGCTGCAACTGCTGCAACCTTTGCTGTGTTGTCTTCCGGCAATGCACTGGCTGCATCACGCGACTATATCAGCATTGTTGGTTCTTCAACGGTTTATCCGTTCGCCACCGTAGTAGCAGAGCGATTTGGCCGCACTTCGTCTTTCGCAGTGCCAAAAATCGAATCTACCGGTTCAGGCGGCGGCTTGAAGCTGTTCTGTAACGGCGTGGGTGAAAACACCCCTGATATCACCAATGCATCGCGCAAAATCAAATCTTCTGAGATTGAGCTGTGTGCAAAAAATGGCGTTAAAGACATCGTTGAAATCAAGATTGGTTACGACGGTATCGCTTTTGCCAACTCTAAAAAGTCTGAGCAGCTCGACATCTCCCTTCGCGATATCTTCCTGGCTCTGGGCAAGGTTGTTCCAGACGGCAAGGGTAACCTTGTAGACAACCCTTACAAGACTTGGAATGACGTCAACCCGGCTCTGCCAGGAACCAAAATTGAAGTTTTGGGTCCCCCACCGACATCCGGTACCCGCGATGCATTTGCAGAGCTGGCTCTGGAAGGTGGCTGTAAGACCTTCCCAGAAATTAAAGCCCTTAAGAAAACTGACAAGAAGAAGTACAAGGCAATCTGCCACGGTGTTCGTGAAGACGGTGCATTTATTGAAGCCGGTGAGAACGACAACCTGATTGTCCAGAAGCTGGAAGCGAATCCAACGGCGTTTGGCATCTTTGGATTCTCTTTCCTTGACCAGAATGCTGACAAAGTACAGGGCTCAAAAATCAAGGGTGTCGTTCCTACTTTTGATGCCATCGGAGACGGTTCTTACCCAATCTCACGCTCACTGTTCTTCTACGTGAAAAAGGCGCACGAAGGTGTGGTTCCTGGCCTGAAAGAGTATGTGACTGCATTTACTTCTGAAGATGCAATCGGTGATGAAGGTTACCTGACTGACCGCGGCCTGATTCCTCTTGCAGCCCGCGATTGGAAAATTGTTCGCAACAGTGCTGTGAACATGCAGCCGAACCTGAACTAACTGCTCTAGTTAAACATCAGCGGGGCAGCCGGGTACGCTGCCCCTGTTGTGTTTCTGGCGATGTTGTGTTGATGGAGAACATATGCAAGCCACAACGTTAATAACATTCTTGCTTTTAAGTGCTGTCGTTGCTTTTTGGATAGCCCGCCAGCGTTCCATGGATATGGGGCGTTCACAGGGTGGACTCAGCATTTTGCATTCCCGGCCAAGTTACTACGGATCGCTGGCTGCGATTCTGGCGACGATTCCTTCCCTGATTCTTTTCCTCCTGTGGCAGTCTTTTGAGGGCTCACTGGTGAACACCTTGGTGATGGCCCAGCTCCCCAGCACTTACACCTCCGGTGATACCAACCCTGGTCTGGTTTACAGCCAAATCACCAATATCGCCAATGGCCTGGCAAAGACCGATGATCCCAACCTGACCAATGCCGCGCGGCACTATGATCAACTGATGGATCTGGGGCTGACGTTGCGAACCGTCGTGTTGGTCTCGGTTACCTTGCTGGGGTTAACCCTGGGATGGCGACTGGCTCGCCCGAAAATAAAATCCCGGGTGTATGTCGAGAAGGTGCTGCAGTTTTTCCTTCTGTTCTGCTCGTCCATCGCGATTTTAACGACGGCAGGTATTGTCCTATCGGTGCTGTTTGAAGCCATCCGCTTTTTTAACATGGTCCCAGTTACTGATTTTATCTTCGGTACCCAGTGGTCACCCCAGATTGCATTACGTGCTGACCAGGAAGGGGCAAGTGGTGCATTTGGTGCAATTCCGCTATTTACCGGTACGTTGATGATTTCGTTCATCGCGATGCTGATTGCGGCACCGGTTGGCCTGATGAGCGCGATCTACCTCGCTGAATACGCGTCGCCTAGAGTCAGGAACATTGTTAAACCTGTCCTCGAAGTTCTGGCCGGTATACCTACTGTGGTTTATGGCTTCTTCGCCGCTCTGACGGCTGCGCCACTTATTCGTGATATTGCCCATTCTGTCGGCCTGGAAAGTGCGTCTGCTGAAAGTGCCCTGGCGGCAGGTCTGATAATGGGGATCATGATTATTCCTTTTGTTTCATCGCTTTCTGACGATGTAATCAATGCGGTTCCGCAAGCACTGAGGGACGGCTCGCTGGGTTTAGGGGCAACCCGCTCGGAAACGATTCTCAATGTTGTCATCCCTGCAGCACTGCCGGGTATTGTCGGTGGACTGCTGCTGGCAGTATCCCGTGCGATTGGCGAAACCATGATTGTTGTCATGGCAGCGGGCCTGTCAGCCAACCTGACAGCGAATCCGCTTGAGTCGGTGACGACCGTCACTGTGCAGATTGTGACCTTGCTGGTGGGCGACCAGGAATTTGACAGCCCGAAAACGCTGGCGGCGTTTGCGCTTGGCCTCACGCTGTTTGTGGTCACGCTGGTATTGAACTTCGTCGCGCTGCGCATTGTGAAGAAATATAGGGAACAGTATGACTGATAAACTCAAACAAATGGCGGCCACGAAGCGTGAGCGTGTAAAGGCATCGCTGAAACGCCGGAGAGGGAAGGAAGCCCGTTTTCGCTGGTATGGCATCATTTCTATCTCATTTGCGTTTGCTTTCCTGGCAGTGCTTCTTGTTTCCATCGTGTCTGAAGGGCACACCGCATTTAAGACCACAGAAGTACGGCTTGACGTGACGTTGTCACCAAGTGTGCTTGGTATTCCGGCAGTCAACCCAGGAGAACAGGAACTGTTCAGCGCCAACTACCGTAAGGCGTTGCGTAACTCCCTAAAAGAACTGTTCCCGGAGGTGAAGGACCGTAAAGAACGACGCAAACTCTATGCGGTCATTTCCAATGGCGCAGAATATGATCTGAGGGACAAGGTTCTCAAAGACCCGTCACTGGTTGGAAAGACCATCACTTATTGGGCACTGGCCGGGGACAACTTTAACCAGTTCAACAAGGGCAATATCTCCGCAGCGTTGCCTGAAGATGAACGTCAGTTCAAAAACAACCAGATTGCCTGGTTCGACACACTGGATGATGAAGGCCGCGTCCGTACTGTGTTCAATACCCACTTCTTCACCAATGGGGACAGCCGGGATGCAGAGCTGGCTGGGATCTGGGGGGCAACCGTCGGGTCGTTTTATACCTTGCTGGTAACCCTGATGTTGAGCTTCCCTATTGGTGCCGCAGCGGCTATCTACCTCGAAGAATTTGCACCCAAAAACCGTGTTACCGAGATAATTGAAATCAACATCAACAACCTGGCAGCGGTGCCATCAATAGTGTTTGGTTTGCTGGGTCTTGCCGTTTTCCTCAACTTCTTTGACTTTCCCCGTTCGGCTCCCTTGGTGGGTGGTTTGGTACTTACTTTGATGACGCTCCCGACCATCATCATTTCCAGCCGAGCGGCCATTAAGGCTGTGCCGCCTTCTGTCCGCGATGCTGCGCTTGGTATGGGGGCATCGAAAATGCAGATGGTGCTTCACCATGTTCTCCCGCTGGCGATGCCGGGCATGTTGACGGGAACCATTATTGGTATGGCCCAGGCTCTGGGTGAGACAGCGCCTTTGCTGATGATTGGCATGGTGGCTTTCGTTGTGGATATTCCCGGCGGGCCTATGGATGCCGCCACCGCACTGCCGGTCCAGATTTACCTTTGGGCGGAGAACCCGGAGAAGGGCTTCGTTGAAAATACTTCAGGCGCCATCATGGTACTGCTGGCTTTCCTTGCATTTATGAACGCCTGCGCAGTTGTGTTACGTAAACGGCTGGAGCGCCGTTGGTAAAAAAGGAATTGATTATGACTACGACATTACACTCTGAAAATGGCGTTGGGGCGATTAACCTCGTACAACCTGTTTCCCCTGAACAAACCCAGGCTCCGGCTAAGACGTGCGGTAACCCGTTTGTAGTAGATCCGCGAATGATTGCCCGTGATGTGGGAGTGGATTATGAGTTTGGTACCAAACCGGCACTGAGTGGAATCAGTTTGGATATTGGCAAACGTGAAGTCCTGTCAATGATTGGTCCGTCCGGATGCGGTAAATCAACTTTCCTCCGTTGTCTGAACAGGATGAACGATACGGTAACCGGCTGTATTGTTAACGGGAAAATTGCACTCGATGGCACAAACATCTACGGTGATCAGACTGAAATTGTCGAGCTTCGATCCCGTGTGGGCATGGTTTTCCAACGCCCGAACCCGTTTCCCAAGTCGATTTATGACAATGTTGCATACGGGCCGCGTATTCATGGCTTGGTTGATTCCAGGGCAGATATGGATGAAGTCGTTGAATCATCACTTCGAAAGGCCGGATTGTGGGAAGAAGCCAAGGATCGTTTGGACCAGCCGGCTACCGGATTGTCAGGCGGCCAGCAGCAGCGCCTTTGCATCGCGAGAACCATCGCTATTACGCCGGAAATTATCCTGATGGATGAACCATGTTCTGCGCTGGATCCTATTGCAACGGCAAAAATTGAAGAGCTGATTGCCGAGCTGAAGGAGAGCTTCAGTATTGTTATCGTAACGCACTCAATGCAACAGGCTTCAAGGGTCTCTGACCGTACTGCTTACTTCCATTTGGGACACTTGGTTGAAGTAAACCCAACCAAGCAGGTGTTTGAAGATCCTGAACATCGGCTTACCCGTGATTACATTGGTGGCCGTTTCGGCTAACACTTTTGTATGTGCTAAAACGCCCCAGCCAAAACTGGGGCGTTTTTCCAGGTAAAAGCCCCGTCAAAACCCGTCAGAATCGGTTTTCAGGGTCTGTTCCTTCATATTTGGGCGAGCATGGTCTGTGCGTCACTGACTTCAAAGGATTTTGGTTTTTCTACGTTAAGTATTTTCACTACCCCATCTTCTGCCAACATTGAAAACCGTTGCGAGCGCAAACCACCAAAACGTCCGGTGTCCTGCGCGAGGCCCATGGCATGGCAAAACGATCCATCACCGTCTCCCAGCATGGTTATCGCTTCCGCATTTTGGGAATCGCCCCATGCTTTCATGACAAACGCATCATTTACAGCCAGACAAATTATGGCGTCGACCCCTTTTGCCTGGAATTGGTCTGCAAGCGTAATGTAACCGGGTAAATGGGCTTCTGAACAGGTAGGTGTAAATGCACCGGGAACAGCAAACAGCACAACCCGCTTGTTGTTGAAAAGGTCCTTTGTCGTTAAAGCTGCCATGCCTTCGGCATCAAGGAACTGAAACTCATGGTGGGGTAGGGAGTCTCCGAGAGAAATCATCATGTTTTCCTTCTGACTGGAAATAATCCCAATAAGTTTAGCCTGTGTGTGTTCAGGAAGGGCTCAGCACTTTTCTCTTTTTAGGACACCCAGAGCAGCGAGCTGTTTGTTCAGTTCTTTTTTGTGTGTCCCTGAAGCTGTTTTCTTGCGCTTTTTTATATCTCTGTACTTTGATTTGACACCCTCGCAAGGAAGGTTTCGGTATTGCTTTTCGTAGTCCTCAACACTGGCGGAAACGGCAGAGAAACTGAAAAAAGTCAGCATGAGGCAGAGGGCAAGTTTTCGCGGAAACATGTCAGGCAAATCCATATTGCTTTCAGCGGCTTAATTAGTGACCTGAAATTGTAATATTCGACAGCTCTAATTTCTTGTAAGTAAGACAGGACAAAACAGGAATTTATGATGTGACACTGGTGGAAATGTAACCAGTGGCATTATAAGGATTTTTTATATGTGAAGTGCTTCGAAGGGTTGTCTTACTAACAAGACAAAAAGAAAGCTGAGGTCTGTGGATAACTCTACGCTGTGAGTTATCCACAAAATAGGTGAATAACTTTGGGAGTACTTTTTGTTTAACTTTCTTGAAGCGGGGAAAATCAAGGTGATTAGCTCAAATCGATTTATTCAACACCCTCTGTCAAGAAGAAAATCCTTTTTTTGTATCGCTAATCAAGTTTTCTCTGGATATCGTTAAAAAGCTGGTGAGCCATTCTGATATCGCGGTCTGATAAGCGATTAAGTCCTTCAATTAACCACTCTTTTAGCTTTGTATCACCTTCGGCTACGTTATCCAGGAGATTTCCTGCTTTCTCCCTGAGCGCGGCCAATGAGCGGATGTTGGCTTCAGAATGCGTAAGGCCAATCTGCCTGTTTACATCGGACAGTGCATAACTGTACACCATGACAGCCTGCCCCAGGTTGAGTGATGGATAATCCGCCACCAGAGGTACATAACTGTACAAATCACACAATGAGAGCTCTTCATTGGATAAACCGCTCGCTTCTCGACCAAACAGCAAGGCGATGCGTTGTACGGAGGTTGCCTGTTTTTCCAGTTGGCCGGACAGCTCAGATGGTGAAAGGTAGGTACGGGCACTGCCTCGCTCCCGTGCAGTGGTTCCGATCACCAGGTCAAATTGGGAGCGAAGTGATTCCACATCCGGATAGCAAACGATATTGTCCAGAATGTCATGGGCCCCATGTGCTACCCAGCGTGCTTCCTCTTCTTTGTGAGCCTCTGAATTTACAATAACCAGTTGGGTAAACCCCATGGTTTTAATTGCGCGTGCAGCCGCACCCACATTGGCGGCCCGGGCAGGCTCCACCATCACAAAAGTAATCGACATCTTTATCACTGTAACTGTCTGGCAATGGGCCGGGATTATATACCCAAGCGGTTTCAAGATGAATGCAGGATGATGGAATCGATTGGCTGTGACGGAGGAACACTCTTTGCCGGCTAGAAAGTAATTTCAGTCACAGTGTGCTCAGGTTCAAAATTGCGGATTATTACTAACAGAATGCTTTACCGGAATATGAGTGAAAGAGTATATCTGTCTGGCCCGAACGAGCAGGCAGTTTTCTGATTTCTGCTAAGTTTTTATTTCGGGCTATGCTTGCAGATATGACGTTCCTAAGGAGTGAAAGGCGATTTATGCGTATTGGAATCGATCTTGGTGGCACCAAAATTGAAGTGGTTGTGTTGTCTGACGCGGGTGAAATTTTATTTCGAAAACGCGTTCCAACCCCCAGAGGTGATTATCCAGGGACTATTGCTGCCGTAGCGGGTTTGGTTCGTGAAGCCGAACAGGAAGTCGGTGAAACGTGTACGGTAGGGATGGGGATTCCGGGGACGCTGTCGCCGGTCACCGGATTGGTAAAGAACGCCAATTCAATCTGGCTTAATAACCAGCCTTTTGACAAAGACCTTTCAAAAGAGCTCGATCGCGAAGTTCGGTTGACCAATGACGCAAACTGCCTGGCTGTGTCTGAAGCAACAGATGGTGCCGGTGCCGGCAAGCAATTGGTCTTTGCTGCCATACTGGGTACTGGTTGCGGAGCCGGTGTCGCGATTAACGGGCGAGTACTTAACGGCAAGAATGGTGTGGCCGGGGAGTGGGGGCACAATCCTTTACCATGGCAGGATGACGAAGAGCGTCTCCAGGCGGCGGAAAACCCCTGTTTTTGTGGAAATGAAGGCTGCAATGAGTCCTTTATTTCAGGTACCGGCCTTTGTTATGACTACTTCCGTCATACCGGGGAAAAAATTACCGGGGCAGAGATTTCTGAACGCGCTCAAAATGGAGACGAAGAAGCAGAGGCTGCTATCCAACGCTTTGAACGTCGCGTAGCGAAAGCCCTGTCGATGATTGTGAACATTATGGATCCGGATGTGATCGTACTTGGTGGCGGAGCATCAAACATGAACCGTTTATATACCAACGTACCGCCTCTGATGGCGCAATATGTGGTAGGTCGGGAGTTTGATACCGAAATTAAAAAGGCGGTACATGGCGACTCCAGCGGAGTTCGGGGAGCTGCATGGCTGTGGCCGCAAGAAGACTGACAAACAGTGAAAAGCCCAGCACGCCCAGTCCGTGCTGGGTGCCCTTCAGCCCTGCTTGACCTTTAGCAGGGCCCTCGCAAATTCAGCGAAACCCAAACCACCCGGTTGCTTCGTTACCACTTTAGGAGGTACTTCCAGAATGGGAAGGTAGCGGGAAATATTAGCGACACCGACACTCAGTGGAAACGTGGCAAACATTTGAGCATCGTTTGCAGAGTCACCTGCAAAACACATCTTGGTCGCTATTACACCGTTCAGGTTCTTTCCATCAATAAAGTTCAGGGTTGATGCTTTTTTGCTGTGCTCTCCGTACCATGCGTTGATGTGGATTGAACTGGCAGTCGCATTTGCACCAAGCGCATGGATGTCGTTGAGGATAGCGTCTACGTCCTCCTGTGGTGCCTGAGGGCGGTTCTGGCCTATGTCTATGGCAACTTCACATAAGCGGTAAGGCTGGTCCAGGGTAAACTCATAGCCCGGAAAGCGAGAGAGGATGTCACTGATTTGCTGCTTAAGGATCTGCTGTTCCGTTTGCTGTTGTTCAGGCGACGAGAAATGCCTCCGGGTTAAAGCGCTGCCTTCTCTTTCAAGGGTAAACGCTCCGTTTTCACCCAGGACGGCATCAACCGGCCAAAGTTGGGCAATATGGTCACACCATCCGGCACAAGCCCCTGTTACCGCGACAACTTTTATACCTGCTTGCTGAAGCTCCCCAAGTGCAGCGAGTGTTTCTGGCCACAACTTGCCCTCCCAGGTAAGCGTATCGTCAACGTCGGTGAATACCAATTCAACATCTTTCCATTTATTATCTAGCAGCATATAGCCAGTTATTCCTGATTTGTTGTTAGCGCCGGCCCAGAGTATCAAAAGCAACGCAAAAGGTCGCAGCAGTTGGAACCCAAAACTGGTTCTAAAGCACCTCATGCAAAGTTTATTAGTCGCTAATTCACGCAATATTATGCAATTCATGTTTCATTAATGAGACTTGCCTGCGTCAAAGCTAAAGCTGACTAAAAAGCACATCAAACCAGTGTCATAATTCAATTATATGATAAGTCATCATCAGGTTTGCCCTGAGAGGCTTGGAGAGCACAAAATTAATATAACAAGGTTGGGTGGCGATGAAACTTACAGCGCATAGAGGGGTGAAAAGTCTCGCACCGGAAAATACGCTGTCGGCAGTGAAGAAAGCGGCAGAACTTGGTATCGAATGGATTGAAGTCGATGTTCAGTGTACAGCTGAAGGTGTCGCCGTAGTTTTCCATGACCGGGTGCTGGGTCGTTGTACCGATGGTTCCGGCGTGCTGTCTGAGACACATTGGGAGCAACTGGCGAGGTTGGACGCAGGCAGTTGGTTCGGTGAAGAATATGTTGGTGAAAGGGTCCCGGCGTTTGAACAACTCCTCACACATGCAAGACAACTGGGTCTTGCAGTGAATGTTGAAATCAAGTGTTACCGGGAAACCGACGTAGAGGCGCTTTGTGCTGAAATTATTGCGGTGGTTGAACGTGTCGGATTGCCCGAGAGTCATCTTTTGGTCTCAAGTTTTTCCCGGGAAGCCTTGGCATACTGCATGGAACATATCCCGTCTGTCCGTCGTGGCATTTTGTATGAAACGCTGCCGGAAAACTGGGAAGAAGACTTGCGCCTGCAGCCATACAGCATTCACTGTAACCATGAAACCTTAACCAAGGCACAGGCAGCCGAGGTGAAGGCCAGGGGACTGGAATTGCAATGTTTTACGGTAAACAGCCCGGCAAGGACACTACAGCTCGAGTCATGGGGTGTTGACCGCATTATTACTGACTGCCCCCAAATGCTGGCGCCTGTGCAGGAAAGTTCACTGACAGCCTGAACAACATCTGCAACTACAATACGCCTACAAAATAAAAACGCCGGGATGAAACACCGGCGTTTTCGCATCGGGTGTAGGCAAGACAGGCAATCAGTTTTTGCTCAGTATGTAATGCTCTGCCAGTGGGCCAGAAACTTTGTTACCGTCGCCATCCAATTTGAACAGCTTGTTCTCACCAACAAAAAATTGGTTAGGTGAGCCGACAATTCCACTCAGGGAGATGGTGTTACCTGCCTGGTTCCATGTGAATGTCCCTTTCGACCGGAAAGTGGCGTTTTCTTTGCCAAGATAGGTTTCTTGCATGGTGTAATTACCATCTTTATGCAAGGTAACGGTCGTTTTAATGCCGCTGCAGTCGGCACAAGGGAAGGTTCCAACATAGCTGCCTTCCCAGTCCAATGCGTTCTGGGATGAGTGGGCAGGATCAGTCACGGTCGTAGTTTGGACGGTTGAAGGCTCGGCAGAGGCAGCATCCTTTTCACTGGAAACCTGACATCCTGAAAGCAACAGCAGCGCAGCAGAAGTGGCAATAACGGCAAATTTCATAATGGTTCCTCAGGGTAAACGAAGGCAGGTGAAGTGCCTGAAAACCCCTCCATTATGATGAAAATTCATTCATATGAGTCAAATGCGGGTCATAGTTTTCAGCGGAACTGTCAGGATGCAGTCAGGTTTTTCCACATAAGCCTGCCGTTGAGTTCAAAGGATTTTTCCGGCACACATTGGAGCAATATGTTTTCGACTTTGATCACCGCACCTTCAGAATAGGCTTTTCCATCAAAATAACATACCCGTCCGGTTATCTGGGAAGCATCAACCTGGATTTCAGGTTTGATGGTCATTGAGTTGGTACTTGTTGTTTGAGAAACGGCATTTGTTGAAACGGCGAAAAAGATGAAAAGGAAGGATCTGAATTTCACGGTAAAATCTCCGGCTGGTATGAAACAAGGCTAAACCCGGAGCGTTAGGATAACAAGGAAGAGAAAGGAGAATTTTTGATTATTCCGGGAATTCCTTTTCCCGGCTGCAAGGGTCTTAATCAGACAAACACAAGATGCTGAAGTGCAATGCCTGCGAGGATCAGCAATCCGATAACTACCCACCGGTTGCTGCCAACAAACCACGCTTTATTGTTTTCGTGTTTGGCTCGGATATAAAAACCCAGACCCAGCAAATAGAGCAGTGAAGACATTAACAAGTGCTCAAGGCCGGAAGCGTACAACAACCACAGGCCATAGACGGTAGCAAGGAATCCAATCAGTGCGGTTCCCCGTGCTTTTTCTTCCAGCCCCAGCTTCAACGCATAGGCTCCTACCAATAAGTACGGAACCAGAATCATTTCTGAGGCAATAGCCAGTAAGCTGTCGTAAGTGCCGCCGACGAAGATAACAGCAATTAATGAAACCTGGACGACCAGGTTAGTCAGCATCAGCGATCGGGTAGGGCAGCCCGACTGACTCTGTTCTCCATAACGTGCAGGGAACATCCCTTCTTTTGCCGAAATATAGGGAGCTTCAGACGCCAGGAGTGTCCAGCTCAGAAACGCGCCTCCCACCGAAATGATAAGGCCAAGACCAACAATAATCAGGCCGGGACGACCAAAGATATGCTCAAGTACGACAGCCGCAGACGGGTTTTGCATTGCTGCCAGCGCGGGAGTCTTGATAACGCCCATGGAAAGCAGGGTGACCAGCACATATATGGAGAGTGCGGTTAACAGGCCAATGATGGTAGCCCGTCCGACATCTTTGCGGTTCTTTGCCCGGCTTGATACGACAACCGCCCCTTCAATACCGATGAACACCCATACCGTGACCAGCATGGTGCCTTTTACCTGCTCAATCAGAGACTTGCCAGGGAAGGTTTTCAGCCCACTGAAGTCCCAGAAGAATGTCTGGGTGCTGAATGCGTAAATAAGCCCGCCGATAAGGATCAGCAATGGAATCATCTTGGCGACTGTGGTCACCATATTGATGACTGCTGCGGTCTGGACACCACGATGGACGAGAAGGTGGATGGCCCACACCATAACAGTGGCAGCCGCGACAGAGATAACCGTGTTCCCTTCACCGAAAATAACGTGGTTTGGGGTATCAAAGAACATCCCCAATGTACTGAACACGATAACCAGATAAGAAACGTTGGCCAGTGCCGCACTGAGCCAGTAGCCCCAGGCAGAGAAGAAACCTACCAAGTCTCCAAAGCCGGCTTTTGCGTAGCCAAAGACACCAGTATTGATATCAGGGCGTGCATGGGAAAGAGCCTGAAACGCCAGTGCGAGGAATACCATCCCAACACCGGTAATGATCCAACCGATAGTCACTGCCAGAGGGCTTGCAACTGCCGCCATGTTCTGTGGCAGGCTGAATACGCCTGCGCCAATCATTGAGCCCAGTACCAACGCACTAAGTGCACCCAGGCCAAGTTTATTACTCAAGTTCTCACCAAGAATTGAATGTTCTCGAAGCTGCGCAGTTTACAGCAATAGTCGCCCGAGAAAAAAGCACATCCTTAACGTACAAGAAGAAGTGGTTGTAACATGCACAATGAATGTAAAACTCTTGTGGGGAATGTGAGTCCATGTGGGGAAAATGATTGAAGAAATTTGTCAGTAGGGTTGAAAGAAATCCGGTGTAACTAGCGGAAGGTTACACCGGATGTTTACCTGAATGCAGAGGAAAGTGCAGGTAAAGCGAACAGAAAACTAAAACAGAAAAGACAGAGTCTCGCAAAGAACAAGTGATTGAATAAATTAATGTACAGCTGCCATACGGCTTACCTGGACAAACAGGGTTTCACCATACCGGGAACAGCTTTCACCATGGGCAGCGCCAAATGCGACAACCAGGCTTGATGTTCCTGTTTGGGCAGATTTCTCAACCAGCGTCGCCTGGTCATACTTTTTACCTGAACGGACAACACGCACTTTACTGATGTTGATACCGGCTTTCTCAAGCAAGGCAGTAGTAAAGCGGGGAGATGGGTCAATGATCGTAATCCATTTATTCATGCAATTAGCCTGTTTCATCAGGTTAAGCACACCGGCGTCGCCCATTGCACAGTGCGGAGCGGCCAACATTGGTTTTTGGCTGACCAGCATTTGTGACTGGGATTTAGACATAAAACCAAACTGGTTACTGTCCATCGCAGTATGACCAGAGTAAGCCGATTGTGTTTTAGCACGAAGAGGGAATACGTTCATTGTCCTTTCCTGTTCATCCATTCAGTACTGTATGGTTATACAGTAATTGCGGTTTAACGATATGGCAAGGTGTTTTTGGAGGAATTTGTGATCTTTATCAATAACTGGCGTTGTGCCACCAGAGGGACAGGAAGATGCGGATCCGGGGTCGGCTCTGATAAACTCACGGTCTACAACAAAAGCAAATCAAAAAGGAAGTCACATTTATGGTTCCGGAGTTTTGGCATCAACGCTGGGCAGAAAATCGCATTGGGTTTCACCTCGATGATGTAAACAGCTACCTGAAAAAACACTGGCAGGCACTTGCACCCAAACGGGATGAGCGCGTATTTGTACCGCTCAGCGGAAAATCACTGGATCTTGTATGGCTTGCGCAAAAACACAACGAAGTGGCAGGCGTGGAACTGAGTGAAATTGCCGTCCGGGCTTTCTTTGCCGAGCAACTGTATACCCCAACGGTTTATACCCAACCATCTGGCCATGAAGTGTATGAATTCGACGAAATTACGCTCTACTGTGGTGACTATTTTACGCTGAATGCTCAGCCTTTCTCGTTGGTTTATGATCGCGCAGCTCTGATAGCAATGCCTCCTGAAATGCGTAAAGCCTATGTGGAAAAGCTGCGAAGCATGCTTCTGCCGGGTGCCCGAATAATGCTGGTGACCCTGGACTATCCTCAGCATGAGGGGAGTGGCCCCCCATTTGCTGTGCCAGAAAGTGAAGTGCGAGAACTCTTTGCCGGAATGGAGATAACCTGCCTGGAACGTAATGAAGAAGATGCCAAGCAGCCGAGGAACATGAAGTACAGCCATTTTGCTGAGGAAGTGTGGCTGATCAAGAACCCGGAGTGAGGCCGTATCGAATTTAAGGCAGGATAGCTGCTCGGGAAAAAAAGAAGGCAGCCAACCGGCTGCCTTCTCTGAGTATGGTAGAAAAACCTTTAGAATTCGATATCGACCTTACTCGCACTGCTTACCGCCTTGGCAACAGCGGCGTCGGTAGTTGCTGCGCGGGCAAGTGCAACGCCGAGTCGGCGGCGGCCATCAATGTCCGGCTTGCCGAACAGGCGAAGCTGGGTACCCGGTTCCTGCAGGGCAAGCTCCAGTCCGGAGAATTTAATATCCGTACTGGTTCCTTCGCCAAGAATAACGGCAGATGCAGAAGGGCCGTGCTGGATAATCATGCCAATTGGCAAGCCAAGGAATGCGCGTACATGGAGTGCAAACTCAGATTGCTCCTGCGAAATCAGGGTTACCATACCGGTGTCGTGTGGGCGAGGTGAAACTTCGCTGAAAATAACTTCATCACCTTTTATAAACAGCTCCACACCAAACAGGCCGTAACCACCCAGTGCTTTTACTACCCTGGCAGCGATGACTTTTGCGCGGTCAAGCGCAAGCGCACTCATAGCCTGTGGCTGCCATGATTCGCGGTAGTCACCGTCTTCCTGACGGTGGCCAATAGGTGCACAGAAGTGGATACCGTCTTTCGCAGAAACGGTCAGTAAGGTGATTTCAAAATCAAAATCGACAAAACCCTCAACAATGACCTTTCCTTTTCCGGCACGACCACCCTCTTGCGCATATTCCCAGGAAGCGGTTATGTCTTCTTCACTTCGGACGACGCTCTGGCCTTTGCCTGAGGAGCTCATTACCGGCTTAACGACACAAGGGTAACCGATAGAATCTACGGCAGCGCGGAAATCCTGTTCGTTATCTGCAAACTGGTAGGGTGAAGTGGTAACCCCCAACTCCTCCGCAGCCAGACGGCGGATACCTTCACGATCCATGGTTAGGCGGGTAGCGCGGGCAGAAGGGACAACGTTAAAGCCTTCTTCTTCAAGCTGTACCAGGCGGTCAGTCGCAATGGCTTCGATTTCCGGAACAATATAGTCCGGCTTTTCATTGCGAATAACTTCTTCAAGCGAATCGCCATCCAGCATGCTGATAACGTGGCTTCGATGGGCTACCTGCATGGCCGGTGCATCGGCGTAACGGTCTACGGCGATCACTTCCAACCCGAGCCGCTGGCACTCGATGGCGACTTCTTTCCCCAACTCACCTGAACCTAACAGCATCACTTTGGTTGCACTCTGGCGCGTAGCAGTACCTGGCATTTTCGTCTTCCTTTGGTCAAATTGCTGGGGCAATCATACCGAATTTGTTTCATTGCGCAATCGTTTGCTTTTCCTTTTCGGCAAAACAGTGATCCAGTGTTCCGATCGGCAAAGATGTACAGTATGGAAAGGGATATTTGCGAACAGAAATGAGAGGTCGGGAAGAGCCACCTGAATACCAGGTGGCCGTAACAGCGTTATTTCCGGCGGGTTTCCCAGTGGGTAATAAAAGCCACAGAGGCAATGATGATCGCTGCACCCAACCACAACCTGCCAGGTGGCAGCCAGCCAAATACCATCCAGCCGCAAAGCACGTTAAGCGGAAGTTTCGCGTGGTCAAACGGCTGGACAAAGGAGGCTTCTGCCACCGCGTAAGCCTTGGCGATGGCCCAGTTAGCAAGGCCTGTGAACAATCCGGCAGCAACCAGCATACCCCAAGCCAGTCCGCCACTTGGCATGGTCCAGTCTGTTGCAGCCAGCAACAGGTTAAACGGTGTAATCAGAAGAAGGAGATACACTACCATGGTGGTTGGGCTGTCATCAGAAGAGAGCTTCTTCACCATCAATGAATAGCTTGCCCAGAAAAAAGCCGCCCCGACAGGCAACAGTGTCGCGAGGTTAAAATCTTCAGCCCAGGGTTCGAGAATGATCATCGCACCAACAAATCCGGCCAGGGTTGCTATCCACCGTGCGGGGCCAACTTTCTCACCAAGGAAAAGCCCGCTGCCGACAGTGGCAAACAGTGGTGATGTCATCAACAAGGCAATGCCCTGCCAGATAGGAACTGGATAAGCCAGAGCCCAAAGCCAGAGCTGGATTCCGATTACAGAAAGGAAGACCCGCAGGCAGTGCATCCCGAAATGACGGGTGTGCAGGGCTTTACGCCAGCCAATTTGCTGAAGCCACGGAAACATGGCTACAAGAGCAATGAGATACTGGATAAGAGCAACCGTGGTTGACGGGACGCCCATTTTAAAACTGACATATTGCGCCAGGCTGTTGACCACAGCAAAGCTCATGCCCGCAGTCAGCATCCATGATGCACCTAGAACCGGCTGGTGTTTCGTTGTCATATATAGCAAACAAAAAGAGAAAAGTTTGGCGATGATACAACAGCCGCCGCTGATATGGCACCGATCAGGCGTTTAAGTGGCGTTTTTTGCCGCTTTTTAGCAAACAAGTAAAAAAGCCGGGAAAACCCGACTTTTTGTATTGTTTTTCTTTGTAAACGACTAGCTGCCTCAGATGGCGAGGTAGTGCAGTACTAAATCCGGGTTCAGTGTTTCCAGCGTCCCCTGTGTTTCCTGCAAATGGCTGACTGGGCTGTCTGCAATTTCAATCAGGGCCGCTTCTTCTACATCGGTAAGCTTTTCGCCGGCCATGTTCATGGCAATCAAGGCTACTTGTAGCGGTGGAAGGCTTGGATTAAACGCCGCATTTTCAGCATACATGCCGTGGTAAACCTGTCCGCTTTTGCTGCGAAGCGCGACACCGCTAATATTTTTGGAATAGGGGGCATGACTGCGGTTAAGTGCATAAAGTGCTTCATGTACCAGAGCTTCTTCACTTTCTACATTCAAACCGTGGTTAACCGGGGTTAACAACCCGTCCTTAATCCCGAGATTTGCCGGGCCAAATGCTTCAGGCAGGTAATCGTGCAAAGATTTTTCTGCAACATCAGGGAGCTGGATACGCAGGTTTTCAGCACCGGCCAGTTCATTCATAAACTGGCGGCAGTGACCGCAAGGGCTGTAGTTGATAGTGATATCCTTCAACTCCGACTCTCCTTTCACCCAGGCATGACTGATAGCGCACTGCTCAGCGTGAATAGTCTGGCCTAGTTGGGTACCGGAGAACTCCATGTTTGCACCGAAATACAGCCTTCCGCTTAATCCACGGGCAATAGCACCAACATAAAAATTTGAGATGGGTGCATGGGAATAAGCTGCAGCAACCGGTAGGAGTGCCAAGCGAAGTGCTTTGTCATCCAGCCCTGATTTATCCATTAGTTCTTGAAACTGTTCAGGGGTTAGAGATGCATCAAAATCATTGTTACTGATGACAGGCATCAGCAGTTCTGCCAGTTGTTCTGGCATCGAGTTCAGTGCGGCTTCAAAACGTGCGCGCATATTCACTCCGGTATCCGACTATTGGAAGAGTATTTTGTGGTGATTTATAACAAATAAAAGTGATATTGATCACTATTAAGTTTAGTTGATTGCACCTATTACATATTTGAGAGTGCTATCACACAGATTATACGTATGAAACTGGTGGGTTTTTAGTCAGAAGGAGGGTCCCTGATACCGGAAAGAAAGAGAGAGGAAACTTCCGGAATATCAGGGACAGGGGGAACTGTTGTGTCTGGCCGGGTTACTGCCCGTAAAAATGCATGATGGTTTTGAATACCACAGGTGCAAGCACAGAGGTAAAGACGCCACAAATCACCAGGGCAAGTGAGCTCATCGCGCCTTCAGTAACATCCATCTCCGAAGCTTTTGCTGTTCCAAGGGCATGGGATACGCTGCCGAGTGCCAACCCTTTAGCCATGGGGCAGGAGATTCCAAGGTACTTTAAGATCGGGTACCCCAGAATGGCACCGAAAAGTCCCGCCATGACAACCAATGCTGCAGAAACTGAGGGCAAACCGCCCAGTTGGCCAGCGGTAACAATAGCAAACGGCGTTGATACTGATTTAGGTAATATCGTTGCAGCAACCTGAGGGCTGGCCCCCAGAGCCAGTGCCAACCCGGCACCCAGAACCATTGAGAGCAAACTGGCAACAAGACAGCTGACAATGATTTTATGCCAGTGCTTACGAATAAGGCCCATTTGTTCATACAGAGGGTACGCAAGTGCAACAACTGCCGGTTGCAACAGGTAATTAATCCATTTGTTCTGCTCAAAATAGGTGGTGTAAGGAACGTTCATCACAAGCAAAACAGGGATCAGGAACAGCAATGAAAGCAACAGGGGGTTGCACAACGGGTGTTTGGCCCGGATGGCAATCTGCTGCGCAACAAGGAAAACCACAATAGTGGCAACAAGCCACATAACACTTACTCTCCGGCCTTTACGGCTTCTACTGGCTGCGTTTCCTTGTTGCGTTGGGTGCGGTCAAGGGAAACGGACAGCGTAACAAAAACTAATAATGTGCTTAACAGCGTACCCGCCAGAATAGGCAGGGCTTGCTGACCGATAATGTCAAAATTATTCATGATGCCGACAGAAGCCGGAATGAAAAGCAGAGCCATGTATCGGATTAAAAAACGCGCACCACTTTCAACCCAACGTGCAGGAACCAGGTTCGTTGCAAGCAGGAAGAAGAGAATGGCCATGCCAATAATACTGCCGGGTAGAGGCAGATGAAGACCTTCCTCCAGCGCGATACCCGCCAGGGTGCAAAGGCCAATAATCGCGAAAGCGATAACGTGTTTCACAGAAAAAACTCCCATCGGTCGATAGGATTCATCATACAAATAAAGTGTGATGGAGTCCACACAATATCAGGTGAATTTCAGGACGCCAGATACCGGGTGATCGGAGAACAAAACCGCAACAAAAGTTACATTGTCACCAGTCCAATGGTTGTCAAAACCAAGACGGACAGGGCGAGAATGGCATATGCCCGGAAAGACATTGCAATTGATGGGCGCTCCGGCACAGATTCCGGGGCGACGGATTCCTGTTCAACAACAGGGAGGTTTTTGGGAGAAACCGGTACTTCCTCAGATTCTGTCACGCAAAAAGTAGAATCGGGCAGTGATATCCGGTAACCGTATCCACCTACGACAGAGATGGGTAACCGGCTGTTGTCGTCTCCCTGCTTAGAAAGAAGAGACGAGAGGATAGTGAGTGCATCGTTGTCGGTTTCACCTTTACGGCGGACGACACGTTGAATAGCGGCCAGAGAAATAACTTCGCCTGCATGATGGCAAAGCAATTCCAGCACCCTGGCTTCATTGGGTGAGAGTGAAAGAGAAGGTTGGTTTTCCCATTGTAAAGTGCGCGCTTCAGGGCTGAACTCGACAAGGGAAAATCGATAGCAACGGCTTACACTTTTTGTTTCCATCTATATTCCCCCTAAACCACCATACTGCATGCAAGGAACGAGGTACCAATCGGTACTTTGGAAGCGGGTTCGCACCTTGTCTAATTAAAGTGTGGATGGAATCGGGGGTTTCGCAAGGAAAAGTCAGCCATCCGGCCACCCGATAAGGAGGCCGGTGCATAATAGGTATTAATTAACCATTTGTTCTATATAGAGATATAGATGTTTAAGGATGGCCAGTTTTTTTTCATTCCCCTCATTTTCTTCAACGAGGCGCTCAAAATTAGCCATATAAGCAGGAAGGTTATTTTCAAAATAGTCACGACGGTGCATCAGCCACTTACGATGTTCGTCGTCAGTCAGTGTGCTTGGGAAGTGGCGGGCACGGTAGCGGAACAACAGACGGTTGATACGCTCATCGGATACCTGGATATCCAGTGCGGCTAAGTTTTCCGGCGCGGTCTGGCGAATAATATCCATCGCGCTGCGGTCTGCCTGTGAAAAGAAGCCGTTGTAAAGGGCTGTATCGACATTGCTGTTGTCGAACTCGCGTCCTTCATCCGTAAACACATCAATCAGCTTTTCACGCAGGGACGGAGCAGCCTGGAGCTTTTTCAGGTTCAGCAGGCACTGTTCGCGATTGATACCGATACGCGCAGCATCTTCCGCACGGAGCGTTTTAGCGGTGGCAAGAACCGGGCATTTGTTCAGGTGTACCAGTTTAATAGGGGCAGGAAGTTCATCCGGTGCCAGGTCATCCCGGCGGGTATACAGGCGTTCGCGAAGGGCTTCTGCATCCAGCTCAAACAGCGGGGCGGGATCTAAAGCCAGATCAATGGTGATCACCGCATTTTTGTTAGTCGGGTGCCAGGCAACCGGCACAATCCAACTGGTGTTCCCACGGTCAGTGCCGAACATGCCGGATACATGCACCAGCGGTGTCATGTTGACGATATCCACCAGATGAGTCAGCTTGTTTTTATTCCGGTGCTCAAGCAGGTAACTGAACAGCCTTGGCTGCGCTTGCTTCAACACTTTGGCAATACCGATAGTGGCGTAAACATCTGCCATTGCATCGTGCGCATTGCTGTGTTCAATACCGTTCTCAACCGAAAGCCTTTCAAGCTTGAAAGAAATCCTGCCTTCATCATCTACCGGCCAGTTAATACCGTCCGGGCGCAGTGCATAGGCGGCGCGCATCACATCGAGCAAATCCCAGCGTGAATTGCCGTTTTGCCAGCTCCAGCCATACGGGTCAAAGAAGTTGCGGTAAAGGGTATAGCGGGTCACTTCGTCATCGAAGCGAACGTTGTTATAGCCAACCACACAGGTGCCCGGTTGGGAGAACGCTTCATGGATACGGGCAATAAACTCCGGTTCAGGCAGCCCTTTCGCCATGGCAGTTTGTGGCGTGATGCCGGTAATCAGGCAGGCTTCCGGTTGGGGGAGATAGTCATCAGTCGGCTTACAGAAGAGCACAAGCGGCTCGCCAATGATGTTCAGCTCACTGTCGGTGCGGATACCGGCAAACTGACACGGCCTGTCCAGCGAGGGACTGGTTCCGAAGGTCTCAAAATCGTAGAAGAAAAACGTCGGCTGGTTGTTGGCGTCGCTCATAACTCGTTTTTATGTTTGCGCGTAAAGTCAGGATGATACCAGATGCAAGGGGCCAGGGCGTGGTGATCTTTCGCATTTTCTGGTGTGGCAGAGGTTATGAACCTGGTGAGAGCTTTATTGATTACCGGTTTTGATAAGCAAGAGAGGTCGTGTGGCTTTTTTTAGATGACTATCAGTCAGTTGCACGAAAACCACATTGTGGTGAGAATGCTGGATTAAATATCATGTTGAAATTAAGAAACTAAAAGAGAAACTAAAAGGACAGATACCTTAACACCTTAAAAAGTGAAGCAATCTAAAAGAACAGACACCCTAACGCCTTAATATTTGGGAATTTGTCATTTTTACTAATTGATGTGAGCCTGCAGAGATGGCTGGCACATAAAAACCGCTTAAGTCGACAGCTAACGCTAGGCACATTGCGATAGGCGATTATGGTTCAAACGTAAGATCAAGCTCTTGGAAGTAGAATCTTAAATCATTGATAATGTGTTCAAACTGTCTGATAACTGAGTTTGTGTATGGAATCAGTAAAAGAAGAACTTCTAACCCTATTAACTAAAGAGTGCGACTTGTATTCATCCATTCCCGCGAGTGAACAACAGCAACTGCGTGACAAAAAGAACTTTATTAAGGGGCTGATGACCGCCTGCCGAGTTGTAGGTATCAGTTTTGAAGAACTGAACTCGATAATAGAAGCTATGCCTAAACATCCAAAGTTCAATGACATAGATGAGCTGTTGTCTATCCCTACTTATATTCGAAATAACGTTGAGATTCAGTCAAGCTAAAAGGACAGACACCCTAAGAAACTGAGGAAATAGTCATTTTCACCAACAGTTGCTGTGGCTCGGGGAATACCTAATCCAACGTGGCTGTAATCCGCGAATAGTTTAAGGTTAACCCATCATTTTAATGAATGTGATTGGTTATGACCGTTGCCCGTAAATATCAGATTAGTCTTGAAGCCACGCCTTATTATCACTGCGTCTCCCGCTGTGTCAGACGTGCTTTTTTGTGTGGGATAGATGAATATACGGGAAAAAGTTATGAACACAGGAAAGCGTGGGTAGAAGAACGGATTCTTCAACTCTCTGCATCGTTCGCCATTAACATTTGTGCCTATGCAGTGATGAGTAACCATTACCACCTCGTTTGCCATATCGATAAAGCCAGAGCATTACGCTGGAGTAGGGAAGAAGTTATTGAGCGCTGGAGTGCTTGCCATAAAACGTTGCCGGTAATGGTTGAGCGATATTTAATTGGCGAAGAATTAAGTGAAGCTCAAATGATGCTGCTTGATGAAATTGTCGAAAAATGGCGAAAGCGGTTGTACAGCCTCAGTGAATTTATGAAAGCGCTGAATGGTGATATTGCAAAACAAGCTAATCAGGAAGACGACTGCACCGGACATTTTTGGGAAGGGCGATTTAAGAGCCAGGCATTGCTTGATGAGAAGGCACTTGCAGCTGCTATGGCTTATGTAGACTTAAATCCCGTCAGATCTGGTGTGGCTAAAACGCCTGAAGCGTCGCAGCATACCTCAGTTAAACAGCGTATTTTCGCTTTGACTGAAAACCACCAACAACCTGCCTGTTTATATCCATTTGTTGGGGCGGCTAACAATCAATCCAAAGAAGGTCTTCCCTTTAAGCTGATGGAATACCTTGCGCTGGTTGATTGGACAAGTAGGCAATGGCGAGATGACAAAGCCAGTGTACCATCGAATTTACCTGATCTTTTGGCTAGATCCGGTTTAGATGCCAAAGAGTGGCAGCAAGTGATGGTGACATTTGAGCGGAAGGACAGCCAGTTGGTCGGTACAGTAGAGGCCATATCAGAAGCCCTTCCATGTTTTAACCGAAAGCGTATACGTGGTCGAAGACTCGCTGCGTAAATCCTTCAAAATAAACTTCATTTCACAATGTCCACTCCCCCATCATGAGACAGTCTAAACTGTAGTATTTCCTATTCTCTTCCCATATGTGACATCTCAATAAATTCAAGCATGAGGGTTTCTGTCCTTATACGAAAGATGAATATCCAAAGGTGCCTGTCCAGATACACCTCTTCCAAAGGTGCCCTTTCAGATACACCTCTATACACCCCGAATCTAACCTAGAACCCTAGTGAATATGTCTTGATGTCTTGATATAAATATCCCAAGACTAATAGTGTCTGTCCCTATACAAACTATACAAACTATACAAAAATGATCCCTAGACAAAAAAGCGTACTATTTCATCGTTCCCGGCAACCAAAGGGAAATTTGGGGTACAAACGTCAGCAGTAACAGCACGGCGATTAACGTTGCGATATAGGGGACAAGTTCGCGGACAAAGTCTTTCACCGGTATTTTGCTGATGCTGCATGCGGTAAACATCAATGTGCCCAGTGGCGGGGTGACGCCGGCAATGGTTAAATTGAGCACCATAACAATGCCAAAATGCACTGGGTCTATTCCTACTTCAGTGATAACCGGAACCAGAATGGGGGTCAGTAATATCAGTGCTGCGCCACCTTCAATAAACATGCCTATGGCGAGAAGAAGAAGGTTGATCAGCAACAACAGCGCATACGGATTGTCGCTGATTCCCAGCATTAATTCGGCAATCTGGGCCGGGATCCGTTCCCATGACAGGAAGAAACCGAATGTTGATGCTGCACATATAATAAACATTACGGCAGATGTGGCAGTCACGGTTTCAATAAGAATATCCGGTACCTTCCGAATAGAAAACTGCTTGTGAATGTAGCCTACGATGATGGCGTAAAGTACCGCCATGGCACCCGCTTCGGTTGGTGTGAAAATGCCGAACCGGATACCGCCTACAATGCCGACTGGTACCATCAGGGACCAAATCGCCTTTTTCAATGCAGTGAACCTTGAACCCCAGCTCGCTTTCTTTTCCAACGACGGGGCATAACTTCGCAGGCGTGAGATGTGGCTGGTGACCAGCATCAGTGCAATACACAGGACGATTCCGGGTAGTATTCCCGCCAGGAAGAGTTTGCCAATGGATACATCACCCATAAAGCCATACAGGATCAACCCGATGCCGGGCGGAATAATTACGCTGATAATTGATGAACTTGCTGTTACCACAGCGGAAAAAGCGGTGTGGTACCCCCGCTTATCCATTTGGGGAACCATGATTTTACTTTGCATTGCAGTGTCGGCGTTTGCACTGCCGGACATCCCACCCATCAGTGTACTGAGGAGTATATTGACCTGTGCCAAGCCGCCAACCATGTGTCCGGTAAAGCTGTCTGCCAGTTTCATTAATCTCTCGGTGATACCCGAGTGGTTCATGATGACGCCGGTCATAATGAAAAACGGGATAGCGAGGAGGGGGAAAGAGTGGGTAACTGAAACAAAGCGTTGAATAAAGATCTGATGCTGAATACCGCTGCTTAAAAGGAAGAAACTTAACCCGGCAATTGCAAGTGCAAAGGCGACAGGGACATTTGCTGCAAATAAGGCGAACAAAACCACCACAGGCAGGTAATCCATTACAACACCTCCTTGTTATGTATGGCGTCAGAAACCCCGGGCGCGTATGGTGATACAAACAATTGCCGGGTGCCGTGAATAAACATAAAAAGGAACGCCAGGCATGTCGCTCCATAGACAAATGTAAACGGAAGGCGCAGAACCGGGGAGGGCCGGTTCCACGACTGCCACGCCATTATTACTGCTAGGTAAAATGTATAAGCGATAAAGGCTAATATAATTAATGTCGTGATTTTGTGGAGTACTTTCTGGTATCGAACCGGGAACAGCTCAACGATAACGGGAACGCCGATGTGCAGTCCCCTGCGAAAACACACCGATGCCCCGAGAAATACCATCCAGGTAAATGCAATGCCGGAAAGCTCTGTCGTCCAAACTGCAGGCTGCTCTGTGATGTAGCGTGTGAGAACACCCCACAGAACGGAAAACAACACGACACACATGGCGAGGGAGGAGAGCAGGACTTCAGCCTGCCCAACCCAGGTATACAGCTTGTTTGTCATGAAGCCTCTTAATTGTCGAGAATTTCGCGTACCTTCACGTACAAACCGTCCGACCAAGCCGGGAACTGGCTGTAGACTGACGCAGTGGCCTTGCGGAATGCGTCGGTATCAACATCCCTGTTTACCTTCACCCCTTCAGACTTGAGCTTTTCTATAAGAGGTTCGGCTGTTTCCGTCGACAACTTTGTCATGTATTCACCTGCATTGGCAGATTCTTCCAACAAGGCTGTTTGGATATCGGCAGGGAGACCGGCGAAGTAGTCAGCGTTTATTACCAAGCCGATAAACGCTTTGAAATGACTGGTTAGAGAGATGTACTTTTTGCTTTCGTACAGTTTTGCTGCATAGATTGAGCCCAGCGGTGCTTCTGCGGCATCAACAACACCGGACGACAAACCTGTGTACACTTCAGACCATGCCAGTTGGACACCGCGTCCGCCCATGGCCTTGACGGTCTCTATCCACATTACGTTTGGTGGAACCCGGACACTGACCCCCTCCAGATCTGAGGGCGTTTTAACCGGTTTGTCTGTGATGATATGACGTTCACCAAACAACCAGTTCATTGAGAGTACTTGGAAGTTACCTTTTTTCTTGACCTCTTCAACCATGTCCCGGTAGAGGGAAGATTCCAGTATTTTCCTGAAATCCTTCGGGTCGTCGAGCAGGTACGGTCCATTCAGTACGCCAAAATCCGGCGCATAGTCTGATAAGTATCCGGGGTCAGCAGTCTGTATTACCGGCAGCCCCAGTTTTACCTGTTCATAAACTTCCAGGTTTGTACCTAATTCAGCATTAGGGTGAATAGTGATGTTTACTTGGCCCTCTGTGCGCTTTTCTACATTTTCTGCGAAATACTCAAGGGCTTGGTGGAGTGGCTCTTTATTCGAAGTAACATGAGCGAGTTTAAGCTCATATTGTGCTGCGTTAGCTAAAGGAATAAAAGCGAGGAATATTGCCCATAACGCGGTTCTATAACTTCCCATGTCCTAACTCCTTGTTTCATATTCTCTTGATGCTTTGGGTGAGTGAAAACGAACGTCAAACTGCTCAGTGAGAGTAAAAGTTTTTTGGAATAAGGGATGCAAATTAGAGTTTATATGCAAAATGTAATTTCATATGCGACACTTAAAGCCTAAAAGCAAGCTGGTTAAAAAACAAGCGGTTCGAGCGGGTGAACTGGTGCATTTGTGAGACAAAAGTGAGTTATAGGCAAACTAAGCTGAAAATGATGAAAAAGAGAGGACTGTTCGGAAGATAGGAACTGCCAATAGGGCAAGTTTGTTCCAATTGTATTTAAAAACTGGTTTTGCCAATGACAGGGAAAATAGAAGTTGGAATCGTGGTTTACAAAATACCCATGATCGCAAGTCTGGACCGGCAAGGAGAGTGCGATGGATTCGAAAATTACCGAAATTGGGCAAATTGCCGTAACGGTGCGTGATGTGGGGATTTCCCTGACCTTCTATAGAGACATACTTGGTCTGGAATTACTGTTTTCTCCGACAGAAAACTTGGCGTTTTTACAATGCGGTGCCACCCGAATCATGTTAACGACGCCGCAGGGAGCGGGAGAGGTAGGAAAAAACTCTATTCTGTACTTCAAAGTGACAGATATAGGGAACCAGTTTCAATCTATGGTGCACAAAGGCGCCACTCCAGAACGTGAGCCTCAGATTGCCGCCCAGATGCCCGATCATGATCTTTGGATTGGATTTTTGAAAGACCCGGATGGAAACCTTGTCGGTTTGATGGAAGAAAAGTGCTGATACTACGAAGTGTCAGGTTCGAGAGAAAACACGACTGGCAAATATGGTTGATTTCTTCTGCTGTGGTGGCGCGATAAGCAGTTCACCCATTGTGGTGCGAACTGCTTAAATCCAGGTTGCGCTATTGCATCGAATGAATACCGATACGATTGCCTTCCGAATCAACGAAATGGGCAATGTAGCCAATTTCGTCACCCAGATGGGTTTTCGGCAACAGGACTTTCCCGCCCGCCGGCTCTACTTTTGACAATGCTGTAGTGAGGTCATCACAGCCGTTTAAATAGACCAGGCTGCCTTCACCGGATGGTGAGTAACCCATCCCGCAAACAACTGAGCCTGAGACAAGACCTTGGTTTCCGTGTGGAAACAGCCCATGTTTTAGACCGGCCAGTTCTATTGCTTCAATATTGATATCAAGGATTGTCTGGTAAAAGGTTACTGCACGTTCAAAATCAGTCGCCGGGATTTCAAACCATACAGCAATGTTGCTGTTTTTTATGTCCATTTCCATTTCTCCACTGTTGCGTTCAATTGACAGTGGGAAGGATATAGGAGCCCTGCTGACAGCATTGTGTCAGTAGAGTTCTGCTCTCACACTTTTATCATCCCAATCCCGGCTTCCTGAAAAGCGCTTCAATATTCGCCCGTTTCCCCCAACCAAAACGGAGCTTGGAAAACCGGTAACTTGCCATTTTGTGGCGCTTTTGCCATCCGGGTCGAGGATGACGGGAAGGGACAACGGGTAATCGTGGAGAAACTGCCGGACAGCATTTTCCGGCTCACCAACATTGATGATTTTAAGCGCAATGCCCCGGTTATCAAGATGCGGCGAAAGGGATTCAAATTTTGGCAATTCTTCCCGGCACGGCGCGCACCAGGTGGCCCAGAAATGGAGCAGGGTGGGTTTGCCTTTGTCAACGAGTGTATCGGTACCGGCAAGTGGCAATAACGTCGGCGGCTTATTTTGTAAAGCCCGGATGCCAACATCACTGACGGGGGCTGCGAATGCATCGGCCACCAATTCATCTACATTACTCCCTGTCAGGGAGAGCAGAAAGGCGTTGAGGTCATCCATTTCTTGCACTGAAAGCCCAAGAGGTCTGATCAACGGGCTCAAGCCGGGGTTGGGAATGCCGCCTCGGTTATAAAATTCAATGACATCCTTCAGCGTACCCAGACTGCCATCGTGCATATAGGGGGCGGTCAGGGAGATATTCCTGAGGCTGGGAGTACGGTATTTCCACCGGTCAGCGGGGTTTTGGGTGATTTCATAGCGGCCGAGATCCTGTGGTGGGGGTTCACTGACCGGGGCTATGACATCCGGATCAATTTCCAGTGTGATGCCGGGGGCGACAAGCACGGGGACAGGTTTATTGTTTAACCCCATGGAATTGGCAAAACCGATGCCGGTGTTGTGAAGGTCAAAATCGCTGAAAAGTGTGCCGGAATCATTCAGGGTATGACAGGCACTGCACCCCGCTTTGCCGGTAAACAAGTGGTATCCGCGTTGCTCCTTTTCGTCCAGGGATTTGCTCTCATTGCCATAAAACCAGCGGTCAAACCGAGAGTTGGCAGAGAGCAGGGCGGACATGTAGGCCGCCAGTGCGTTCCCAAGTGTTTGCATCGAAAGAGGCTGGTTAAACGCTATCTCAAACAGGTTGTTGTAGTCCGGCAAGCTTCGGATTTTATTCAGCACGTACCCCACAGACGGGTTGGCCATTTCATTTCGGGCAAGAAGAGGTGACCAGATTTGCTCGGCGAGCTTGGTATCCCTGCTGTCATGGAAATACGCTGGAAATAGCGCGGTATTGAAAAGGGCAGGTGCGTTGCGTCGGATGGTACGCCCCTCCACACCGACCGGGGTACGCAGCTCGTTGTTGGTAAAACCTTGCTCGGGAATGTGGCACATGGCGCAGGAGAAGGTGTCGTTCAGCGAAAGCCGTCGGTCATAGAAAAGTTTCCGGCCAAGGTTGATGCGGTTAACAGTGACTGTCCCTGTAAGCCTGCCTACTGTCCCTGTAAGCCTGCCTGGTAGGTTTGGTAAACCAAGGGGAGGATCTTCCAGGATTCCAAGCAGGTCAGCAGGCTTCCCGGTACGGTCTGCCAGCGCCAGTGCATCTGTCTGGTATTCGCCGGATTCATACCCTTGTTTGCTGTCACCTGGGCGGGAGAGGCGGTTTTCAGCGGCCAACCTTCCCTGGATGTTCTGGTTTGAAGATGATTCAAGCATCAGGGTTTCAACGTCCGCCAGAAGGACATCAGCATGAAGGAAACCCACACTGTAGATATTTCGTATCTGCTGTTCCGGATCGATGAGGTAAACACGCAATACGTGGGAAAAATCCGGTGCATTGTGTCCACCTTGAGAGAGGGTTTTCTGGATCTCCTGGTCGAAACCGGTCAGGAGAGGGGAAAGTGATGCTTCATTCTCTGTGGTAAGAAATGCCCATTTCCCGGCTTTTCCAGCGTAGGAGAAGTTTTGTTGGAAGGCTTTTAGATTACCCGGTGTATCAAAAGCCGGGTCGAAGCTAAGACTAAACAGTTGCAGGTCCCTGGCAAGTTGGGGTGAGGTCTGCATTCGGGTTTTGATTTGGTTAAAAACATGGAATGCGAGCGGGCAGCCGCCGACATCGCTGCACCGGGTATATATAAAACTCAGCAACGTATATTTACCGCTAAGCAGGTTGGAAAGCCGTTCAGGTTTCCCTTCTGTATTGAGAACAGTGCCATCAGCGGCAGGTTTAATTGGGGGCAGGGCATAGCTTCCTGGATCAGGGATACGGTAAGGCAACGGGCCATACCCCAATGCCGGCGCTGCCCCATTAACTGGCTGGGCAAAGCACCAGAAAACCAGCAACACCGTCAGGTATGTTGCCGGCTTATGTTTCAGGGACGAATGGATACAGGTAACCAACGGCAGTCCCGGTGTTACTGAGAGCCGACGCTCGCCAGAAGATCGTTATCGTCGGTCTTGAGCCCCGGTTTGTTGGTGATGTTATACAGCGAGTACGCACCGAACCGCATTTGGTGCGGGCGGCCCAATTTTTCAGCTTCAAAGTCAATGGCAAACTGCTCGTTCAATTGTGTGCCATCCCATGTGTAAGCTTTGAAGTACTGGTCACCGGCGTCTCCTTTTTTGTCCCAACGGGATAGCAGTGAAGATGTGTAGTACACCCTTTTTCCGTCCCAGCTTTGGGAAGCCATGTTGACCTGTTTACCGATAGATTTTTCATATACCTGTTTCGGGTTAAACGGATCTGACATATCAAAGAAGCGGGATTTTCCATCCATAAAGGTATTGATCCAAAGTCCCTTGTCATCGGCAGTCAGGGATATGTCGACGGGAAGCGGTACCTTGGATGCATCACCGATATCGGCCACGGCTTTGGCTTGCCAGCCGGATTGCTTGTCTTCGTATATCAGCCATAGCTTTGACGTCAGTGCTGTGGTGGTTACGCACCAGTCATTGCTTGGGGACCAGGCGCATCGAACTTCGAGCGGCGCACCGGGAACATCAAAGATTTTCTTGGGTTGCCGGGCATGAAGATCCCAAACAACCACAGTGTTGCCAAAACGCTTCATGGCTTCCGGGTCTTTCAGCATCTTGCCGAAATCCA
This sequence comes from Parasalinivibrio latis, assembly GCF_036825535.1. Lineage (GTDB taxonomy): Bacteria > Pseudomonadota > Gammaproteobacteria > Enterobacterales > Vibrionaceae > Parasalinivibrio > Parasalinivibrio latis. The sequence goes on from NZ_CP098812.1 coordinate 1,731,391, forward strand.
TCATGTAGTTTGACCAGCCGGTAAAGGATGAGGTTACCAATACATTGCGGCGGGGCAGTGCGCGGATGTCGTAGCCGTACCCGTCTGCGTACTTACCGGTTTTCACTGCTCCTTCAAGGTTTTGGTCTGTTGGCATCCAGTAGGTTGCGAGGTATTTCCCTTCGTTCGAGTACTCGACCAATGCGGTCCGGCCGCCATGGTCTTTGTTGTTTGACAGCCCGGTGACAAGCATTCTTCCCGGCATGGCGTAAGTGGTATGTGGCCCGACAACCCCACCGGAACGGGATACGAAATCGGTCACGGTATGTTTAAGGCTTGGTTTGGCCGGGTCAGAGGAGACATCAAAAATAAAGATTTTGTTGGTATCCAGGCCTCCTGCCCAAAGGTATTTGCGGTCATCGGTGAAGCCGGAATGGTGGGCCTCATTGCGCCCGCCAACTGAAAGCGTATGGACGATTTTTCCGTAGTTTTCAGAGTCCGGGTTCACGTCAACAGTAACCAGTTTATCCTGTCCGTCGCCAAGCCCTTCTTTGCCAAGGGTCCATACGTAGACAAAATCTTCCTGTCCGGTGATTTTTGCCATGTAGGGTGACATGCAGGTTTCATCAGTCAGAGCCGGGGTGGAGACAAGGGTACCGGTCAATACAGCCGCAGCACTTAGAACTTTCCTTTTCATCGTGCAAATCCTTTAGGCTTTTTGCTTAGATCTTTTGATCCTAATCTAGTGTGTAAGGAAATCTATTGCGTAAAGGGGATTCACTTTTCCTGTATGCCAACAGTCCTGAAGATCTGACTGACGAGCCTGACTGATTGGTTCTTACTCTCGCCTGACCGCTGCCATCATCCAGGAGGCACTTTTTTCTACCCGCAGGTTGGCAATTTTTTCCGGCTTGACACCGATGTCATCGAGAAGGTAATCCGGATACACCAGTAACTGATCCATAGCGTGTTTGTTCGCCTTACGGTCTTTCCTCGCTTTCCATTTCTGAGACAAAGCATCAATTATTTTCTTATAAATCGATAAAGCCAGTGCCTGAAAACTGATGTGTGATACCTGGTTCATGATGCCTCTCCTTTGGTTCAGTGAAACGAAAGGTTTCGTTGGGGAAAGATTCAGTACAGGTTAATCATCGGTTGATTTTTAAGCGGTAACAAACGAGGATTTATATAGGGCAGTTAAGAATATCTAAGTCATGGAAGAGCGTTTACCTCCACTCAATGCCCTCAGGGCTTTTGAAAGTACGGCCCGTCACCTCAGCATCAAAAAAGCTGCTGAAGAACTTTTTGTCACCCCTGCTGCAGTCAGCCAGCAAATTAAAATGCTGGAAAACTATCTCGAAACTCAATTGTTCGAAAGGAAGATCCGCTCTATTGCCCTTACCGAAGACGGATCAAAACTGTTTCCCTATGCGGAAGAAGGCTTTTCCAAGCTGGAAGAGGGTATCCGGCAACTTCGCCGGACAATGGAGAGCAACGAACTGGTTGTCAGTGTGTCACCCACGTTTGCTGCCAAGTGGCTTCTGCCGAGGTTAGGTATTTTCAACAAAGCGTATCCCCAGTACCGCTTGCGTATTGACGCCAGTGACAATTTAGTCAGTTTCAGGAATGACGGTGTCGATGTGGCGTTGCGCTATGGGCAGGGCAATTATCCGGGGGTGCACTGCGAGTGTCTGATGGAAGAGGTGGTTGTGCCGGTCTGCAGCCCAACACTGGCTGACGACGTCCATCCTATTAATAAACCGGAAGACCTCCGCCACCACGTGCTGCTTAGAAATTCCTGGCAGATAGGGCAGGAAAACGCACCCTGCTGGGGAATGTGGTTACGGGCGGCGGGTGTAAGCGGTATCGACCCGGATGCGGGCCATAACTTCTCTACCGAATTCCTGGCGGTCCAAGCAGCCATTGAAGGGCAGGGGGTGGCCCTGACGGCAAAGGCCCTGGTGGACAGGGATATCCGAGCAGGGAGGTTAATTTTCCCCTTTGATGATACGCACGCCCAGCCAGCAAAATTTTGCTATTTTCTGGTCTGTCCTGAAGCACACCTCCGTAATAAGAAGGTTCGGGCTTTCAGGGACTGGATATTTGAGGAGCTGAAAAGATAGCTTGGGGATTAGACGACGGGTATCTCGGTTTGTCCACACTCACCCTTAGGCCATGGGTGACAAAAAGGTGAGTGTTTGCCAGTCGCCCGTATACCGTTAGCGGGTGGTCGGTTTCAAATTCGATTTCCTCCCCGCATTTCACCACCACTTCCTGGTCGTCGAAATAGAGGTAGAGGTAGCTTTCACTGCCAAGTTTCTCAATAGCAAACAATTTGGCTGTAAAGGTGTAATCAGCATGCTCGGGTGAGAGGCTGAGGTGCTCAGGTCTAACCCCGAGATACATTTTGGGTGTAGTTTCGCTTCCGGGAATCAGTTCTACGGTGAGTAGCTGGTCACCGAGCCGTACACTTGCGTTCCCTTCTGAAACCTCAACCTTTTTTACCCGCATAAAATTCATAGCCGGCATGCCGATGAAGCTGGCGACAAAGCGGTTAACCGGGTTATGGAACAGGGTCATCGGGGAGCCCTGCTGCTCAATCCTCCCTTTATTAAGCACCACAATTCTGTCAGCCAGCGTCATGGCTTCAGTCTGGTCGTGGGTAACGTAAATCATGGTGGATTTAAGCCGCTGCTTGAGCTTTATCAGCTCCAAACGCATTCCAACGCGCAGGGCAGCATCAAGGTTGGACAGGGGTTCATCGAGCAGGAAAAGAGTCGGGTCCCGGCTTATCGCCCGGCCGATTGCCACCCGTTGTCGCTGGCCTCCGGAGAGTTCTCTGGGTTTGCGGTCCAGAAGGTGGCCAATTTGCAGTGCTTCTGCGGTACGCCTGACGGTCTGCCGGATTTCATTTTTCGGCATACCGGCTATTTCCAGCCCAAAACCGATATTTCTCTCAACCGTCATATGGGGGTAAAGGGCATAGGACTGGAAAACCATGGCAATGCCTCTGTCAGCAGGCTCGCCGGAGGTTACATCTTCACCGTCGATGAAGACTCTGCCGTCTGTTACCCGTTCCAGTCCGGCGATGATGCGGAGCAAGGTAGATTTACCGCAGCCGGAAGGCCCCACCAGAACGCAAAATTCGCCATCGGGAATTTCCAGGTCGATTGGAGGAATAACTAAATTGTTTCCAAATATCTTGCTGACATTATCCAATTTCAGCGTTGCCATGGTTGCCCTCCATCTGCTTTAGAATGGTGTCTGTCCCCATAACATTCACTTCCTAATGGTGTCTGTCCCGGTAGCCAGTCCCGGTAGCCAGTTGGCGAGCCTGATACCAGCTTTGGCGGGCTGAATCCGACACGGGTGTGACACAAACCGGGTGTACAGGCGTCATCGGCAGTGTTGCATGGTTTTCCGGTATTATTGCGTCCGCTGCCAGTAATGCGGCACCGGCTGCACTGGCATCCGGTGTGGTGGCGTTGTAGCAGGGGAGCCCGGTGACAGAGGCAATTACTTTCAGGAGCGGCTGAACCTGAGACCCGCCGCCGGAGAAGTGGAGGGATTTAACCGGGATGCCCAATTCCTGTGCCTGGTGGATGATGTAATCGAACTCCAGCGCAATACCGTTAAACACCGCACGGCATAAATCTGTATCGTCAGAGGTGAGGGTCATGTTCAGCCAACCGGCACTTAGCTGGTGGTTGGGTTCCGGTGCACCTGAGCCGGAAAGATAAGGCAGAAACTGGACATTGGTGTCACAGAGCAGTGCGTGGCCAGCCAGCTGGTCAAAACTTCCCGTTGTGAGGTGGAGGACTCTCTTTAGCCAGTTGAGCGTTGGCCCCAACGCGGGAATGGTGCCGATCACCTGGTAATTGTCCCCGAACCCGAAAGGAAATAGATGAAAATCGCCTGACCATGATTTTGGAAGCCGGTCTTTGGCAAGTGAGAACGAGAGTACGCCGGATGTCCCGAGGGAAACGGACACGGCGCCTTCGCGGTAGCCGCCTACCGCGCGTGCAGCGGTTGCCTGGTCACCGGCTCCGATGACCATAGGAATGGCCGGTGTACGGGACACAACATAGGTAGCGAGATTAAGTTCCCCGGCGATATCTGATGCATCCGCAGTTTGCGGAAGTGAATGTGCCGGAAGGTGCGCGATATCCAGTATGTCTGCCTGCCAGTTACCTGAAACAGGGTCGTAGCACTGCATGCCGGCTGCCTCGTTTCTGTCGGTAACAAACCGGGCTGAGGGATCCAACGCATGGCGGAGGTAATCTTTGGCACAGTAAAGGCGCTGGGTTTTGGATGGCAGAGCCGGGTCCATGTTTACTGCCCACAACCATTTTGCGAGCGTAAAGTCTGGTAATGGAGTATTGCCCGTTTTCTTTACCCATTCACCGCGGTTGAGAGGGGTTTGGTTCAGCGCATCGAAGCCGTCCATATCAAGCCAGAGCCTTACCGGGGCGACAATATCTCCGTCTTTCCCGGTAACTAACAAGGTATGCATCTGACCACTGAAACCGAGGGCTTCCGGCTGGTGGATTTTCATCATCTCCCGCAGCAGCTTATGGGCAATGCGGTGCCAGGTTTCCGGCTCCCGCTCTGGTGCACCGTGCTCGTTATAGGTTTCGCTGCGCGCCCAGACGACGTCACAGTCCTGGCCGTTAACGGTTACCAAAACGGCTTTCATTGATGATGTTCCTACATCCAAACCACCAAAGTATCGCGTCATAGCGTCCTCCAACTGTTCCCTTATCCTTTCACTGCACCGGCGGTAAGCCCACGGACAAATGCCCGTTGTACCGCCACATAGAGAAGGATCAAAGGGATCGCGATAATCACCAGAATGGCAAACAGCGCCCCAGGGTTTGCCATGTAAAACCCGGAATACTGCATGGGAATTATGGTGAGGGTTTTCATCTCACTTTCGGTCATGATGACCAGTGCAAGAAAGAACTCGTTCCATGTGGTAATAAATTGCCAGATAGCAACAAACACCAGCGCAGGACGGATAAGCGGCAGGGCGATATGCCAGTACACCTGGAACATACTGCACCCGTCGATGCGCCCGGCATCAAAGAGTTCCTGAGGTGAATCCTCCAAAAAACCTTTGAGGATAACGACGGCAAAGGGGACGCCAAGGGCGATATACGGCAGGATCAGCCCGGCATATTTGTTCACCCAGCCAAAGGTTTTCAACAAAATGGCAAGTGGCAGCACCAATGACGCAATAGGTACCATCAGGGTGGTAAGCAAAATGGCATAAAGCAGCAGGGAGCCGGGCAATTTCAGTACGCTGATGGCAAAGGCGAACAGCGAAGAGAGCGCGATCACTGCCAGCACAGTGATAACGGTAACAATCAGGCTGTTCAGGAAAAAAACATGCAGCGGGTTATCGGAAATCACAGTGATGAAATTGGCGAATGTCACTGGCCAAACAAAAAGCTGGGGGTCGAAAACCTGTGCCGGTGTCCTTACGGCCATGGTGAACATGTAAACTTCCGGGATCATCCAGACAAGCAGCACCACTAACAGCACCAAGTGGATGATGATGCGTTTGCGCTGCGCCGGATCGCCCACCGCGTGGAGAAAACCTGTGATCATGCGGATTCCCTCCCGCCGGTACCAAGCTGGCTGCCGAGGAACATGATTTGCAGCACCGAAAGCACAAAGGCAATGACCAGTACAATGACAGACAACGCCGCACCGATACCCAGATCACCCAGTACAAAGGATTGCTTGAAAATATAGGTGCCGAAAATCTCGCTGGCATGATTGGGGCCGCCGTTGGTCATCAGGAAAACCACCGGGAAGGTTTGCAACGTTCCGATAATGCCAAGCAAAAGCAGGGATTTGGTGACGTTGGAAAGCATCGGGATGATGACTGACACCGCCAGACGAAGCCCTTTAGCGCCGTCGACCCGGGCAGCCTCAAGGATTTCGCGCGGGAGGTTGGTTAACCCGGCGATGTACATCAGCATTGAAAAGCCGGTCCATTGCCAGATATTCACCACAATGAGTGCGTAAATCGCGCTATCTGGATCCCCGAGCGGGGAGGATTTCAGGGTAATGCCCAGCATCTTCAGGTATTCCTGGCCGATCCCGTAATAGGGCGCATAGATTTGCAGCCAGATAAGGCTGACGACCGACACAGACGTTACTACCGGCAGGAAGTACATAGTGCGAAAAAAGGTACGCCAGCTGTCAGTGTAAAACTCGATAAAGTAGGCGATGGTGCCGCCGATAAGCATCTGAACCGGAATGGTTATCGCAGCCCAGAGAAACATGTTTTTCATCACTGTCCAGAACACCGGGTCAGTGATGACTTCGATATAATTATCCAGTCCGGAGTAGTGGGTATTTTGCAGGGATGTACCGGAGAACAAGCTTTTCACTGCTACCCAGGCGATGGGGTAGGCAATAAACGCCATAAAAACCAGGGTTGCTGGAAGCAGGAAAAGGTAGCTGCTGATTGTCTGCATCCACACCGGGCGAGCTGCTGGCCTTTGCCCAAACGGCTTGTGTAACCCGGCTTCCTGCAATGTTGACTTCATGGCGTCTCCTTCCCAATAGCTTCCCAAAATTTGTCACTTCAAGGCAGAGGTGGGCGCCCTGCGGCACCCACAAAGTAGATTTTTATTTAGAGAGCGCCTCATCAGAGGTTTTCTGCATTTTCTTCGCGCCGTCCTCCGGTGTCATGCTGCCTGCGGCGACGCCCGCAAGGACGTTCTCCAGTGCGTCAGAAATAACCGGGTCAGCAAAACGCTGGTTTTCCGCGACGGCAAGATCCTTCATAAACCGCGCAGACATCTCTTTCACATGGTCTGTGACATCGCCCTGAGGACCATGCCCCTCAAATGCCGGAAGATCATTGAGATCGTTCAGCGCTTGTTGTAGCGCAACGCCGTTCACCAGTGAGGCGAGGAACTTCCATGCCGCCGGGTTGTTTTCGCCATTTCTTGTCAGGCCATAGCCGATATCGATGCCACCTACCGGTGGTGAAGTGCGCTCGGAATCAGGCATCGGTGGCAGGTGGAAAAAGTCGAAGCCGTCCATGTTCTGGACATATTCAGAAAGTGGTGGCGGGAACTTGCTCTCCTGCATCCACCAGGAACCGAGCGCCATCATGCCAACCCGGCCCTGGGCAAACAGTTGTGCGCCAGTTGGGTAAGCGTGGGCACCCAGAGCGCCGGTCTGGAATACCCCGTCATCAAAGAGCTTCTTCCAGGAAGCCAGCGCTTTGACCAGCGCCGGGTCTGTCCATTTCGCCTGGCCGTATTGGGCTTTTTCAGCCAGTCCCGGTGCATACTGGTTAGCGAGCATCAGGAAGACATTGATATTTTGCCAGCCGTCCGCTGCGCCCTGGAACATGGGGATAAGGCCGTTGTCAGACAGCTTTTTGGCCGCTGCAACAAGCTGGTCGTAATTTGTTGGTACCGTAATACCGAGGTTTTCAAACTGCTTGCGGTTGTACCAGATTGCCAGTACCTGTGACTCCTGGGGCAGGATATAGAAACCGTCGTCACCGGCGGGGTTGCCCATTCGCATTTGCTTTACGTTGATGGGGAAGACTGACTTGATCCAGTCCTGGCCCCATTCGCTGGCTGCAAGTTTGTTCAGCGGTACCAGGTTATCGCGGTAACGTTGGGTGAACGCACCGGGCTGTAAGCCGATCACATCCGGCAACCCGCCTGAAACTGCCGCCGCTTTCAGGGCAGTGAGGTACTCCGGGGAGTAATTGTAGTAGGTGTACTTTACGTCGATGTCCGGGTTTTCTTTTTCAAAGGCCGCGATGGATTTCTCCATCGTGCTTTGAATAAACCAGGACCAGACAGTAACTGTTTCCTTTGCTGACGCTGTGTGAGTTAAGCCTGCCAGGGCGAGAGCGCTGACAGCTATCTTCCATCCCGTTTTCATTTTGCTGAACTCCATGTTGTAGGGTGACGTCTTTTGTGTTCGAAAATTGGCGGAATCCTAAGCCGCAACCAATGACGACAACCGGTTGACTAAAGGTGTACCCGCCAGGCCAAAGGCTTCCATCAAAGCGTCCGGGTGACCGGATTCGCCAAACCTGTCTGAAATGCCCACGCGGTGGAGGAGGTGCGGTTGCCGGTGCTCGTCAAGCAGGTAACCGACGGCATCCGCCAGTCCACCGTGTATGGAATGTTCTTCCACCACTGCCACTGGTGCTGACCATTGTGACAATGCGTCCGCCAGTGATGCGCCGAGCGGCTTTATCCGGGTGACTGCAATGACCTGGGCGCTGAGGCCGACCTGTTCAAGCACTTCTGCAGCCGCCAGTACTTTGGCTGTTAACGTACCGGTGGTGATAACGGTCAGGTCGCTGCCGTCGCGCATTATCCGGAATGCCGGGGTTTCGGCTTGCGGGCGTTGCTCCGGTGCCAACAGTGTGGGTGAAGGGAAACGGGAAAGGCGGACATATGTCGGGCCGTCGTGGGCAAGAATATCTTCCGTTACCCATGCCAGATCGTTGGCATCAATGGGGGAATAAACCTGGATATTGGGAATGGCCCGCATGATGGCAATGTCTTCCACTGCCTGTTGTGTGGCACCGTCCTCACCGAGGTTAATACCGCCGTGAAAGCCGAAGAATTTGACGTTGAGTTTTGGGTAGGCGACCGAAATCGCGATCTGGTCACAGGCTCGCCGGGTAAGAAACGCGGCGAAAGTGTTCACGAAGGGAATTTTGTTCATGGTCGCAAGACCGGCTGCGATCCCTACCATGTTCTGTTCGGCAATCCCGATGTTCATGTGGCGCTCCGGCCAATTGTCTGCAAAGGATGAGGTCTTAGTGGACTTGGAAAGGTCGGCATCCAGCATCATGACATCAGGACGGTGTTCGCCAATTGAAAGGGCGATCCGGGCATACGCATCCCGCAAGGAAATCGGGCTTTGGTAGTCGAATGTAACAGTCTGGCTCATGACATCACCTCCTCACAGGCTTTCTGGTACTCTTCATCGCTTAATGAATGGCTGTGCCACTCAACCCGGTCTGCCATAAAGGACACCCCCGCTCCTTTAGTGGTATGGGCGACAATACAGCGTGGCTGTTCGCCGGGTTCGTCTGAAGTGGCCCACTCAATGGCCGCCATCACTTCCTCCATAGACTGGCCATCTATCTCTTTAACCGCCCAGCCGAAGGCCTTGAGTTTGGGGGAGTAGGGGGTGATGTCCTGGATTTCCTCTACGCGGCCATCATTCTGGATACCGTTGGCGTCGATGATGGCAACCAGTTGGCGGGAATGGCTGCTGCCGGCGTAGGCAATTGCTTCCCATATCTGCCCTGAATTCAATTCCCCGTCACCGAGCACGACAAAGGCGAAATGATCAGTGCCGGTTTCTGCCAGTACGCTAGCTTGCCCGATACCGACAGAAAGCCCCTGCCCAAGAGAGCCGGTAGACATTTCTATTTCCCGCAGGCGGGAACGGTCCGGGTGGCCCTGTAACCGGCTGCCCAGTTGGCGCAGCGTTTTCAGTTCCGGCTCGGGTATCAGGTCGCAAAGAGCCAGTACGGCATAAAGGGCAGGCACTGCATGCCCTTTGGAGAGAATGACGTGGTCGCGGTTGATACGGGAAATCCAGTTTTCATCCGGCTTAATCCTTCCCATGTAAAGTGCGGTCAGGATTTCAATACAGGAAAGACTGCCACCCGGGTGGCCTGATCCGGCGGCGTAGATCTGGTCAAAAACGTATTTTCTTGCCAGCTTGGCGGCAGCCAGCAGCGGAACGACGGCAGTGCTTTCACTCATGATCTGACCCTCTTGGTTTCGTTCAATAGTTTGCCCCGGTCAAGTGCCCGGTTTACCTGGTCAGATTTGCTCAGCATCTCCGGGGAAGCACTGACCAGGCATTGGTAAATCACTTCGTTGAACATGATTTGCATGAAACGGTTCATTGCTGCATCCATGCCATACATGCCGGTACCGGGTGGCGTTAATACGGTGATATCTGCCATCTGGTCAAGCTCAGAATTGGCTTTGGCGGTAATAACCAGAAGCCGGGCATCCCGTTCCTTGATAGTCTGGGCGACGCCAATCATTTCCCGTGTCATGCCTGAATAGGAGATAACGATACCGAGGTCTTTCGGTGTCATCAGGGAGGCGTGGACCAACTGGGTATGGCAGTCGAGCTCAAAGCTGACGGGCATGCCGACGCGAAGCAGACGCTGGTAAAGATCCAGGGCCGCGATAGAGGACTGCCCGGCACCAAAAGCCATAAGCCGTCGCGCCTGGCGTATTTCGGTGAGGGCATCTGTCAGGACATTTGACTGTGCAAGCATGTCGGAAAACCGGAGTGCCCGGACGGAGGAGTTCTGGAATATCTTTTCAGCAATATCGAAAGGGGAATCCCCTGGTGAGATATCCGGGCCGCTGTCTGGTGCCGCGTCGACCTGGGCTTTCATGGCTTTGCTGGCTTTGAGCATTTCTGCCCGTAACTCTTTTTGCCCGGCGCAGCCAAACCGGTTGGCGAGCCTCCCAATGGTGGCGCGGCTGGCATTGGCATGTTCACAGATTTTTTCGGTACTCATGGTGGCGAGTTGGAATTCGGACAATGACAACAGGTATTCCACCAAACGTCTTTCGGCGGGATTCAGTGCCGCCTGGGACATTTCGCTGATGAGATTTTCCTTATCCGTTGATAAGTCCGTTGTTCTGTTCATCCGTAAACGCCTTCTCCAACATCTTTCCGTGATGCAATTTGTTTCAAATATCCGGGTATCACCTGATATTTGAGTTATGGCAAATCATTCACTGAGACGGTTGTGTCAAAGAAAAGAAATGGATGAATTGGGGGGAAACCCAGGGGTGGAAAAAATTCAGCCCGCATGATCCGGGCTGAGATTTTGAATAAGTTATTAGGTCAAAAATGTTTAGGCGGGCCTGTTAATTTTGTACAGACACTGGCGCGCAAGAGGGTGACCTTCTTCAATGGCCGGGTGATCAAACTCTTCCCCGGTATCGTGCATTCCCAGCCTGTTCATTACTCGGCGTGAAGGTTGGTTATCCAGCGATGTAAAGGCATAGATAGCCTGCTCTTCCAATTCATTGAATGCGTAATCGAGGCTTGCCTGTCCGGCTTCGGTGGCGTATCCAAAACCCCAGAATGGCTGGGCAAGGCGCCAACCCACTTCTACAAAGGGTGCACCCGGTATCCCGGTACGAATAAGTCGCAAGCCGGTAAAACCAATAGTCTGTCCGGTGGATTTCAGCTCAAGTGCCCAGAAACCATAACCTTCTTCAGCAATCAAATCGTAAAGTCTCTGGTAAAGAGCCAGTGCCCCTTTTTCGTCAAGTACGGAGGGAAAAAATCGCATGACTTCAGGGTCGGCAGACATCTCTATCAGGGGCTGCTGATCGCGCAGTTCCCACTGCCTGAGGATTAAACGTTCTGTTTCAAGCTGAGCCATAGGAATCCTTTTCTTTCAAATTGTTATAAGCATCCTGCCAGATGGAAACCATCTGGTCACCAAAAAGATAGAAGTAAATTTCCAGATTGTTGAATCCAGGTTCGCTGCAAACCGACAGTGCAATATCGGCGGCTTCATTATGGGGATAGCCATAAACACCGCACGAAATGGCCGGAAATGCGACTGTTTTGCAGCCATTTTCTTTGGCCAGGAGCAGCGAGCGGCGATAGGCCGATTCCAGTACAGCGCGCGGGTCTTCGAACTGTGTATAAATCGGCCCAACAGTATGGACTACAAAGCGGCACGGTAAGTTCCCCGCAGTTGTGATACGCGCGTCACCAAACGGACACCGTATGCCGTTAACGGCTTCAACTTCCATACAGGCTTGACGCAGTGCCGGGCCGGCGGCTCGGTGGATAGCACCGTCTACGCCGCCACCCCCCAGCATTTGCGGATTGGCCGCATTCACGATGGCGTCAACATTGGCCTTGGTCAGGTCCCCTTCAAGAATATGGATGTTGTTCATGAAAACTCCGAAGTTTGCTCTGGTAATTACAGTATCTGCAATGTCCCGGGAAGACAGCTATGTATTTGTAGGAATTTGGCAAAAGCGATTTGCCAGATTGGCTTCGGGGGGCACTCATGCTTTTGGGGAACTAATATAATTTATGAATATAAACTCATAAAAGTGAGAGAGTTTCTATAAACACGGTCGTTTCAGTAAACACACAGCCAGTAAGGGAAATTTGCACCTCGGTTACTGCAAGGTTTGGGATGTGGGTTGCCTGAAGTGCTCGTTTGACGCTTTATGTATTGATAGTCTTATCTAATATCCGGACGTGCAACTTTCGGATCAAATGTGACTTTATAATTAGGGATAGTGAAATGTGTCGATGGCTTGCTTACCGGGGAAAGGGAATATATCTGGATGAATTGTTGTACAAGCCTGAGCGTTCACTGGTTCACCAAAGCCTTGAGGCCGCGAAAGCGGTAACAGCTGTAAACGCCGATGGGTTTGGCCTCTGTTGGTATGACAACCGGGACTTTCCGGGAACTTACCATGAAGTCCTGCCTGCATGGAGCGACCAGAATCTTCGGTCGCTGGCTCACCATATCAACTCGCACTGTTTTATGGCGCATGTGCGTGCTTCTACCGGCGCCAATACGTCCCGTACCAATTGCCATCCGTTTGTTTACCGAGACTGGGCGTTTATGCACAACGGGCAGATCGGCGAATTTGAACAGGTCAGGTACAGGCTGGAACGATCACTGCCGGAAAACCTGTTCCTTGAAAAGAAAGGGCAGACGGACAGTGAACTGATTTTCTTGTTAATGCTTAAAAACGGGCTGACTGAAAACCCCTATGATGCAATGAACCAGACGGTGAGGGAAATAGAACTCGCCATGCAGGAGAGGGGAGTGAAAGAGCCCTTCAAAGCGTCAATGTGTATCAGCGATGGGGAATGCTTCTGGGGGATGAGGTACAGCTCCCATGCCTGTCCGCCACCATCACTTTATTACTGCGAGTTGGATGATGGAATCGTGTTGTCTTCAGAACCACTGCAAGAAGATCACTCTTGTTGGAAACCGGTTCCTCCGCAGTCGTTTATCAAGGTCTATGGCAAAAAGCACGTTGAATTGGCAAAGCTGAAATAATTTAATTTATTGATAATATGAAGAAAATATCTGTTTGGAAGCTTTTCTTTACAGATTTTTCTTTATTATGAGTCTCCGCTCATAGGGGCAAAAGTCGTCACCTCACTGCAAGGCATCTAGCCTGAATAGTAGTGCAGCAGTTTACGAGGTGAGCCATGATTTCGCACGATTACCTTATGCAGCTTAACCACATCAGCCCTGAAGCGGTACACCAGCTTGAGCCCTCTTTCGGGTGTCTCCCTACCACCCCCTACGCAGATGGCGAGTACCGTCTCAGACGTTATTCAGTTATCCGGATGGATGGTGATGAAATCCGGCATATGCCGCACCACACATTTGTCCAGTCTGAAGACATTAACCACCACCAGGGTGGCGTTGTAAGGGATTTTGAGGAAATTGAGGAAGATGTCCTGCTTTCTGAAGGTATGGCGGAGATGTGCCGTGTCTTTAAGGAGCAAAATGGGATTGATGATGACCAGGACATAGAAATCCACCAGATGCGGATCATCACCTTGGATGAAGTAACCCCGGTGTCCCCGGAAGGAATTCACCAGGACGGCTTCGACCACATCGCTATTATCGCCATCGAGAGGGACAATATCCAAGGCGGTGAGATCATGGTTTACCGGGACAAAACTGAACAACCCTTCTTTTCAATGCCAATGGACAAAGGCGATATGGCGTTGATTGATGATCACGCTCTCTGGCACAACGCCAACCCGATTCGCCCTCTGGATCCATGTCGGCAGGGACATCTTGATGTCTTTGTATTGACGACCCGAACCCGATAACAATCGGACTGAATCTATGATCATTCTGACTGGTTGAAATCATTCATTTTGCGCTTTGGACTGAGTGATTTCGCCAGTTTCATCCCCGGCTAATGTGACCCGGATGTTACCCGCCTGCCGTAATATTTCCTTTGTTACGTCCCCAAAGCAGATTGCGTGTCTGTATCGGGGATAAATGTTGGGGAAATCCTGACATTAGAAATCATGAAAGCGTGATATTCTTCACGGTTTCATAATTCCTATAAGTAAGAGCGTTCAATTAATGCGCAAGAATTTCATTGCTCTGTTTGGAGCAGTGGCCAGTTTTTCTGTTAATGCTCACGCAGAGATTTCGACAGCAGACACCACGGCAACAGATACCCCTGAATACAGTGAAAGCCAGACGGTTTACCCCGAGCAAAACTGGGGTTTGGCGGGCGTGTTTCGTACTTCCACGATGCCGTACCGTACCTCGATCCTGGGTGTGAATTCTGACGAATCAGATACCGTGACCAGTTTTATCCCGATGATGTTCTATGAGGGAGAGAATGTCTTTATTCGAGGAACTGAAGCCGGTGCTTACCTTTGGAAAGAAGACAAATGGGACACCAGCGTAATTGGCCGTCTCCACTATGTGGATATTCCAAAACAATTCCAGAATGCAGTAGGCGGGGACACCACTGACTTTGGCCTGCAGACCCGCTACCGTTTGGATAAAGATGTCACCGCAAACCTGGATCTGCTTTGGGATGAAGACGCCCGCTTCCATGCTGAAGTCGGTGTAACCAAGAATATCCATAGCGGTAACTGGTTTATCCAGCCTCAGCTGACTGCCCGAGTGAAGTCGTCAAGTTACAACAATTACTACTATTCCATTAACGGTATTGGCGATGACATCGGTGCAGGTGTAGATCTTAAAGCCGGGGTTAAAGGCCGTTATCACGTTGCATCCAACTTCTATCTGGTAGGCGGCGCTTACGCAACGCTGTTTGAGAAAGAGCTGCGTGATTCCCCAGCCATACAGGCTCCGGGCCAGTTGGAGTTGTATACCGGTATTGCATTCTTCAACAACCAGGATGAACCCCGCAAGACCAGTATTAAAAACCGGCCATACCTGCGTATTGCTCATGGTTGGGCGACACCTTCCAATATCGGGGATATCCTCGGTGGCAAGATTGAAGACGATAAGTACGACAACCAAATGACGTCCGTATTCTACGGTTACCCGCTGACCGATGAATTGTTTGGTTTGCCGATTGATGTGTACCTGACACCGGGTGTGGTCTGGCATTGGTCTTCAAAAGTGCAGTCTTCTACCCAGGAACTGGTTACTGCAATCAAGGCTTACTATAACTTTGACTGGCCTACCAAATGGCGTTTCGGCCTTGCTGAAGGTTTGTCGTTTGCCCGTAATATTACCTATATCGAACAAGCTGAAATGGACAAGAAGGGTTACCGCCCAAGTCATCTGCTCAATTACCTCGACTTCTCTGTCGATGTGAACGTGGGTGACCTGTTTAACCAGAGTGAGCTTGATAATGTGTGGTTGGGTTATTCAATTCACCACCGCTCGGCGATTTTCGAAACTGCGTCGCAGTTTGGCCGTATCAAAGGTGGCAGCAACTACAACACCTTCTACGTACAGTTCTCGTTCTAAACCCTGAGCTAAGATATTGTAATAAGGCCCATTACAGCGATGTAATGGGCCTTTTCCGTATCATATTGGGATGATTGGTTTCAGACCGCAATAGCTTTCAGGGATGCTTCGGCTTCTGCCAGGGATTTCTCCAGGTAATCCGGCCCCATTGCCAGCGCTTCGCTGTATACCACGCTGACATCAGTCATGCCGACAAAGCCCAACACGGTTTTCATAAAGCCGACGACGTGATCATTGGGGGTATCCTTGTGGATGCCACCACGCGTAGTGACCAACACCACCTTTTTGCCTGTCAGCAAACCTTCCGGGCCATTTTCGGTATAGCGGAAAGTCACACCGGCACGTGCGATAAGGTCAATCCATGCCTTCAGTTGTACCGGAACAGAGAAGTTATACATAGGGGCCGCAATCACAACCACATCACTCTGATCAACTTCGGCAATCAACTGGTCGGAAAGGGCATTCACCTCCTGCTGGCGGGGTGAGAGGTTTTCACCACCACGGAGACCCATAGCCAGTTCGCCATCGAGCATAGGAAGT
This sequence comes from Parasalinivibrio latis, assembly GCF_036825535.1. GTDB lineage: Bacteria > Pseudomonadota > Gammaproteobacteria > Enterobacterales > Vibrionaceae > Parasalinivibrio > Parasalinivibrio latis. The sequence goes on from NZ_CP098812.1 coordinate 1,747,427, forward strand.
GGGTTGGCTGCAACATCTCGTTCAATGATGCTGGTGGTACCTTGTAGCTGATTAACATAGTTATCAATCAATTTATTCGAAGAAGAATAATCGCCAAGGATGCTTGATTTAATGACCAGTACATTTGCCATGTGAATACTCTCTCTTTATAAAACCGGCAGTTGGAAGGAGTGGCTCTCCCCCTTATCAATATGGTTTCATCTTATGAAGAATTACTTTTTGGTGATAGCTGAAAAATCCGTATCAATTGTTCAGAAAAATTGAATAAAACCGGGCCGTTTTAAACTGACATCACCTGATACAGATTTCCCTTGCTTAGAAAAGCGAAAATATTGAATCAAAATGCAATCAATGTTTCCAAATATGAATTCATTGAATGCCCAAAAGTGATAAGTGCGCTGCAATTGTCCAACAAATATCACTGTAGTCTCCATGTGAAGCTGATCGAAAAGCACTGTTTTTCAGGGTGTTACGCACTCCTTTTGTGCCTGAAAAATGGATGATCAGCAGAAACAGGATGTTCGGCAGTTTTTTGGAGAGTTATTTCAATGAGCGATGTCGCACTCACTATCAGCATATTATCGCTGGTTGCAGTGCTTGGTTTATGGATTGGAAACTGGAAAATTTACGGTGTAGGTCTGGGAATCGGGGGAGTGTTGTTCGGTGGCATTGCCGTTGGACACTTTGCCGGGATGTATAACATCCAGCTTGAGTCTCATACCCTTCACTTTATACAGGAATTCGGCCTGATTCTTTTTGTTTACACCATTGGTATACAGGTCGGTCCGGGCTTTTTTTCTTCCCTCCGTAGTTCCGGGTTAAAGTTAAACGGCTTTGCCGCTTTGGTTGTTCTTATTGGTAGCCTTGTCGCTATCGCCATTAATAAAATTGCCGACGTGCCCCTTGAAGTGGTGCTGGGCATATTCTCCGGTGCGGTAACCAACACGCCATCCCTGGGTGCGGCACAGCAAATTCTGTCTGAACTCGGTGCCGGTGACGGATTACTGGATATGACCGGTATGGGTTATGCCGTCGCGTATCCGTTTGGTATCTGTGGCATCCTCATTACCATGTGGCTGGCTCGCCTGTTTTTCCGTATCAATATTGATAAGGAAGCAGAGGATTTTGACCGCCAGTCCGGTAAAGGCAAGTCAGATCTCCACACCATGAACGTGGCGGTGCGAAACACTAACCTGCATGGTCTGCCCCTTACCAAGATCCCGTCATTCAATGACGGCGGCGTGATTTGTTCCCGTCTGAAACGTGGCGAAGAGCTTCAGGTTCCAAATCCGGATACTGTGGTTCATGTCGATGACCTGCTGCACCTAGTCGGTGAAAAACTGGCTTTGGAAAAAGCGCGTTTGGTAATCGGTGAAGAGGTAGAGGCGTCACTGTCTACCCGAGGCACCGATTTGCGTGTTGAGCGTGTGGTGGTGACCAATGAGCAGGTGCTGGGCAAAAAGCTGAAACATCTCGATCTCAAGCAGCGCTACGATGTTGTGGTATCTCGCCTGAACCGTGCCGGTGTTGAACTGGTGCCTACCGGGGAATCCAACCTGCAGTTTGGTGACATCCTGAACCTTGTAGGCCGTCCGGATGCCATTGAGGCAGTTATTGCCATTGTCGGCAATGCCAAACAAAAACTGCTGCACGTACAGATGTTGCCGGTGTTTGTGGGTATTGGCCTGGGTGTGTTGGTGGGTTCCATCCCGTTTTACATTCCGGGTTTCCCGGCTGCGTTGAAACTGGGCCTTGCCGGCGGTCCGCTGGTGGTGGCGCTGATCCTTGCCCGTATCGGCAGTATCGGCCGTATGTACTGGTTTATGCCGCCAAGTGCCAACCTTGCGTTGCGGGAAATAGGCATTGTGCTGTTCCTTGCTGTGGTAGGGCTGAAATCGGGTGGTGGTTTCTTCGATATCCTTGTCGACGGAGACGGTCTGTCCTGGATGGGATACGGAGTATTGATTACCTCCATTCCTCTTCTGGTGGTGGCGGCACTGGGCCGGATTGTTGGAAAGCTGAACTACCTGACCATGTGTGGCTTGCTCGCCGGGTCGATGACAGATCCACCGGCGCTGGCATTTGCCAACAGCCTTCACAGCAGTGGAGCAGCAGCGCTTTCCTATGCGACGGTTTACCCGCTGGTGATGTGCCTTAGGATATTGACGCCGCAGATTTTGGCTGTCCTTTTGTGGGTAGCGGCATAGGACATCACTAAGTCATACAAAAGAGCCCGGACAACTGTCCGGGCTCTTTGCTATTCACTTTTGCAGTGACCTGTTTACGACACAGAACAGCATATCAGCCGCACTTGGAATCGCCGCAGTTCAGGCAGGTTTGGCAACCGTCTTTTACCACAACGGCCTTGGAATGGCACTTGTAGCAAAGGGTAGCGTGAGGAGGGAAGTTACCGGTGTCAGCGTCTTCCTCGACTTCTTCAACCTTAGCCTCTTCCACCTTCTTGCCAGCCAGTTCTGCACGTTTTGCTTCCAGAAATGCTTTCTGGTGCTCATCCATCTCAGGGTTGGCAATCATGCCGATTTCCATCAGATGCTGTTCGATAACGTTACCAATTTCAGCGATCAGGGAAGGTACGTATTTTCCCTTGTTCCAGTAACCGCCTTTTGGATCGAACACAGAGCGCAGTTCTTCCACCAGGAAAGTGATATCACCACCTTTACGGAATACTGCTGAGATGATGCGGGTGAGGGCAACAATCCACTGGTAGTGTTCCAGGCTCTTTGAATTAATGAATATCTCGAACGGACGGCGAACTTCGTGCTCGCTGCCCTGGTTCAGGATCACGTCATTAATGGTGATAAACAGCGAATGCTCAGAAACGTGCTCCGGTGTTTTCAGCTTGTATGTGGTTCCATACAGCATTTCCGGACGCGGCATTTCTTCATGCATGGTTTCCACAACAGGTGCCTGAGGTTCAGGCTGGGCTACCGGTTCGTCGTTTTTCTTTACTTTGTAAGCAACAATTTTGCTTTCGATTTTCTTAACCATGTTTAAACCTGTCTATATCACGCAATCTGCTGTTCAGAACTTACCGTAGTAGCCTTCTTTCAAGGCATCGTACAGGTTAGCTGCGGTGTGGATCTCGCCGTCGTATTCTACCTTATCGTTACCCTTGGCTTCGAAGGTTGAACCGTCTTCCAGGGTGAACACATAAGTGGTGTTGGCCAGATCTTCTTCTTTTACCAGTACGCCCTGGAACACTTCCGGGTTGAAGCGGAATGTGGTGCAGCCTTTCAGGCCTTTTTCATAGGCATACATGTAGATGTCTTTGAAATCTTCGAACGGGAAGTCAGTCGGTACGTTGGCTGTCTTCGAGATAGAAGAGTCAATCCAGCGCTGGGCAGCAGCCTGGACTTCAACGTGCTGCATTGGCTTGATGTCGTCTGCAGTGATGAAGTATTCCGGCAGCATTTCGTCCGCGTTGGTGGTGTAAGGCATTGCCTTTTCGTTCACCATCGCACGGTAAGCCAACAGTTCGAAGCTGAATACATCCACGCTTTCTTTCGACTTCTTACCTTCTTTGATCACGTTACGGCTGTAATGGTGGGCAAAGCTAGGCTCGATACCGTTACTGGCGTTATTGGCCAGTGACAGTGAGATAGTGCCGGTAGGTGCAATAGAACTGTGGTGAGTAAAGCGGCCGCCCACGGTTGCCAGTTCTTCTATCAGCGCAGGATCCACTTCGGCGACTTGCTGCATGTAGCGGCTGTAACGGGCGTGAAGTACTTTGCCTTTCACCATGTCACCTACCTTGATGCCGTCTTTTTCCATTTCCGGACGCAGACGCATCATTTTAGGGGTAACTTCAAATTCCTGCTCCAGAACCGGTGCAACACCTTTCTCTTTTGCCAGATTAACGGCTTCGCGCCAGCCTGTCAGTGCCAGTTCCTGGGAAACCTGCTCAGTGAAGGCGACAGACGCTGGGCTACCGTATTTCATCTTCAGCATGGTCATGGTTGAACCCAGACCCAGGAAGCCCATGCCGTGGCGACGCTTGTTCATGATCTCAGCGCGTTGCTTTTCAAGAGGAAGCTGGTTGATTTCAACCACGTTGTCCAGCATACGGGTAAACACTGCAACAACCTTGCGGTAGGCTTCCCAGTCGAACACGGCGTTTTCAGTGAACGGGTCACGCACAAACTTGGTCAGGTTGATTGAACCAAGCAGACAAGCTCCGTAAGGAGGCAGAGGCTGCTCACCACAAGGGTTCGTTGCCCGGATCTCTTCGCAGAACCAGTTGTTGTTCATCTGGTTGACTTTGTCGATCAGAATGAAGCCCGGTTCAGCGTAATCGTATGTGGACGACATAATCACGTTCCACAGGTTACGCGCTGGCAACGTGCGGTAAATCTTACAGGCAACACGGCCTTCAGCGTCCTCAACCAGACCTTCTTTGGTTGGCCAGTCAGCCCAGATAATGCTCTCGTCGTTGTTCACGTCCAGACCGTCAAGCCTGGCTTCTTTAGCCGTTACCGGGAACACCAGTTGCCAGTCGGCATCAGCTTTTACCGCTTCAATGAATTCTTCGGTGATCAGCAGTGACAGGTTGAACTGACGCAGGCGGCCGTCTTCACGCTTGGCGCGAATAAAGTCCACGATATCCGGGTGACGGATGTCCATGGTACCCATTTGAGCACCGCGGCGGCCACCGGCAGAAGAGACGGTGAAACACATCTTGTCGTAGATATCCATGAACGACAGCGGGCCGGATGTGTAAGCACCGGCTCCCGATACAAAGGCACCGCGAGGGCGCAGGGTAGTGAAGTCGTAACCGATACCACAGCCTGCTTTCAGGGTCAGGCCTGCTTCATGAACCTTACCCAGGATGTCATCCATAGAATCCTGAATGGTGCCACTTACCGTACAGTTAATTGTTGACGTAGCTGGCTTATGTTCAAAAGCGCCGGCGTTTGAGGTGATACGTCCGGCAGGGATTGCGCCATTACGCAATGCCCAAAGGAATTCGTTGTACCACTTTGTGCGGACATTTTTGTTTTCCAGATCGGCCAGGGCGCGGGCAACACGCTTAAAGGTGTCATCCAACTCTTTGTCGATGGCATCGCCGTTTTTCGCTTTGAGACGGTATTTGCTGTCCCAGATTTCAAGCGATGTTGGCTGGTACGGTACAGTGACCGCATCGGGGGCTTTACTTTCGTTTGCTGACTTTTGTTTTGAGGATTGCATATTAGCCATTGGAATGCACCTTAGGATCACACGAAGGTCTGTGAGATTGCAGGAGGGCGGATCAAACCACTAACTGCGTTGATCTTCAAGTCTTGACATAAGGTTAGGAAAGACTAAGGGAATAGCGAGTGGTGAATTATTAACCTTCTGTAATTGCGAGATAAATCAAGAAATAACCAGTTGTGTTAAAAAGTAATCAGTCGCACAATTTCCCCGAAATTTTGCTTGCGAACAGGGATGCCCTGAATATAATGACCCTGCCTTCCGGTAATACCCCAAAGGCGCGTTGGCAGAGTGGCTATGCAGCGGATTGCAAATCCGTGGACCTCGGTTCGACTCCGGGACGCGCCTCCATTTCTCTTCCTTGTCATTATTCTGTTTTACAAAACTGGTACAACAGGTTCTACACTGTTACAGGTTGCTTTTTATAATCAACTGTTAATAATGTGTTACGCGAATGCGAGGCACACCAGACAAATTTCTCTCGTGTATATTCTCCCCGCTGTTCGAAGTAACCAAAAAAAGGAATGCAAGTATATGAATTTATTCATGCTTGATGTGGATGGGACTCTCGTTGACAGCTACGATTTCGATTCTGACTGCTACCGATCTGCTGTTGAAGAGGTAACCGGTGTCCTGCTTGATGGGTCCTGGTGCAACTACACCAATGTGACTGATGCCGGAATTTTAGAACAAATTATTGAAGAAAAAGGCCTGATAAAAGAGCGAATGACAATTTTGCGTCAGGTCGAGCAGCTCTTCACCCAACGTTTACGTGAAGAAATTGCCCGCAACCCGGAGGGGGTGAAAGCAACTCCCGGTGCGATTGAGTTTGTCAATCATATGAAAAGCCACCCGGATGTGGTGTTGGCGATAGCGACCGGTGGCTGGGAAATGTCGGCAAAAGTGAAATTGCGCGCTGCCGGCTTCGATATTCACGGAGTGACGTTTGCGTCGTGCTCAGACGCGCTGACCCGATCAGAAATTATGGCGCTCGCTGCTTTCCGCGCAAAGCAGGACAGCGGGTGTACTTTCGATCGCCGGATTTATTTTGGCGACGGTGAGTGGGACAAGATGGCGACCCAGACCCTTGGTTATGAGTTTGTCGCGGTAGGGAATAGGGTGGCACACCATACTCGAATTCAGAACTTTACCAGTCATGATGCTATTTTCGGGAAGCTTGGCCTGTACGACAGCGTAAAGCGTCAAACGGCGTAGTGAAGTAGTCATTCCAATTTTGGGGTGTTGACTACGTCGATAGCCAAATACAAAAAGACCCGGCCGATGAGGCCGGGTCTTTTTTGGTCCGTATTATCGCTCAGTGACTTTACGCCGATACTTCCTGACCGGAAGGGGACATCACTTTTCCGAAGTAAGCCTGTGTCTCAGCGATTACCACGTGGCGAAGTGCTACCAGACCAATGAGGTTTGGCACAGCCATCAGGCCATTTACAATATCAGCCAAAAGCCAGATCATATCCAGATGCAGGAACGTACCAATGGCAATCAGGAACAGGAAGACAACCTTATATGCCATTACAGCCTGGGTACCAAACAGGTATACCACCGCACGCTCACCGTAGTAGTTCCAACCGATGATTGTGGTAAATGCGAAGAACATCAGGCCAACCGATACAAGGACCGGGCCGAGGTTGGCGTCGTTCATACCAATGGCAAAGGCTTCGGTAGTCATCGCTGCGCCACTTGCATCACCTTGCCATACGCCGGTTAAAACCAGTGTCAAGCCAGTCATGGTGCAGATAATGATGGTATCAAAGAAGGTACCGGTCATTGAGATCAGACCCTGGCGTACACAGGAATCAGTCTTTGCTGCTGCCGCTGCAATTGGTGCGCTTCCGAGACCGGATTCGTTGGAGAACACTCCGCGCGCAATACCCGCCTGGATTGCCATCATGATAGTGGCACCTGTGAAGCCACCGGCAGCAGCTGTCTGGGTAAAGGCAGATTCCACCACCAGTTTGACTGCATCAGGCAGTTGGCCAATGTTCAATCCCAGTACATAGAGGCAAGCCGCAACATACAGGATTGCCATTGCCGGTACGATCTTGCTGGCAACGGCTGAAATAGAGCGAATACCACCTAAAGTAACAGCTGCAACCAAGATAGTCAGGATAGTTGCACTTACCGGATGCGAAACACCCAACGAAAGATGGGCAGCGTCGGTAATGGCGTTTACCTGTGGGAAGGTACCTATTCCAAGCAGAGCGACACCGACTGCAAAGATGGCAAAAAGACGCGCCAGCCAACGTTGGCCCAGACCTTTTTCCAGGTAGTACATTGGGCCGCCAACCATCTGGCCTTTGTTGTCTTTTTCACGGTATTTAACGGCAAGCAGACATTCGGCATATTTGGTTGCCATACCAAAAAGTGCAGCCATCCACATCCAGAACAGTGCACCAGGCCCGCCCAGTTTTACAGCGGTGGCAACACCTACAATGTTACCCGTACCAATGGTGGCAGAAAGGGCAGTACATAGAGCGGCAAAGCTGGATACATCACCGCCTGCTGAAGAAGATTCCGGTTTAAACAGGTAGCGCATGGCCCGAGGCAGATAGCGGATCTGCAGAAAACCAAGGCGAAGAGTGAAGTAAACACCGGTACCAACCAGCAGGATCAACAAAGGTGGACCCCAGACAAGGTTATCGACAGTGACAAGAAATGAGTGAAAAACAGATTGAGTTTGGTTCATGATTCCCCCTTTAACGTACAAAGGAGGAGAAAAGACACATAGCGCCAATTAATGGTGGAAAATCAACGTACTTCACATTGGTAAATACCAATGTTGATGCGTGGAAATCAGTATCTTTCCCCTCTGTCCTTTTGCCTGAGAGTTTCACCCGGATAAACAGGCTTGCTCCTTCGGCGTCCGATTTAACGGATCTCTCCAGAGGCTCCTCCAGCAGCAGTCCATACGCATTCGTGCCTGAAAGATTCACTTCTTCGGCGGACGGTACAAGCCGTCACTCTCCTGCTGCCTTCAACGGAACGTGGTGTAGCGAAATGTATGATAGATCACATTAAGACGAATGCAATGAAAAATATTAGTTTGGCGTAAAAATTAAGAACAACTGGTTAATAATTAAATCATCAGACATATGCCGGAGTGATAATTGGCGTCCGGAAATGGAGGATTAACGAAGTGAACCATTAATTGTGTGTTCTGGACTAAAGATCACACCGGCCGAACCGCTATATTAGTATGTGATAATCTGGTGTTTCCCGTGCTTGCTGTCGACCGATTAGGGATTCATGCACAGCTTGCAGCAATTAGCAGCCCGGACAGGCCCGTCCGATAAAACAAAAATAAGAGTAACGTAAGAAAACATGGCAAATTTTTGGGACATACTCGGCCTTCAGCCAAATGCCAGCCAGGAGCAGGCGAAACTGCAGTTTCGTAAACTCACATCAGCTATTCACCCGGATAAAGGGGGCTCAAAGGCGTTGATGCAGCTTGTTGGCGAATCATACCAACAGGTGAAGAATGGCAACGGCTCGGGCGTCATTGAAAGCCTTCGGGGCATAAACGGCAAAAAACTGGAAGAGGTGAGCCGTGCGCTGATTGTGGAACAGCGTAAAAATGCATTGCTGGATGCCAAAGTCGAAACCCTGGAAAACGAAAACCGGCGCATGAGCTCAGAATTGGAGATGCAACGGAAATCCCGCTCCCGTACTGAAAATGTCTCTTCGCAGGCAAGAATGGCTGAACTTCGCCTGAAAAAGGAGAATGATGCACTACGCGCCCAGGTTGAACAGTTGGCAGAAGAGCTTGCCCAAAAACGGTTCCGCGAAGAAACAAAGCCTGGCTCTGTTGTACAACCCTATAAGCAACACCGTAAAAACTGGCCATTTGTACTGGCTACTGCCGCTGGCTGCCTCCTTTTGTCTGCTCTTGGTATTTTTTCGTTCCTGCATTCGGATGGAAGTGAAAGCCAGGATCCGGCTCGAACTGTGACTATTGTCCACAACTATGAAAAAAAGGAAGTGAATAAAAAGGTTTCTGAGGCCCTTAAAGAAATCGAGAGCCAACCGGACAGCTATGCCTTTCCTGAACCCGTAAGTTACCGGGATATCGGTACCTGGCATATCGGTCGCTCAACGCGTTCGCGGTTGCCTTACATTGCCGTGCAAAACGAAGAAGGTTCCTATGTAGTGGCGGATTGTACGGGTTCTTTTTACTTCTTCCTGAACGAAGAAAATAAGCCACTTCATGTCGCACCGAACCTCGAATACATTTCTGAGTTCCAGCAATATCACGTCTACTCGATCCCCTATGGACAGGGGGCGACGGCAGAAACCTGGACGAAAGGCCGCCGCTTGAGGGTTGATAAGGAAACCTTTAATAATCATAACTTTGTCACAGAATGGGATAATCTTCGCCGAGTTTGCCTGTCTGGTTAAATAGATAGTCCAGCTTGAGCTATATTCTTGTTATCGAGAATAAAATCCAAGGAGGATACGCATGTTGCTTTTCAGGAATGCATTGGTGGAACATGCGGAAATGACTCGACAGGATACCCGGAATGGTACGCTGACAAACGTTGAGTTCGTTGTCAGCGACCATGTGGCGGTGACGGGATATAAAACCGGCATAGGCATCCCTGAATACCTGTCTGATCAGAGTGAAGCGAGTGAAGACGCTGTCCTCGTTTCAGCCTTGCTGGAAAACGGAGCAACCTGTGTGGGTAAAACCCAGGTTGATGAGTTTGTTTTCTGCTCGCGCGGCATAAACGATAAAATGAAAGACCTCAAAAACCCCAGTGCCTTGAAACACTGGGTTGGAGGTCCCGGCTCGGGCGTAGCGGTTGCAGTGGCCGGTGGCATCGCAAATGTTGGTGTCGGCAACGACAGCTTCGGTGGGATCAGGACCTCTGCGGCGTTATGCGGGTTATTTGGCTTTCGGCCCACCAAGGACAGCATGGACAAAAGAGGGTTTAAAACCTTTACACAGAGTTTTGATATACCGGGCTTTATGTCTAACAACATCAGCCTTATAGACATTCTTCAAAACAAATTTTCAAAGTTGACACCTTCGATTGCCGCTATCCAGAAGGTAAAAGTTGCCAGCAACCTCTTCAAAGACTTCCTTTCAGAAGACCACTTTTCCAAAGTTAAAATTGTTCTGGAGGGATTGCCATTCAGCGTTGAGAACACCATGTCCCTGAACAAGATGTTAACCGTTCAGGCCTATGATACTTACCACAAGCTTGCCGGCCGGGAGCTGTTGATGGAATTGGGTGAATGGCTGGATGCAAATAACATTGCGTTCCACCCGCAAACGGCATCCCGGATAGATTGGTATAAAAGCCTGACTTTTAAAGACCAGGTTGAAGGGAACAAAAAACGGCAAATTATTACAGCTAACCTACTGAGCGTGTTTGCGGAAGATGAAGTCCTGCTGTTTCCAACTACACCAGGCCCCGCGCCTCACAATGATATCGGTGAAAAAGAGGCGGAAGAGTACAACGACAAACTATCTGCCCTTGTATCTGTTGCGGAGCTGACCGGATGCCCACAGCTGACTATGCCGCTTTTCAAAGTTGACGGCGTGCCTTTGGGAGTGTCTATGCTGGCGCACCCCGGTAAAGACAAGTGCCTGATGCAAGCAGCAATGAGAATCCTCCAAAGTGCAGACTTCCCGGTTGCGCTGGCATCGGCTGATGCTGTAAATGAAGAACCAGAGCCAACGGAAGAAGAGGGGATGACCAATCAAGAGGCCAACCAGGGGTGATGAGCCCCGGTTTCCCGCTTAAATCTGTTCTCCAACTTATTTTTAATTGCCGAGGCGGGTGGTAATATCATTTCCCAATAATTGACAGCCAACATCGCCCGTATCGGAGTCAAAATGGCAAACCTAACACTTCAAGAGCAGATGCTTAAAGCTGGTCTTATCGATAAAAAGAAAATGAAAAAGGCCGGTAAGACATCCAAGAAATCCCGCACCCTGGCGAAAGAAGCCAAAGCGGCAGTTGAAGAAAACCGCGCAGCGCAGATCGCCCAGGACCAAGAGCTAAACCGCCAAAAGAAACTGGAAGCTGAGAAAAAAGCGATTGCTGCTCAGGTTAAGCAGCTAGTCGAAATGAATAAAATCGACATTAAAGATGGCGATATCGGCTACAACTTTACCGACGGCACTTTGGTTAAAAAGCTTTATGTCAACAAAGAGACCCAAGACCAACTGGTAAATGGCCGTCTGGCAATCGCCCGCTACCTTGATGGTTATGCAGTGGTTCCTAGCATTGTTGCAGACAAGATTAGTCAGCGCGACGAAGAAACCATTATTGTGAATAACACTACGTCTGACCAGGAAATGGATGAAGACGATCCATATGCAGACTACAAGATCCCTGATGATTTGATGTGGTAATGGGTCCAGACTTAAACTATGTAAAGAGAGAAAACATTACATTGTCTCTTTCGGTTGATTAAAAGCACATACCATAACGGCGCCCCGAATTGTCAACGTAGGGCGCTGTTTTTATTCCTGTTTTAGTACACTGAATCCCATTTCCCCATAAGGCAGCTTCTTGGCTTTGTCAGGCATTCATGTCCCAATCCCTGTTATCCAGGAGTGCTCATAACTCGCCTTGATGGCTGGTTTTTAAAAGGGCATTGAAGTGTTCTCTGGCCTTTCTGGCCGCAGACGAAGCAGTCAATTTTGATTTCACTGCATCATTCCATGCCTTAGTCGATTGACGGACAAGAGTCTGACAGTTGCAGCTTTCACCTGCGAGATGCCTACAATGGCGTAGCTGGTTTCGAGCATCCCACAAATCCTGACGCCGCTGCTTTTCCTGTTCGGCTGCAACTATTGCATCGTTTTTATAGCGTTCGAAATCAGCAAGTGCTGTGCCCTGAACAGACCATGGATCAAATTCAGGCAATTGTTCAATCGAGATAGCATCATCACAGTAGCCTTCTTGCAATTGCAGGTCGGTGTTTGCCGCTTTTACGCCGGATACCATCAGCATAACTGCAATCACAATGAGAGGGATGCCCCCGATAATAGCGGCTGTTTGCAGCGTTCCCAGATCACCGACGAACAGCAGTACTGCTGGTAACAACGACAGGAAGAATGCCCAGAACAGCCGGTTCCAGCGCATAGGATCTTCGGATACATCATTTTGAGTGACAGCGGCGAGGATAAAGGCAATAGAGTCAAACGTTGTGGCGGTAAACAGCATACACAACAAGACAAAAAGCCCAATCACCAATTCACCAAAGGGGAGTTGGCTGAGAATAGCAAAAATGGTGGCATTGGCGCCTTCTGACTGGAGCATGCCCACAACGTCGAGCGTGCCCGACAGTTGCAGTGACAGACCGTAGTTACCCATAATGATGAAATGCACCGCGCACCCGGCCGAACCATAAATAATTGCGCCGGCGATCATTTGCTTAATGGTTCTTCCTCTCGATATACGTGCAACGAACAACCCCATGCTGGGTGAGAACACCAGCCACCAGGCCCAGTAAAATACAGTCCAGTTTTGTGGGAAACGAGAGTCTTCAAACCCGGCATAGCCGCCTGACGCATCAAGCCAGGTCGCCATATGAAAGAAATTAGCCAGCACATTTCCCAATGCCTCAAAGCCGGTTTCGATGATAAACAGTGTTGGCCCGGCAACCAGGATAAAAACCAGCAGTCCTATCGCCATCCAAAAGTTAATGTTGCTCAGCACTTTGATCCCGTCATCCATCCCTTTGTAAGAGGAGTACGCAAACAACAACGTGCAGGCAGCCAGAATGAAAACTTCATTGAGAGGGGAAACGCCTATTCCAACCAGATAGTTCAACCCAGCGTTTATCATCGGAGCGGCGAGCCCTAACGTAGTCGCTGCACCGCCGAGCAGACCGAAAATGAACAGGATATCGATAGTTTTGCCGATGTTTCCGTTGGCTTTCTCCTCACCAAGGACAGGGAGTAAAGCCATTGAAACTTTGAGCACAGGTTGCTTTCGGACATAGAAGAAGTAGGCGATGGGAATTGCGGGGATCAGGTAGATAGACCAAGCAATTGGCCCCCAATGGAAAATACCGTAAGTCGATGCCCAATTTATTGCTTCAAGACTGCCGGGTTCTGCGCCAAAAGGGGGAGACTGGTAATAGAACACCCACTCAATCATTCCCCAGTAAAGGATACTTGCCCCAATCCCGCCACAAAATAACATTGAGGCCCACGAAACGGCACTGTATTCAGGATTGTCCTCTGCATCTCCGAGTTTAATATTTCCAATAGGGTTAAGGTAAATATACAACATAAAGAACAGTGCACTGATACCAAGGGAAAGGTAGATAAACCCGAGTTTGTTGGTCATTAATTCTTTGGCGGCATCTACCAAATAAGCACCACGCTGCGGCCATATAACCAATGGAATAACAATCACCGCAATCAAAGCTATTGAGCCAAGAAATGTTTTCTTGTCTATCTGTTCAATATTCAAATTCATTGCGCCATCCCTGCTTCAATGTATTTGTGTTAATGAATGATTAAAGCCTAAATCAGCTGAGAGTCTTTTTGTGTGAGGTGGCAGTATCTATCCGCTAAATACATCTTTAATTTTAGTTAGCAATGGGACTCAATGTTGCTTAATGATTTGCTGCGCGAGGTTAAAATGATTTATGTATTCACTCAGTGAATGTGAATAACCTTTATTTTGAGGGTAACTGTGCCATTAGGCTGAATCAGTGCACCGAGGCAAAAGGTGTAAGGTCAAAGCACTAAATCTTCTGTTCTGATGCCTGAAAGGCGGATTTTTTCTAGCAAGTTTATACCCCAAAGTTAGTTGTCGCTCGAATCTCTATTTTAGCTAACTTGCTAGCTTTTAAATGCAAAGAGTAATGGATAGTAAGAGGAAAGACCTGACCCCTTCATCTTTTAATTAACAAAAGGTTTGATTGAAAATAACAAGATCTATCCATTTTCAAATGAATATCTGGGCGTCTATAAGTTTTTTGATGATTAAGCCTTAAATTAATTGTGTTTTTTTTTGAGCACAGAGTACATTTTAGTCTATTGTATCCTTAAATTATTGATACTTATAATGACAAAGGTGCTCGGGCTTAAATGTTGAACTCAGAATGTATACGGATTGATAATAAAAGAACGCTGCACGTTATAGAAATTGAATCGATAGCAGCAGATATGAAAGACCTATTGGACAAGTATTTTGTTTCTATTTGTGAGGGTGATTCGGATAGCGAGATTAGCTTAGTTAAGCAAAGGCTAGCGAAATTTCTTAAAACAAAAAACGAAGAAACACAAATGGGAGCTGTGGCTGAATTTCTTGTGCATCTTTATTTGAATCAGCTTAACTTTAAGCAAGAATTTCTATTTTTCAATTTAGAGGAAAACTCAATAAAGAAAGGATTTGATGGTTTATTTTCAAAAAATTCCGAAACATTTCTAGTAGAAAGCAAGTCTGGTACGGTTTTAACAAAGGGCATTAGCCATAGAACAAAATTAAATACTGCATATACAGACTTGAGAAATTATGTTTCTGGGAAAAGTGAAAAAGGGAAAAATAATCCTTGGAAAAATGCTTATAATCACGCCAGCCATATAGATGTGGGTGCCGAAAAAGGAATAAGAAAAAAAATAAAAAAGCTTAGAGATATGTATGATGCAGGTGTGTTTACGAATATAAATGATTATAAAATAATACCTTGCTCAACAATATTTTTAGATTCAGTTTGGAACAATAGAGAAAATTCTAAGATATTGAATGATCATGAATTTTTAAAGTCCTTTGACTGCATTACGTTAGATGCAATATGCATATCAAAGAAGAGTTTAAAACTATTTAAAAAGTATTTAGGTGAATAAGTTGGCGATATCATTCAATTGGCTTAAAGATGATGAAAAATTTTTGTCTTCAATGAAAAAAATGTCACTAAATATCCCTTTGGATACTGGTGAAATGGAATATTTGCTAAGTTGTGCTGTGATTTTCCTTGAAGTATACCGTAAAGATAAGAGGAAAAATTTATACTTTGAAATTGCTTACTTTATTGTATTGAAAAGTGCGATTAATAATGATGAGTACGAACCATTACTTGATGTTAGCTCAAATTTTGGTTTGTATCCAATATCAAATTATATCACAAAAAACAACCTTTACACCAGCAGTCTTTCTTCTGAGTTTAGTTTGTTATACCAACTTCGTAAATTCGAATACAATAGTATTATCGAAACTTATGATCAAAAAAAATCAAGGGTAGAATTAGTAAATAGTGATGATGAGGAAAACTGTTATATTGCTCCAACATCTTTCGGTAAAAGCTCTCTTATTACAGAGATTATCAGAGAGAAACAATTAAAGAAAGTGGCAATTATTGTCCCAACAAAGTCACTTTTAATACAAACTTATAAATTAGTTAAGAATAATTTTTCTAGCAGAAATATCATATTTCATGATGAAATGTATGATGGTTCAGATGAATTTATCGCAATCTTCACTCAAGAAAGAGCATTAAGGTTGTTAAAGGATGAACGAATTTCATTTGACTTATTGATCATTGATGAAGCACACAACTTATTTAACTATGATTCAAGAAGTCTATTATTAACTAGACTTATCAGAAGGAATAGAAAAAGAAACCCCAAGTCAGTAAATTATTATCTTTCGCCACTAATTTCCGACTCGAATAATTTAAAGGTTGAAAGCAATCAAAAAATCTTTGAAAGAAAGATTATTAGTAATATAAAAGAACCTGATATATATGAGTATAAAGAATCTGGAGAGATTAGGAAATACAACCGATTTTTGGATGTTTTCTTTGAATCTGGGTACAGCAATAGTTTTCTTAGTTATATAATTGAAAATAGTAAGGATAAAAACTTCTTGTACCTTAGAGCTCCGAAGAGAGTTGAAGAATTAGCAATACTTCTCGATTCTAAGCTAGAGTTTATTAGTTCCCCTAGTTTAATGGAGCTTTCAGATGTAATATCAATGAATGTTCATAAAGACTTCTATTGCGTCGATTACATAAAGAAAGGATTAGTTTATCTTCACGGTAAACTTCCTGATTTAATAAAGGAATATTTAGAGTTTAAGTTTTCTGATAATAAAGAAATAAAATATGTAGTAGCTAACTCTGTAATACTTGAGGGAGTAAATCTACCAGTTGATAATATGTATATTATGAATACTAATTCTCTTGATGCAAAATCTCTCACTAACCTTATTGGTAGGGTTAATCGACTGAATGAAGTTTTTGATGATGAGAGAAAGTCTTTAGATAAGTTAATGCCTAGTGTTCATTTTGTTAACTCTGAAGATTTCAACCGTAAAGGTGGAAATATGGAGAATCAAATAAGAAAGCTAAAAAGTGGTGTTTTTAAAGATACTCTAGAGAATCCATTACTAGTGAACTTCGATATAGATAAAATGAAGTTGGAGCTTGAAAAAGCAAGAGATGAAAATAAATTAGAGAGAGTTAAAACTTTAAAAAGAAAACTGGATGAGTATCAAGAAATAAAAGGAAGAGAGGACTTTCTTATAACTAGTGAATTAGATAGTCACAATAAAGTTAAGAGAGTTCTTCTTGAGTCTGACGCTCTTTCAGTTTACTTTAATTCTGAACAGATGATCAATAAACTATCCAATAAGGTTGATACTATAGTTCAGCATCCTATCTGGAAAGATTCTCATATTATTGATAGGGTTTACCTGTTTTTTATTCAGGGTTTGGAAAACTATATTGTAAAAAAGGACTTTTTACGTTTACAGCATGAAAAAGCGAGAGATTTCTATAAAATGTTTACAGGAAATCTCCATCGACTTAGTTTGAAAGAGCACATATCAGATACAATAAGATATTTTCAATCTATCAAATACTTACCACAAGGTAGAGAATTTTATATAGGAGATTCTTATGGCGAAGTTGGAAAAATAAATCCAGATGGAAGCTTTGGGAAAACTGTATATTTAGATCTTGCTACCAAGTCAAACAAGGAACTTGCAAATATCTCTTTGGTGAAAATTAAAATAGAGAGTGACTTTGTCTCATATACATTAAATAACTTTGTTAATGTAATGTATGATTTAGATCTTGTTTCTGAAGAAGAGTATGAACTATATATTTATGGAACAACAAATAAATCTAACTCTGAGTTTGTAAAATTAGGACTTAGTGGCTCTTTGATAAATAGGCTAGATAGAGATAAACAGATGAGTAATTTGTCAATCAATGACCATGGATTAGTTGAGTATAATGATGACTTTGTTGACTATATAAACGCTCAAGATGATTTAATAAAATTTGAGATCTGTAAATTTATTGATATATAATTATCGCTTGATGGCTTAATAGTGTATTTTTATTTATGATAAAGCAGAGATTAAATATTGTTTACATGCTAATCTCTGCTTTATTCAGAAAGTTTACACCCTTAATGATAATAGCAGATACCGGTCTTGTCTTTCTCCTATCGGTGTTTTCCATGCTTGAGTTATTCCATTTTTCTAATTTAGATAAGCCACTAACTGATTTCTGTCCCAAAACCACTCAGCGCAGCCATTGGCGGCTGCGCTTTTAGCCTTAATCAATCGTTCAAATATCGTTCAATCAAATGTCGCTTAAAATACTCGGGATTTAACGATTCACCCGTAGCCTGAATAACAAGCTCTTCGGTAGAGCGCGTTGAACCCTTTGACCAGATATTGTCTTTCAGCCAAGTCCATATAGGTGCCAAATTCTGAGTGTGAATGCACGCATCTACATCAACGGTTTTACGCATCGAAGCCATAAACTGGGCTGCGTACATGGCACCCAGCGTGTAGCTTGGGAAATACCCGAATGAACCGTCGGTCCAGTGGATATCCTGCATACAGCCGTCTGTGAAGTTACCTTCGGTGCTGATACCGAGATATTCCTGCATTTTCCGGTTCCAGATTGCTGGGATGTCGTCGACTTCAATCAGCCCCTCAATCAGGTCTCGCTCAATTTCGTAGCGAAGGATAACGTGGGCAGGGTAGGTCGCTTCGTCGGCATCTACGCGGATAAATCCCTTTTGGACCTTGGTGTAAATCTTCAGCAGGTTTTCCGGGCTGAAAGCAGGGTTGTCTTTTGCTCCGAATGTTTCGGTGATTAGCGGTGTCAGCATAGAAACGAATGCCGGGCTGCGAGAAAGCTGCATTTCAAAAAACAGGCTCTGGCTTTCGTGAATACCCATTGAGCGCGCTTCGCCGACAGGCAGTGACGCGTGTTGTTTAGGTAAGCCCTGCTCATAGCGGGCGTGGCCGGTTTCATGGATGATGCCCATAATGGATGAGGTGAAATCATCATCGGTATAGCGAGTGGTGATACGAACATCACTCGGGACGCCGCCACAGAAAGGGTGGGTACTGACATCAAGGCGGCCGTGATTGAAATCAAAGCCGAGGATTTCCATTATTTTCAGGCCAAGTTGGTTCTGCTTTTCTTCAGAAAATGGTCCTTGCAGTGGGATAGCCTGGTTTTGTTCCTGCTTTTCGATGATCTGTTCAATAACGCCTGGCAGCCAGGATTTAATGTCACTGAAAATGGGATCGAGTTTTTCCTTTGTCATGCCGGGCTCGTACAGATCGAGCATTGCATTATAGGGAGACAGACCGGATGCCGCCCCACGAATCAGGGCCTCTTGGCGGGCGAGTTCTACAACCGGTTTAAGGTTCTCTTTAAATCCCTCCCAGTCATTGTTTTTACGTTGGGTGCGCCAGGCATGTTCACAGCGTGATCCTGCGAGGGATTTTTGTTGAACGAGTTTTTCCGGAAGGACTGTAGCCTGTTGCCATCGTCTTTCCATCTCAGTTAAGGAAGCTTGCTCAAATTCATTGAGTGATTCTTTCCTGGCACCTTCAAACATGGCTTTTAGCGATGGCTCTGTCAGTTGTTTGTGGCAGAGTACAGCCAATTCAGCCATAGCGGCGGAGCGAGCGTCATTACCACCTTCCGGCATCATAGCTGCCTGGTCCCAACCGCAAATGGCCTGCAAGTGGTGGAAGTGGGAAAGCCGGGTGAAATGGGCAACGAGGTTTTCGTAATGAGACATAGTTGTGCCTTGGTTATGCTGTGCGGGCAGTCAATAGAAGATCCCGCAATTTGTCAGTTGTTATCATTTTCGTTACATTTATTATGCTGAATGAGAAAGGATTTACCAGTACTTCCTATTTCCTTTCAAACGTGCATTGAATAAAAAATCCGCGGGTAACGAAAGTATGTATATTTTTGGCTATGGAAGCCTGATTAACGAAGCCTCCAGAAAAATGACCAGTCACACCGGTGATGGTATTCCTGTCAGTGTCGGAGGCCTTGTCCGGCAGTGGGGAAAAGTGTCAGGTTCCAATATATCGCCATTGGTGGTCAGTGAGGGAGACGGCGAGTGCAATGGTGTGTTGCTGGCTATCAATGAAGCGTCTCTTGCCGCGTTTGATATTCGGGAAAGTGGGTACCGCCGTATTGAACTACCGGCAGATGGTATTCGCTTTCTCAATAACAACGTAGAGGTTGAAGGGCCGGTTTACGCGTATGTAGGAAGAGAGCCAGAACCCCCTTGCCATATTCAGCCTATCGTCCAGAGTTATGTAGATACTGTACTGGCAGGGTGCCTGCGATATTCCGCTGATTTTGCCAATGCTTTTGTTGAATCAACCCACGGTTGGCATTACCCATTGATCAACGATCGTGAAAACCCTATTTATCCTCGGATGGCTGGTGTGAACCAGGATGACATTTCCTGGATTGACCGAAGGGTTCACAAGCGATAGCAACAAATTTGTTGTGGGAAAGACTATTTGTTGTGGGGGAGCCTAAACGAAAAAGAGCAGCCGAAGCTGCTCTTTTTTACTCACGCTAAATCTTACTCAGTGTAAGAGAAAGCTGGTGAGAAGATATCTACGCGACGGTTTTGAGCACGACCTTCAGCAGTTTTGTTAGAAGCTACTGGGTTTGCTTCGCCTTCGCCTTTAACAGTGATGCGGTCAGCTGCAACACCGTTTGCTTCCAGGTACTTAGCTACAGCCTCTGCACGCTCTTTAGAGATACGTACGTTAACTTTTTCAGGACCGGTGCTGTCAGTGTGGCCAGTCAGAACAACAGTTGCTTGTGGGTATGTTTTCATACGCTCAACAAGTGGCTTCAGAGCAGTCTTGGCTGAGTCAGTCAGTTCAGAGCTGTTGAATGCGAAAGTCTCTGAACCTTTTGCGTCAGACAGTTCGATAACCTGTGGCTGAGCAACAACTTCTTCGGCTACTACTTCTTCAACAACTGCCGCAACTGGCGCAGCAACTACTGGAGCAGCAGAGCTGCGACCGAAGTGGAAGGTCATACCAACGGTGAACAGGTTGTTGTCTACGTCTTTAACGAAACCGTCATCCATTGAATCAACGTGTTGGAATTCAGCACGCAGGTCAACCAGATCACTTACACGGTGGTTTACACCAGCAGCACCGAACCAAGCGGTGTCGTGAGCTGATGAGTTGCTGCCGTTCATATCCCAGAATGATGCGCCACCTTTAACATACAGGCTGGTTGCATCAGTGATAGGCAGGCTGATACGAGGACCAAAAGTAGCTTCAGTCAGGTCGCCTTTTTGAGTTACTGCACCGTTATCGAAAGTACCTTTGAAGTGACCGAGGTAATCATAAGTTGCTTCAAGACCAAAGATTTTGTTGAAGTCATAACCTGCGATCACACCACCAGCGATGTCTTTCTTGTCACACTGTGCAGCGCCGTTACAAGCATTGTCAGACAGGTGAGATACACCGAAACGACCACCCAGGTACAGGCTTGAATCGTCTTGTGCGTGGGCAAGAGGGGACAGTGCAAGAACTGCAAGGCCAAGGCCAGTTACTACTTTTTTCATTGTTCATCTCCGTTGCTTGTTGTTATTTAAGAGTGCCACTGATGCTGACTCTGCTAGAGAATTCATTCGGTCAATGAGTTCGCTATGAAATGACACACTATTGGCAACTCTTTGTAATAGCACGGCAAACTTATATCTTTCCTGTATTTAAATACAATGTTTTATTCGACAAACATCACAAATTCTCATAAATGAGACACATTGAAATTCAGACACAAAAAACGGGACTTGAAACAAGTCCCGCTACGTAAATTAACTGTCAGATTTCTGTCAGGAAAATGGTCAGGATTGAGACAGTCGCTTAACCTCCGGAGCGCCTTGTCCACCTACCGGCCGGCTGACTGAAACCTGCCTGCCTTTCTTCATTCCTTTTTCGTAATCATCGGTTATGCCGGCCATGGCATCTTTCAGTTGCTGCTTAAAGGTTTCCCGGTCAACTTTTTCAAACTGACGATCGATATAGTTTTTGATACGTTCTTTGCTGTTATCGTCTGCATTCAGTTTGGGCAGTTTTTCGAGGGCACCTTCCAGCCAGCCTTGTGTGAACGAATTCACCCTGCGGTTCAGTTCGGCCTGGCTGGTGCCGGAACCGGCAAAGCTGTTTCTGAACTGGCCAATGTGCTCGTTCATTTCCCGGTACACAATATCAAAGGCAAATGCAGCGAAAATAGCTCTGTCTGCATCGCCAATAAATTCGGCTTTTTTCAGTCCTTTATGGTTGGTGAGAATACATTCCACGCCAAATCGGGCGTTTATGCCGCGGATAATACGCAGGATGCTCTGGCTGATCGTTGCTGGCAGAAGGGTCTTGGATGTGGTTTGACCCATCTTGATAAAGTCGATGTCATCCTGATCAAGGCCGAATTTTTTCATCAACCGTTGAGCCATTTTTATGGCCTGGGCTGCTTCATTAACATTGGCTGAATTGCCGAGCTCCAGACACTTGGCAATCTTTTTCAGGGCTTTACGCTTGCTTTCTGACATCCACTCTCCGTACTGACGAGTAAAAGATCATATTTTACCGATTTATGGGGATTTGCCCAAATCAGATTCACCTAAAATTTTGCGAATGCAGGCTACCGGTAAAATTAATGCCGGGATGATATTGCTGCCGTACAATAGAGCCATGAACGAAAAGAATGACTTAAAACCCCAGGTAAAAGACGGATTCTTGCTGACCCGTGAAAGTAGGGATACGTCAAATGGGATGGAAATCCGGCTTTGGGTGAAATCCGGTGATTGTGCAGAGCAACTGGTTATCAGTGGAGAAAAGCCGGTGTTCTTTGTTGCCTCTGAGAAAACAGCAGAGGCAATGACGCTGCTTCACGCCCATAATCTCTTCCCAGAAAGCAAACCGTTGCCGTTAACCAGTTTTGAGCATGCTCCTGTTACGGCATTTTACTTTCCAACCTCACGGTTGGCCTCGTTGGCATCTGACCTGCTGATTGAAAACGATTTTGAACCGCTGGAGTCAGATATTCGTCCTGCAGACCGTTACCTGATGGAGCGGTACATACAGGGCGGGTTGTCTTACACCGGGACGCCGGTGACGCAAAAAGGAATCCCTGTCTGGCGTCAGGCCAGAATTAAGCAGGCCGACTATAAACCGGATCTGGTTACCGTTTCCCTTGATATCGAATGCTCTGAGCGCGGGGAGCTATATTCCGTCGGGCTGGACTGTGTGGCTGACAGCCGCGTCATCATGATTGGCCCTGAGCAGGATGGGGAAGAGTTCACGCACATTGAGTGGGTGGTGGATGAAAAGGCCCTGCTGATCTCCCTTGAGAACTGGTTTGCCACCTTTGAACCCGATGTGGTTATCGGCTGGAATGTGATCGATTTTGACTTTCGCCTTCTTGCCAAAGCCGCTGAGCGCCAGAACAGTAAACTGAAAATTGGCCGGGGCGGGGAATACCTCTATGTCCGGGAGCGGAAGCAGGGAGGCAGCTTTGTCACGCTACCAGGAAGGGTTCTGATTGACGGAATCGATGCGCTCAAGACAGCAACTTATGGATTCCGTTCCTGGTCTCTGGAATCCGTCGCACAGGAACTGTTGGGTGAGGGCAAGGCGATTAGCAACCCTTATGACCGGTTGGATGAAATCAAGCGGATGTTCCGGGAAGACAAGCGGGCGCTGGCAAAATACAACTTGCAGGACTGTGTGCTGGTTAACCGCATCTTTGATCATACCCACCTGCTGGAATTCCTGATAGAACGCTCTCGTTTGACCGGTGTCGAGTTGGATCGAGTCGGTGGTTCTGTTGCTGCCTTTACCAACCTCTACTTGCCCCGGTTGCATCGCGGTGGTTATGTAGCCCCCAACCTGCATGCAGAGAATTGGATTGCCAGCCCCGGCGGATATGTGATGGATTCCTTGCCTGGGCTTTATGACTCTGTTCTGGTACTGGATTTTAAGAGCCTGTACCCCTCGATAATCAAGACGTTTCGAATTGACCCAATGGGGTTGATTGAAGGCCTCAAAGCAGAAGAGGATGGCCGGGATAGGGAAACGATTCCCGGTTTTCGCGGTGGTGTTTTCCACCGGGAGAAACATTATCTTCCTGCAATGATTGAAGGCCTTTGGAGTGCGCGGGATCGCGCCAAGCAGCAAGGTGAGAAGGCTTTTTCGACGGCAATCAAAATTATCATGAACTCATTTTATGGTGTATTGGGTTCATCCGGTTGCCGGTTCTTTGATCACCGTTTGGCGTCTTCTATCACTATGCGCGGCCACGAAATTATGAAGCAAACGCGGGAGTTCATAGAAAACCGGGGTTATCAGGTGATCTATGGCGATACAGACTCAACGTTTGTTGCGCTTGGCAGCCTTCACAGTCAGAAAGATGCAGATAATATTGGGAACGAACTGGCAACAGACATCAATGTTTGGTGGACCCAGCGCCTGAGAGATGAATACGACATTGGATCTGCGCTGGAAATTGAGTACGAGACCCACTACCGGAAGTTCCTGATGCCAAAAATACGGGGGCAGGACACTGGGAGCAAGAAACGCTACGCCGGGTTAGTGGGTGAAGGCGAAAATGAAAAGATGGTGTTTAAAGGGCTGGAAAGCGCCCGTACCGACTGGACGCCGCTATCCCAGGCTTTTCAGCAAGAGCTCTACCATAGGGTTTTTCATGGACAGGATATTGACGAGTTAGTAAGGGAATACGCAGAGAACACACTGAACGGAAATAACGATGACAGGTTGTTTTACCGCAAGCGGCTTCGCCGGAAACTGGCCGAATACCAGGTAAACGTGCCCCCGCATGTGAGAGCTGCGCGCATGGCCGATGAAGTTAACAAAAGGCTCGGGCGACAACAGCAGTACCAGTTTGGGGGATGGATTGAGTATGCGATGACAGTTAACGGCCCCGAACCGAAAGAGGCGTTGCAAAGCCCGCTGGATTATCAGCATTACGTCGATAAACAGCTCCGTCCCATTGCGGACGGCATCCTTCCTTTCATCGGGAAGGATTTTGACAACCTGGCCTCGCCGCAGCTTGGACTGTTTTGAGTTCAACAGAGATTTAAACTATACAACGAAAAAGTGCAGCCAGGAGGCTGCACTTTTCTGTATCTGACGGGGATTATTTAAAATATCCCAGGTCGAGTACATGGCGCTTGCTGGCAAGGACCGGGTCGGAGTGGACGACACCGCGATTGGGTGAACAGACCTTTACCACATCGCCGCAGTCATAAATGGCCATGACCACTTCTTTTGATTGAGGACAAAAAGCCTTTGGCATTGGGTCACCCACTTTAAGGGACAACTCTTTGCCTTCGTGGATCCAACGGACGGAAGAAACGCGTTTATCAGAAATATTTGCGCCGATATGAGAGGCAATAGATTGATAGATTGACTCGGCGTGCTGACCGGATTCAGCAGTTGGGACGAAAAATGCCATAACTCACTCCATTGTTTTATAAATATCCATAAATGCCATCAATGGCAGTCAAATTGTTCTGTTTATGGCGAATAAACATGATAAACCCTAACAAAAAATACTGTGTTACGGCAAGTTTAAAATATGATTATGGTATCAATGAGTTTTGATGTAATTCCAAAAATTGCATTATGGACTTGGTGAAGCTTGAATAGTATTAAGAAGCGAGAAGCGAGAAGCGAGAAACGAGAATAAGGGATTATTTGGAACAGCTTGAATTCTTCAACGTCCCCAGCCCCTGCATAGGTGTTTGCCAGGTCAACAACAAAGGTTACTGTAAAGGTTGCCTTCGCAGCAGGGATGAAAGGTTTTACTGGAATCAGTTTACTGATACCCAGAAGCGGGATGTGCTTAGGTTATGTAAGCAGCGCAAGGTTAGGATTCTCCGCGCACTGAGGGCGAGGGAGCTGGCTTTGCACGAACAGAATGATAACCCGCAGGGCGATCTGTTTGGTTGATCTACCCACTTTCGTCTTCGCCAGAATGCAAAAAAGCACCCCGAGGGGTGCTTTTTCGTAAGCCTAAGCTCACATGGGTTCGGCAATTAGATGCGAACGAAGTCCATGTGGTTAACTTTTGGCTTGAATGGGTGACGTTGAACGTCTTGTGGCTTAACCTTAACTTCTTTGCCATCGATAACCAGAACGATAGCTTCGTAGAACTCTGGGTTGCCCATTGCGTTCATAACTTTGTCATGATCCAGTGAGATAGATACAGGTGCTTCAGAACCACCGTATACGATTGCTGGGAACTGGTTTGCATGACGCAGGCGGCGGCTCGCACCTTTACCCTGCTCAGTACGTACAACTGCTTCGAATTTCATCGTGAGTACTCTCTGATAGAGATTGAAAACACATCGAGCATAGCGACCTTGCCCGATGACCAAAAACGAGCGCGGATACTAGCATCCGCTATGCAAGAATACAAGATGTAACTGCGCGAGAATACAAGATGTAACCCAGGGTAACCCATTAATTGCCGGACTTTTCGGCAAATTGGGTAGCTAGCCAGCCTTTGAGTATGCCCTGCTCATCAAAAACCTTGTCCCGAATGGACCAAAAACGGCCTGATTTCCGCGCAATAATAAAGTCCGGGGCCCGGAAACGGTGCTGCTGTTTTTCCACTTTTGTCGGTGCGGTGTCTTCAAACGACCTGTGCCGGTCAATAAGGTGCGGGCGGACAAACTTATCCAGAAAGGCAGTTTTCTGGCGTTTGGTAGACATCGGCCAGTATTCCCGCAGTTGCTGGTCATCGTCTCCGTAATAAGTCACACACAATTGTGGCGTACCTTTCTGGGATTTACCGGCTTCTACATCCATTTCATTGCATGCCATTATCAAGGCGTCTTTCAGCTTTAACGCTTCCCGCAGTTTTTTATCCGGATCGACGAGTTGTGCATCGCATTGGTGACACACCCGGGCAGCAATGTCGTTGTCCGCACCACAATCATCGCAAAACTTCGCCCTGAAACGGTAGCCGCAAATCTCACGTTCGCCGTCATCATCCTCAAAATAGCCCTGGCAGCGACGTCCATAGTGTTCGGTGACAATGCCCCGGTCATCTGTTTTTCCCCAGAAATTGTTGTTGAACCCGCAGGCCGGGCAGGGGATGGTGACTATCTCCGAATCGCTGTCCGGCTTGGTATCCCCGACTTCCGGTTGGTAAAGATCGTAATTGTTTCCGGCATAATCCAGTATCAGGCAGTCAGTTTTACCGGGGGACAGTCGCAGCCCCCGCCCCACAATTTGCTGGTAAAGGCTTACAGATTCGGTTGGTCTGAGTATGGCGATGAGATCGACGTGAGGTGCATCAAAGCCTGTTGTCAGAACGGATACATTAACAAGGTATTTAATTTCCCGGTCTTTGAAGGCACGAATGATTCTATCCCGCTCTTTGCCTTCTGTATCCCCGATGACCAATGCCGATTGCTCTGGCGGCAACAACTGCAACACTTCCTGGGCGTGGCGGACGGTGGCAGCAAAAATCATTACACCGTGCCGGTCAGCGGCTTTTTCTTTTATCTGTGCCAGTATTTCAGGCGTTGCCCTTGGCGCACGTTTGATTACCTCATCCATTTCTTTTTCTGAGTAAAAGCCGGAGGCCCTGGGGCGAAGTTCAGAAAAATCATAGCTCAGTACGGGAGCATCAAGCAGGGTGGCTTCAGTCAGGAACCCTTCATCAAGCAGGTGCCGGATGGGCAGTTCGAAAATGCAGTCACGGAAGAACCGGCTGTCTGTGGTGCGAACCTGCCCGCGGGTATGGAAACTGTAGATCCAACCCAGCCCTAATCGGTATGGCGTGGCTGTGAGGCCAAGAATCTTGAGCCCTGGGTTAACAGACTGCAGGTGTGAGATAACCCGGCGGTAACTGCTGTTTTCATCATCGGGGACCCGGTGGCACTCGTCGATGACCAGCAGGCTGAAAGCGTGGCTGAATGCGTCAAGGTTGCGGACAACCGACTGCACTGAGGCAAAGATCACCTGCTGATTGGTTTCTTTCCTGCCAAGCCCGGCGGAAAAAATTGCCCCTTCAAGCCCATAACCTTCGTATTTTGCGTGGTTTTGCTCTACCAGTTCTTTCACATGGGCCAGTACCAGCACGTTTCCCCTTGCCAGACGGGCAAGTTCTGCAATGACCAGGCTTTTACCGGCTCCGGTTGGGAGAACGGCAACGGCAGGATCAGAGCTTTTACGAAAGTAATGCACAACGGCACGGACTGCTTCGGACTGGTAGGGGCGGAGGGTATACATCAGTGGCTAAACTTCAGGGTACTGTGGAAACATACAGTGTAACGGGTGGGGACGGTTTTTAAAAGCTGAGATACCGTTGCGGAGGCACCTGCCTCCGCCTTGGAATCATGCTGACTAATGGGTTTGATTTTAGTTAATGGGTTTAACCATCACGCAGAACTGTCGGCGCGGGATGAAATCATGCCGCTCATAGAAGGTTCGAGCTCCGCCGTTTCCGATGTTCACTTCCAGCGACACGGCACAGCAGCCACGTTCGCGGGCGAGATTTTCCAGCTCAGGGATCACCCAGGATCCTATTCCCTGGTTGCGCCATGACGGCGAGATATACAGTTGGTCTATGATGGCAGCATGCCCGCCCCAATGTACGCTGTAGCTGTAGGTCATGACAATGTAACCCACAATATCGGCCACCCCATCAGACTCACATTGGATCAGCCAGACATCTCCATCATCGGGTGTATCCAGTAAGTGGCGCAAACCACCTTCAACCTTGAGCGCGTCAAAGAGAAGTGCCTCGTGGTCATAGAGAGATTTAACAAGTTCCAGCAGTTTAGGAAATGTATCATTGGAGGGGTGGAGGAGGCTGGTTTTCATATTATTCCCCTAAAGTCGGCTCAATGATTGACAGTGTCATCTGATGTGCAGAGAGAGCAATTGGGACTTTTTGGCCATGGTAGTTTGGGCTGTCTCATTTTTGTTGCTCATGACAGCATAGTTATAGAAAGTGAGACCGGGCAACGCAAACTGAAATTCTAAATATGCGGGCGTCAGCATGCTTTGTCTGTACGATACGCTGTATATCTCTATAATGAGCGCAATTGATATGTTGCACGTTATTCAGAGCGTGTTTTTAGCTGGATAGAATAATGATTAGGCTTGATAAATTTCTTTGTGAAACACTGGCAATTACCCGTTCTCAGGCAACACGTATCCTGAAAGAGGGCCGGGTTGAAGTTGAAGGTGAAACAAAGAAAAGCGGTGCGTTGAAAATTGCCGAAGATGCCAATGTGGTATTTGATGAACAATCCCTGGCGTTACGGGGTCCCCGTTACTACATGATGAACAAGCCAGAAGGTTTTGTGTGCTCGCATGACGACCCGTACAACCCAACGGTCTTTGTTCTGTTTGAAGAAGTAGGTGCAGACCGGATGCATATTGCCGGCCGCCTTGACGCTGACACTACCGGTCTTGTGCTGTTAACTGACGATGGCCAGTGGTCACACAGGGTGACCTCACCGAAACACAAGTGTGACAAAACGTATTACGTCTGGCTGGCCGATCCTATCTCTCAGGAAACCGAAGCCGCTTTTGCAGAAGGTGTAATGCTCAACGGCGAGAAGACACCGACATTGCCTGCAACACTGGAACAAGTGAGTGAGACGGAGTGCCGCCTGACTATCAGTGAAGGCCGCTATCACCAGGTGAAGCGTATGTTTGCAGCCATGGGTAACAAGGTTGTAGGCCTTCACCGTGAGCGTATCGGACATCTTGAACTGGATGATGACCTGGAGCCGGGCGAATTCCGCAGCCTGACAGAGGAAGAAGTTCAGGCATTTTATAAAAAGGCGTAAGTTCGGTTGCTCTGTTTAAAAGCGGAGCAAATAATCATCAGCTCTGTCAGTAACTTCATTCTTTCCTGTCAGAGGATAATCTTACCGCTATAATGGGAGTCCGGCATTTATGCCGGGCTCTTCGCTTTCTGGCTTCTGAATTCTTTGGTAGCCATATTCTTCTATGGAGTTTTATGTCTTCGCAGCCAACGTCGACACTGGGATTTGGCCTGATTCTAATCCTTGGTGCAATAGCAGCCCTGACCCCGCTGGCAATCGACATGTACTTGCCGGCCATGCCAACTATTGCCTCCGATTTGGGTGTCACTTCCGGTGCGGTTCAGTCAACACTGGCCTCATACACTGCCGGTTTTGCTATCGGGCAGTTGCTGCACGGCCCCCTGTCAGACAGTTATGGGCGACGCCCGGTACTATTAGTGGGTGTTGCATTCTTTGCCATGGCGGCAGTGGTAAGTGCACTTGCCGATGACATTCACATGCTGACTTGGGTTCGGGCAGCGCAGGGGTTTGCCGGGGCGGCGGCAGCAGTAATCATTCAGGCACTGGTGCGGGACATGTTTGAGCGGGAAGAATTTGCCCGGACCATGTCATTTGTCACTCTGGTGATGACGGTTGCCCCGTTGGCAGCGCCAATGATTGGCGGTTATCTGTCAGTGTGGTTTGGATGGCGCTCTGTGTTCTGGCTGCTCGCGGGGTTTGCTGTCCTGGTTTTAGTGCTGGTGACATTTAAAATCCCTGAAACCCTGACATCGGAAAACCGCCAACCGCTGCGCTTTATGAGCGTGATGCGTAACTATTTCCGCATACTCCGCACGCCACAGGCTATGGGGCTGATAATGTCTGGCGCATTTTCATTTGCCGGGATGTTCTCCTTCCTGACCGCAGGCTCCTTTGTGTATATCGATTACTATGGGGTCAGCACCCAGAACTTCGGTTACCTGTTCGGACTCAATGTTGTCTGTCTGATTGTGATGACGAGCATGAACGGAAGAATGGTTCGCCGTAAAGGATCACACTGGATGCTGCGCTTTGGTCTGACGGTACAGCTTGTAGCGGGTATCCTGATGGTGATTGGTCAGTTGGCCGGGTTCGGGCTAGTTGGCACAGTGATTCCTGTGATGCTGTTTGTCGGTGCAATCTCTGTGGTGGGAAGTAACGGCATGGCATGCTTGCTGTCCGGTTACCCCCAATTGGCAGGAACGGCCTCTGCGCTGAGCGGGACGATGCGTTTTGGCGTCGGTGCAGTCATTGGTGCTGTACTGGCTGCAGTTCCGGGTATTGACCCTTGGCCAATGGTTATTTCTATGGGGGGCTGTGCGGTACTGTCTTCCGTCTTGTACTGGGGCCTTTCCAGAAACGCTTGATACTGTCTTGACCGTTCGGCCGGATGGAAAGAATGGCGCAGTCACTGGCTGCGCTTTTCGATTTCAAGTGCCATGCCCCGGAAGATAAACAGGTGAGCGGGAAACATCGCAAACCAATATCCGAGTCCCCATATGCCTGCCGGGTGCCACCATGCCCGGATATCCAGTAACCGGCAGTTGCCTTCGTCCTGGATGGTAAATTCCAGCCTGCCAAGTCCTGGTGCTTTCATACCAAAAAGCAGTGAAAGGTGGCGGTTTTTCTCTACTTTCAGGACCTTCCAGGAATCGATCCGGTCTCCCGGGTGAAGGGAGTTGCCTTGCGGCTGTCGCTTCTTCATCGCATCCCCGCCGATAAGGTGATCCATCCATCCCCGTATTTGCCACAGCCAGTTTGCGTAGAAATACCCGTCTTCACCACCGATTTTGCAAACGGTATCAAACAGCCTTTCAGCACTGGCTTCTGTTTTCAGACTGTACCCTGCGTGTTTTGGGTAAAAAGCATAACCCGGTTGCCAGCGGGACACCGCATCGGGGTCGTAGTGCCAAATATCGTCATCCAGCAGTGCCTGCTCCCGCGAAAGGGCTTCAGTGACTGCTGATTCAAATGGTTGCAGGGATCTTGGGAGGTATTTTGAAATGTCCCTTTCCGGTGACGGGAGCAAGTCGTGTGACAGGCCTTTGACCAATGCCTTTGCAATGGGGGCAGGGACGGATGTAATGAAGTGTATCCACTGTGCCGACAGGGCTGGGGACAGATAGGGTATTTTAATGATGACGCGTTTTTTCCCAATGATTTTGGCAAAACGACGCATCTGGTTTTCATAAGAAATCGCTTCGGGGCCACCAATATCCAATATTAGGTCACCGGTGACATTCATCGTCGCTGCGTTAGTAAGGTAATAAAGAAGATCAGGCAGGGACACGGGTGCAGACTTCGAACGTACCCACCTTGGAGTTGTCATTACCGGCAGGTGGTAAACCATATCGCGCATTACTTCAAATGCCGCCGAACCGGGACCGACGATGATACCGGAACGCAACTCGATAACCTGGGGTTTGGCGGTCCGTAAAATATCCCCCGAAATTTTACGGGACAGCAGGTGTTCCGAGTTCGTCGCGTCAGGTTGGATCGCGCCAAGATAAATAACGCGGGAGACCCGGCTGTTGTTGAGCCTTTCCACAAGGGCATGTGCCAGGTCAATTTCATATTGGTACAACTCACGGCCGCGTATCATTCCGTGAACAAGGTAGTAAACAATATCGATGTGCTCGAATGCCCCGGCGAGCGATTGCGGTTCAGAAAGATCCAGTGTCTTCAGTTTAACATTGGGATGGTCATGCCAGGGCTCTTTTTCCAGTGACGATAAATGGCGGGATGTTGCTGTTACAACGTGCCCGTCTTGCAACAAAGCGGGGGTGAGATGCCGGCCAACATACCCGCTTGCCCCAATGACTAATACTCTCAAATTGACCTCCCACAGACGTTACTTTTAACTTTAGTTTAACTTTATGATTTTTTGGAAAAATTAGTTTCAATCACACGTCACATATTGCTTGCTGCCGGGTAACCAATATTTGATAATTGCGTCGTTTTTCACCGGGTTTTAAAACCATTTCTCTCTCTTTCTCGGGATCCCAATTTGAGCACGCTTTCTACATTGCGCACGCATTGCGATGCGAACTTCTTCGGACGTCTGATAGGTATTGGCTTACCCATTGCTTTGCAAACAATGATGTTCTCCAGCCGGAGCCTTGTAGACATTCTAATGCTAGGCCAACTTGGCGAGGCGGACGTCGCAGCTATTGGCGTTGCAGGTAAGGCGTTGTTTGTTGCAACCATCCTCATCTTCGGTGTGACCACCGGGGGTGCAATGTTGACGGCTCAATATTGGGGGGCGGGTAACATGTCCGGTTTCAGGCGAAAAACTGCACTTACCGTCATCATGACGTCCATAGTTGCCGGAGTGTTTGCCATGATCTTTCTTGCCTTGCCTGGGCATGTTATGGGACTGGCGACCAGAGATAGCGAAGTCATTGCCCTTGGCGCGACTTACCTGCAAATAACAGCACTGGCATTGGTAACCATTGCTGTGGGTAGCAGTTTATCGGTGTCACTGCGGGCGATGAACAGGCCGGGAATCAGTACGATGTTCAGTGCGGTTGGTATCAGCCTGAACATGGGCCTGAACTGGGTGCTGATTTTTGGCAACTTGGGTTTTCCTGCAATGGGCATAGCCGGGGCAGCCTGGGCGACACTGATCAGTGGTGTGGTGGAAGTGAGTTGTATGTATCTGTACGTCTATCATAAACAGATGGCACCTGCTTTCAGCCTGACAGAGATGAAAGAGGCACTTGAGGCAAAAGGGGTGAAGCGCTTTCTCTCCTTGTCCCTCCCTACCGCCCTGAACCATCTGGTTTGGTCTGGCGGCATTTTTGTCTACCACGCAATTTTGGGTCAGGCAGGCGTGCAGGGGCTGGCCGCCCTTTCAGTGATAACGCCAATCGAATCTTTTGCTCTGGCGTTGTTGATAGGGCTTTCCAATGCGGCAAGCGTGGTAATGGGTAACCAACTGGGGGCAAACCGGATGGATGCTGTTTATCCCCAGGCTTGGGGAATAGCCGCGTTCAGTTTTGTCGGGGCGATTTTTATTGCCGTAGTGATGTTGCTAGTGTGCCAACCGGTACTCGGACTGTTTTCTGCACTGTCACCTGAAACCATGGCCCTGACAGAGAAATTCTACTGGGTATTCGCGGGTATGATCATAATCAAATCAATCCCCATGAGCATGATAGTGGGCGTATTACGTGCCGGTGGTGATATCCGGTATTGCCTGTACCAGGATATTGCAGCCCAGTGGCTTATCGGTATTCCTATTGTGGCCTTCGCTACATTCGTTCTTAAACTGCCTTTGGAATGGATTTACGCACTCTTTGCAGTAGAGGAAATTGTGAAATGGGCTGGGTCTATTTACCGGGTAAAAACCAGAATATGGATCAAACGCCTTGTTGCTTGAATGTTATCCGTGCATGGAAAATTCAACATGCAGAAAAAATGGCATACACAACGTGTCCTGGCGTTAACGTTCGAGCCCTAAAATATTGAGAATATAGCGGTTGAAAGTAGGAAGTACGGGGAGAAACCTTTTACCTTTCGGCAGAATGCGGTAAATTGCTCAACCTGTAATGAAGTGATCTGGTTCAAAAAAAACATTTCAGAATAAGACAAGCAGGCAGGTGTAATGAAGCTCAAGTTGTTAAATCTCTGTAAGGGTTATCAGGATGGTGGAGAGTTTCATCCGGTTTTGCAGGGGGCAAATCTCGAGCTGACACCTGGCTGCCAGATGGCTTTGATGGGAGAAAGCGGATCCGGAAAAAGTACCCTGCTAAATCTTATTGGCGGACTGGATAAAGCTGACAGTGGCGAAGTCTGGTTTGGGGATACGCCACTCCACTCCATGTCAGAAAGGGAGCGTACACGTTTCCGCCGTTTTCATATTGGTATGATATTCCAGCAGTTCAACCTTTTGCCAACCCTGACTATTGCTGACAATATTCGATTTTGCCGTCAATTAAAGAACCTTCCTGACGATGACAATCTATGGCGTCTCATTCTGAGTGCCCTTGATCTGATGCCACTTCTCGGGCGCTACCCGGAAGAAGTATCCGGTGGCCAGCAACAAAGGGCGGCAATCGCTCGTTCGTTGTATATGGAGCCATCCATCCTGTTGGCTGATGAACCGACTGGAAGCCTCGATGAGCGCAACGAAGACGCCGTTATGCGCCTGTTGATTACCCTGACCAAGCGGCTTAACTGCAGCCTGTTAATGGTAACGCACTCAGAGAGAGTGGCCGACTATCTAGGTGGTAAAGTGCAATTGCAGGGGGGCGTCCTGAGTGTCCGCACCAGTAGCTAAAGCCCTCTGGAGCCATTACAAGCGCCATCCGTTTCAGGTTTTGCTGGTCTGGCTGGGGCTTACTTTAGGTATTGCGCTGTTGGTTGGTGTAATGGTTATCAACCAACACGCCAGACAGAGTTACCATCACAGCGAGCGCTTATTTTCCTCGCCGTTTTCCTACGTGGTAATGCCACGAAACCCTGACAGTAAGATGCCCCAGGGGGCTTACATATCGTTACGCCGTCACGGATTCAGCCAATGTGTCCCTTACGATTACCTGGACTTAAAACTGGCAGGTGATAAAAGTGTCCGTCTGATGGGGCTGGATACTGTTGCCATGCTACCGTTCTGGCAGGCAGATCAGGTGAACAGCTCTCAGGCCTCCAAAATGCCGATGATGCTGAAGTCACCGTACCCGGTTATTGCCTCGCCGGATACCGCAAAATACCTTGGCGTCGCTGATGGCGACGTTGTCCGGTTGGCCGATGGAAAAGCTCTGGGGAAGGTTACGATCCTTGATGACAGGGATATGGGGGTCAACCGGTTGGTCGGTGATATGGCGTTGTTGCGCTCTTTGTCCCCCTCATCGAACATTGCAGGCGTATTGTGCGGCAAGATGACCGATGATACCCGGCAGCGTTTGATGGATGGCCTTCCTCCCGGTTTGATGCTGGATAAAACAAACAAAGCCCACCTGGACCCACTTACCAGGGCATTTCATACCAATCTCTTTGCAACAGGGCTGTTGGCTTTCGTGGTAGGGCTCTTTGTTTTTTACCAGGCTATTTCCCTTTCGTTTGCCCAGCGCCAGCCCCTGGTCGGGCTGTTACGTCAGTTAGGCGTGGATAACCGCCAGTTACTGCGGGTGACATCCGTAGAAATGTTTGTCTGGCTGTTGTTTGGCGTTATTGGCGGGAACCTGGTCGGCCTCTGGCTTGCGAAACAGTTATTGCCGTCGGTGTCTTCAACGCTGAATGATTTGTATGGCGCAAACGTAGGTATATTCCTGCAGTGGAAATGGGAGTGGGGCATTTACAGTTTTGCCCTTGCTGCCGTTGGCTTTATTGCAGCATCTATCTGGCCGCTTATGCGTTTGTTGCGCACGCCGCCAACCCGTTTGGCCCAGCGCATGGCACTTATCAGGTTTACCGGTCAGGAATTTTACTGGCAGGCACTGGCTGCGTGTGTGTTGGTCCTTGCTGCACTGGCGGTATCTACACAGGCGGACAGCCTTAACCGGGGTTTTGTCCTTATCGCATTGATTGTACTGAGTGCCGGGCTGTTGGCACCGTATTTGATGTGGAAACTGTTTGTTGTATTGGGCACAGCCGGGCGCTCTGCAAGGCGGAGGTGGTTTTTCTCTGATGCGGCATCCAGCCTGAGCTACCGGGGTGTTGCTGCCGTGGCGTTCATGCTGGCGATCAGTGCAAATATTGCTATGGAAACGATGGTCGGAAGCTTCCGGGAAACCACAGACCAGTGGCTTCAGCAACGGCTGTCTGCAGATATTTATATCCGGCCAAATGCAATGGCTGCGGGGACCCTGATCGGGTGGCTGGATGCGCAACCGGAGGTGGATGCTGTTTGGCAACGCTGGTGGCGGCGGATGCCAACAGACAAGGGGCCGGTAGAACTGGTCAGTATCGGTACGACATCACGTGAACGGGAAGCCCTTCCGGTTAAAAATGCCGGCCCGGAATACTGGCGGCTGCTCCATACCAAGAAAACCGTTCTGATCAGTGAGTCGATGGCGCTTGGGCAACACCTTTCAGTGGGTGATTACGTAAATTTGCCCAATCCTTTTGGCGCCGGATGGAAAGTAGCCGGTGTGTACCATGATTACGGGAACCCATACGGGCAAGTATTGATTTCAGAACGCCAGAAGCAAATGAAGTGGCTTATTCATACCGGGCGCGCTTCCGTGGCTGTGAACCTTCGCGACGATGTGGATACTCAGGCATTTGTCAGCCGTATGGAAAAAAGGTTCGAGATCCCTTCTTCCCGGATAACTGACTACACCACCATACATGACAAAGCTATGAAGCTGTTTGAACGTACTTTCGCAATAACAGAAAGCATCAGTACGCTCACCTTGGTTGTGGCCTCGGTTGGACTTTTCTTTGCAACCCTCGCCAGTGAATTCTCGCGTCAACGGCAGTTTGCGCTGTTGCGATGTATCGGCATGTCCGGCCGTTCAATGGCATGGCTGGGAGGGGGGCAGCTTCTGGTGATAGGTGTTGTATCCGGCATTTTTGCCCTGCCACTCGGTATTCTGCTTGCACATTTGATGGTTGATGTGTTGCTCAAACACTCTTTTGGCTGGACGATGGACGTTATTTATTTCCCTGTTAGTTACGCTGTCACATTGAGTTGTGCGCTTATTGCGCTTCTTGTTGCGGGTGCGTGGCCGGTTCTTCGCTTGATAAAGCGCTCAGCACTGGTGTCACTGCGGGAGTCGTCCTGATGGTAAAAAAAATAAGAAAGCTCCCACTTAAAGTCATTGGCGGGATTGTCTCTGTTTTTGCCGTCGCTGTTTTGTTGTTTTTCCAGCCCTGGCATCCAAAGGTCGAGCAACGGGATGTTCAGGCAAGGGCTGTCGGGATTCTTGCTTCCCCTTCGAACCAATTTAAGGAAGTTAGCCGGCCGGCGAAGATACGTTTTCCCGAGGATTGGCAAGCTCACCCTGATTTCCGTCAGGAGTGGTGGTATGTAACAGCGAATCTTAAAGACACTGATGGAAATGCCTATGGCGTCCAATGGACTTTGTTCCGGTTTGCTGTTGCTCTTGGTCAGGCGGCGGGTTGGGAAAATGGACAGGTATTTATGGCGCATGTGGTGGTGACATCAAAAGAACGCCAATGGTCAGCAGAACGCTTTGCCAGGGGGGGAATAGGCCAGGCAGGTGTGACCGGTTTACCTTTTTCTGCTTGGTTGGACAACTGGCGCTGGGATTCTTTAAAAGCCGATGCATTCCCTGCAATACTCAGTGCGACTGACAGTGATTTCAGTTTCAAACTGACCATGAGAAGTACCGGAGAACCGATTTTGCAGGGTGAAGATGGCTTTAGCCGTAAGCATCATGCGCTGCCGGTTGCCTCTTATTATTACAGTGTTCCTGGCGTGTTGTTGAGTGGAAAGCTTGTGCTTGACGGCAAGCCGCTGGAAGTCAGCGGACAGGGATGGGTAGACCGGGAATGGGGTTCGGAATCACTTTCCCGCTCCCAGGCAGGGTGGGACTGGATGTCGCTTCAGCTGTCAGATGGACGAAAGTTGATGGTCAGCCAGGTTCGCGAAAGCGATGCGGAAGAATCCTACAAATTTGGATCGCTGACATCCGCTCGCGGAGAAACTCAAATTCTTTCAGGCAATGATGTGGAGATGAAACCAACCCAGTTGGTGGCATTGCAAAATGGCCGGGTTGTACCTTCGGGATGGAAGATAACCCTCAAAAAGGAAAACCTTTCGTTGTCTGTCTCGCCGCTGAATATGGAGAGCTGGCTCAATTTCAGTTTTCCATACTGGGAGGGGCCGGTTGATGTGGAAGGTGAAAATATCCGGGGATCAGGTTTCCTGGAAATGACAGGTTACTGAACAAAGGGGAAGTAAATTGCTTCCCCTTTGTTTTGGTAATTACGCTTCCAATGTAGGAATAACCGCGTATTTAACGCCCGCCATGTGTTCAATGCAGTGAACAACCTGGCAGCTGTATCCAAACTCGTTGTCATACCAGATGTAAAGTACGCAACGGTTCCCTTCAGCGATGGTTGCCTCGCTGTCTACAACGCCTGCAAAGCGTGACCCAACGATATCAGTGGAAACAATCTCCGTAGACTGGGTGTAGTCCATCTGACCAGCTAACGGTGAGTAGAGCGCAGTATCACGGAGATAGGCATTGAGTGATTCAGCGTCAGTTTCACTGTCCAGGTTAAGGTTCGCTATGGCCATCGAGACATTTGGCGTGGGAACACGGATGGCGTTGCCGGTCAGCTTTCCTTTCAGTTCCGGAAGTGCTTTTGCGACTGCTTTTGCTGCGCCTGTTGAGGTCAGGACCATGTTCAGGGAAGCAGCACGTCCGCGACGGTCACCCTTATGGAAGTTATCAATAAGGTTTTGGTCATTAGTGAACGAATGAACGGTTTCGATGTGACCGGACACAATGCCATATTTATCGTTCATTGCTTTGAGGACAGGTGTGATTGCGTTGGTCGTGCAACTGGCTGCTGAAATGATGGTATCGGAGTCAGCAATATCGTTGTGGTTTACGCCATAAACGATATTTTTCATTTCGCCTTTGCCGGGAGCAGTCAGCAGGACTTTAGCCGCCCCTTTGGCTGTCAGATGCTGTCCGAGGCTCTCTTCATCACGCCACATACCAGTGTTATCAACCACAATGGCATTGTTGATACCGTAAGCTGAATAATCGACTTCGGAAGGGTGGTTTGCGTATATGACCTGGATGTAAT
This sequence comes from Parasalinivibrio latis, assembly GCF_036825535.1. GTDB lineage: Bacteria > Pseudomonadota > Gammaproteobacteria > Enterobacterales > Vibrionaceae > Parasalinivibrio > Parasalinivibrio latis. The sequence goes on from NZ_CP098812.1 coordinate 1,786,485, forward strand.
TCCCGTTTACGATAAGCGCATTACGATCTTCATCCACCACAATACTGCCGTTAAACGGACCGTGGACTGAATCGCGACGCAGAAGGCTTGCGCGTTTCGCCAGATCTCCGTCCCGTCCACCGCGGACAACGATTGCTTTCAATTGCAAAGGATAACCAGGACCGCTTTTTTCAATCATCAATCGGGCAAGCAGACGACCTATGCGGCCAAATCCGTACAAGACAACATCGCGGGATTGGGCGATACCAGTGCCTTGGATGGACGCAGTGGCGGTAGAAAGGAAGTCATCCAGGCCGCTGTCATTGTCATGTTTATCCCAGTACTGCTGTGCCAGGCGGCCAACATCTACACGGCAAGGGCCGAGCTGCATCGCAGCCAGAGATTTGATAATTGGGAGGGTTTCAGCGGTGGTAACTTCTCTGCCGGTGTACCAGCGAGCAACTTTATGTGCTTTGAGAATATCAATGGTGCTGGCATTAACCAGTACACGACCAAAAATCTGGGTTTCTACACCTTGGTCGCGGTAAAGACTGCCAAGGAGAGGGTACATGGACTCAGCGTCGTGTTGGCTGTTCTGCCAGTTAAGTAGGTACTGTTCTGGACTCATGGGTAATTTCAGGCCTTTGCTTTACGTAAAATTAAAAAGATATGTTGACGGATATTATTTTTGTGTGGGCAGTGTAATCAGGTTGCTGTTTTTAACCTAGTAAAATTAACTTTACCGATTAGCGGGTATTTTTTGCTGTTTGCCTTTCTATCTTTGTGAAATATAACGAGAGATTAGAGGGGGATTTTCAGAATGGGCGGAATTATTTAAGAAAGTTTACAAGGTTACATTTATCAAACATTGAAGTAAGCAGGGTGATGTCCCGTCTAAATTTTTGTCATAAAAAAAGTGACAGCTTCTGCTGTCACTCCTTTATGCTAGCTTGAATTTGTTACAGGCCAAGTTGTCCCATCAACTCTTCCATATTATCTACATCTGGCTTATTGCCGCTGGAGCGGGACAGTTCAGCATTTTTGGCTCGGCAAGATTCCTGCTCCATGATGGTATCCGGATCAAGCTGTTCACCTTCTTCGAAATCTTCCAATTGGATGAACTCGGTTTTTTCCATCGCCAGTTCAAGATAGAAGATATTGTTTTTAGCCGTGGAGAAGGTCACCCTGCGCGCCTGTGGGCGATCAATGTTGCTGTCGACCGAAACAGTAATGTTCTTGTTAAGAGCAATCATTTTTGGTTGGCTTTGGGTGATAGATGTCTGCAATGAGTGACGTACCTTGCTGGTAAAGTCGCCCACGATTTGGTTCATCAGTTCACCCAGTGTATCGGCAACTTCATCAGAGGTATGTAACGTTGCCAGCTCTTCCATTGGCATACCCATGGCTGACATGTATTGCTGGTAGACCTCGAGGGCTGCCTGTGCGGAGAAGTTGATGACAACCAAACCGGAAAAACCGCCGTCGAATAGCACGAAGCAGGCAAAATCCGGTTTTAAGCTGGTTTTAGAGATTTTTTGCACCATGGCAGAATAGTGTACCGGTGTATCTGTAGCCTTTCCCAGTACATTTGTTACCGACTGACAAAGTTTAAGTAAGATATCTTCAGAAGTGACGATTTTTATTTTTCTCATAATTGTTCCTGTTAACCCAAAGGTGTTACCAATCTATTTTGGTGATACCGGATCCAAAATGTTGTACTCATTATAGGCTAGTGTAACGCCGTTAAGGGTATCTTTGGCAAATAGTTTGAAATTAAAAACAAAAAGAAAGCTCAGTGTATTACACTAATAAAGCATTTACTGATTTTCGAGTTAATAGTTTGGCCACCGCATTGACGCGGACGTGTCTTCTTAGTAAAACACGTGAAACAATAATTACTGTACCCAAGCAGCTTCAAGATGCTCAGTTTTCAGTAAATTTCGTGCGTTGAACCCACAAGAAAGAGACCTGAAGGAACGGCAACATATCTTCCTAAGGTATTTTAGATGGAACCGGATGCACAGAAATGCCCAGAAAGGGCGTGTTTGATTGGCACCGTACAGCTTTGCTGTTTAATCATATATAGCCTCTCAAGCCTTGCTGGAAATTGGACCTGGAAGCCGTTTGGGAAAAGCTAGCGTAATACTGTAGATGTTGACCGTACTGGCCTTGTTAGATGTAGTTTAGGTAATAGAAATATGGTTGTTGATACGGAAGGATATGATTCGCTTATCGAGTACCTCACCGAGAATCTGGGGGTATTTGAAGCGCCAGGGGAGCCAATTGGCAGTGAATCGATCGATGATATTGTCCACGATTTAGTGGCTACTGATATCATGGCGATTTGCGAACAGAATCCAGATCTGTCAATTCAGATCCGTTTTCTTATTCTGCGTGAAGCCGACAAAATTGTCGCAGATCTGAATATGATCCTTGAAGGGGTTTGGAGCCGCCAGCCAAGTGCAGCGCAGGTGATGTTTCTTGAAGACTATATTGGCCTTATCAAAAACCTCTTTGACTCTGAGTTGGTTGAACTACGGTAATGTGTCGTTCTGCCAACCTAGCATGGTAAGCCGGGTTTTCAACCCGGTTTTTTATTTTCACTGCCTTGAAAACTACCTTTAACCATTTTCAGCCTTGTTCATCCCCTCCAATGCGCTACAATCCGCGCCTGTAATTTGCACCGCCTTCTTTGGAGTTTCAATGCGCATCCATGCTCTTCATCACCTCTATGACCAACGCCTGGCTCAAAGCACCCGCCCGTTCCGTGCAAGAGGCTGTAAAATTGTCCGTTGCAAGCACTGTATGCTGACGCCGGACCTTTGTGTATGTGCGTTTCAAACAACAGTGCCGGTTAACCCGGCATTCCTGATGGTGATGTATGATGACGAGATCCTGAAACCGAGCAATACCGCAAAACTGATTGCTGACGTGGTTGAGGAGACCTATGCATGGATTTGGTCGCGTACTGAGCCAAATCCTGAGATGGTCGCTTTGGTAAACGACCCCAAATGGCAGCCTTTTGTTGTATTCCCTTCTGAGTATGCAGAACCAGAGCGGGTCAGGGAGTCCGTTGAGGTAGAGGCAGGAAAACGCCCACTGTTTATTCTGCTTGATGGTACATGGAGCCAAGCGAAAAAAATGTTCCGGAAGAGTGAATGGCTGCACGCATTTCCTGTACTCAGTATCAACCCTGACCATCTTTCACGCTATGGTGTCCGGACAGCAGCAAAAGAGCATCACCTTGCAACGGCGGAAGTGGCTGCTGAGGTTCTGGCTGTTGCGGGTGAAATGCATGCGGCTGAGGTTCTTGCCTGCTGGTTTGACGTGTTCAGTCAGCACTACCTTCATGGCCGTAACCAAAAGCCAATGCCGGAGCCGACGGCGCTTTCGAAGTTTCTGAGCTTAACCACTCCGCAAGCGGCGTGAATTGGATCGAATTTCAGAAACTAAACGAACAAACATGGAAGAAATCACAGTCTGCGCAGTGTAATAAAGGCATAATTTCGTAAATTTATTACATTGCGCGCCTCGGAGAATAGGATGTTTTACGGATTTGATGTTGGCGGTACCAAAATTGAATTTGGTGCCTTCGATGATAACCTCAATCGTGTTGCTACAGAACGTGTGGCAACACCCGGTGATGACTACAATGCCCTGATTGAAGCCGTTGCGGGAATCATTGAAAAATATGACGCTCAATTCGGTGCGGAAGGTAAAGTTGGCTTGGGTATTCCAGGTATTGAACGTGCTGAGGATGCCACTGTTCTTACTGTTAATGTCCCTGCTGCCAAAGGCCGCACACTGCGCTTGGATCTGGAAAAGCGCATTGGACGCTCCGTTTCACTGAACAATGATGCCAATTGTTTTGCCCTTTCTGAAGCGTGGGATGAAGAGCTGAAAAACGCCAAGACCGTTTTGGGTTGCATTCTGGGCACCGGGTTTGGTGGCGGCATTATCGTAAACGGTAAGGTTGTAAACGGTAAGAACAACGTAGCCGGTGAGCTGGGTCATATGCGCCTTCCGATTGATGCATGGTTCCTGCTTGGCGAAAACGCACCTCTTTTTGATTGTGGCTGTGACAAAAAAGGCTGTATCGACAACTATCTTTCCGGGCGTGGCTTTGAGCAGCTTTACGAGCACTACTACGGTGAGAAGAAAAAAGCGGTAGACATCATCGAAGCGCACAAGCAAGGTGAAGCGAACGCAGTAGAGCACGTAGATCGTTTCATGGAACTGCTGGCAATGTGCATGGGTGGATTGTTTACTGCATTTGACCCGGAGGTTGTAGTTCTTGGGGGCGGGCTCTCTAACTTCGACCTCATATATGATGAACTGCCTAAGCGAGTGCCTAAGTATTTGCTTTCCATTGCAAACCCACCAAAAATTGTAAAAGCCAAACACGGTGATGCCGGTGGCGTACGTGGTGCTGCATTCCTGAATATCTGATTCAGTAGCTGGAAACAAAAAAACCGCCTTTTTGAAGAGGCGGTTTTTTTATGTATTAAACGGAATCAGTTGATAGCGTTATGCTTTTTACACTGGGTAATTGCATTGTCCAGCAGTGACAGGGCCGTTCCTGCATAGGGTGGCAGTGCTGCATCGGACTCTCGTGCCGGTGTTGTGCGGGCACCCCACTGAATCACTCCAGCCCCCCACGTCAGGCCAGCCCCGAATGCAGCTGTCAGAATGCGGCTGCCAGGCTGGATGTGCCCCTGTTCAACCGCTTCACACAGTGCAATCGGGACAGTGGCAGCAGAAGTATTGCCGTAGTTCTGGATATTGATGAATGCTTTTTCCAACGGTACGCCAGCGTGATCGCACAATGCTTCGATAATGCGGCGGTTAGCCTGGTGAGGAATAACAATGTCCACGTCATCGGCAGTAATCTGACTTTGATTCATAACTGAATGTACCGCAGATCCCATCCCTTTTACTGCTCGACGGAAAATTTCACGCCCGACGAACTGGAACTCAAAGAAACCGCTTTGTTCATCAAAGCGATCCATTGCTGTACCAAATTTGGGGATTGCAAGTACATCCCTAGCTTCTGGATCGCAACCAAGTTGAGCGGTTAACAGACCTGCAGGATCATTGGTTTTACTGAGAACCACTGCACCGGCACCATCACCAAACAGTACCGCTGTATCCCGTTTACTCCAATCGAGATACCACGTCAGGCGCTCGGCTCCGATTACAACGGCATGTTGGTAGTTACCGGCCTGAATAAGGCGGGTGGCTGTTTCCAGGCTGTAGAGAAAACCTGTGCATGCGGCATTCAGGTCAAAGGCTGCAGCCCGTTTGGCACCAAGGTTTTGCTGAACTTTGGAGGCGATGTTAGGGATGAGGGTATCCGGTGAACAGGTCGCTACAATAATCAGGTCTACCTGCTCAGGTTCAATGCCCGCACAGTCAATGGCTTGCTTTGCTGCAACTGTCGCTAAATCAGATGTTTCCACATGGCTGATACGCCTGCAACTGATGCCAGTGCGTGAGGTGATCCACTCATCGGAAGTTTCCAGGAAAGTGCTCAGGTCATCATTCGTCAGCCGTGCTGGTGGAAGGCATTTTCCCCAGCCGGTAATCTCTGCATATGTCATACATTGTTCTTCCATAAATCCGTAATACCAGTGTAACCACGCACGTGGAAATAGACAATTATTGCTTTGCTGTCAGTAAGATAAAAAAAGCGCTGCAAAGCAGCGCCAAAGTATTTCGAGCAGTTAAACAGGTACTTTCCGGTACCTCTTTGTTTTTATGGAGCAATTCTTACCAGAACATCCATGCGAATGCTGAAATTGCCATAATGCACACAATATTGAGGAAGATACCGGCACGCATCATGTCACTTTGCTTGATGTAACCGGAGCCGAAAACAATCGCATTGGGTGGTGTGGCAACCGGCAGCATAAAGGCACAGGAGGCTGCGATTGCAATCAGTGCCGACAGAATAACCGGTGACATACCAAGAGCCTCAGCAATGGTTGCAAATACTGGTACAAGCAGTGCAGCACTTGCGGTGTTACTTGCAAATTCGGTCAGGAATACAACAAAGGTGACCACAGCAAGGATGGTGAAGAAGATACCGGCCTGCTCGAGGAAAACGCTCATACCGTTTGCCAGGAAAACGCTGGTACCTGTTGTTTTAAGAACGTTACTCAGGCACAGGCCACCTCCGAACAGCAGCAACACGCCCCAGTCAGTTGTTTTCTCAATGTCCTTCCATTCAACAACCCGGGAAGCACCCAGAGCCACAATGGCGCCGACAGCTACCAGTGTATCGAATTTACTGAAACCACCGAGCATGCCATTTATTGGCTTACTGAAAATCCAGAGGAATACCGTAGTAGCAAAGATCACCAGTGTAATCAGCCGGGTATTGTTCCACTCAACAGGTTTGTGGTCGATTTCAAAGGTATGGTTCAGGTTCGGCTTAGTCAGGAAATAAAGCACGGCGATCGCAAGCGGCAATACCACCAGGGTTACAGGCAAGCCAAGTTCCATCCACTCAGAAAAACTCAGGCCAACTTCTGCAGCAGCAATGGCATTTGGGGGGCTGCCCACCAGCGTGGCAATGCCACCAATGCTCGCGGAGTATGCGACGCCCAACAGAACAAATACGTATGTGCTGCGCTCTTTTTTCGCATCAACTTTTGTCAAAACGCCCAGCACCAAAGGGAGCATCAGTGCTGCTGTAGCGGTGTTGCTGATCCACATAGATAACCCGGCGGTAACGCCGAACAGCATCAATACTGCAGCAGACATTTTCCCGCGTGCGATAAGCAGGACTTTGTCTGCAATCGCCTGGTCCAGTTGTTGGCGGCGCATGGCAGCGGCAAGTGCAAAACCACCCAGGAAGAGGAAAATAATTGGATTGGCGAAATTTGAAAATGCTGCAGGCGTTTTAAAAACACCCAAGGCAACAGCAAGCAAAGGCACCAGTAAGGCGGTAATGCTGACGTGCAACGCTTCGGTCAGCCAGAGTATGGCAACGAAGACAAGGATACTCAGTCCCTTTGTTACCATTGGGTCGAAGGGCAGGGTCGCTAACATGGTCAGGAACAGGGCGATATCTGCCAGAAGGATCATGCTGTTTCGGTGAAACAGCCAATGTTTGATGGCTAATGTTAAGGCTGTCATAGGGCTTCCTTTTCAATGCGTTATGATCTTTATCGCTGAGTTCTGCGCCTCAGTTGCCTCAATGTTAGCCTTATGAAAACGATTGTTAAGTGTCTGGTGTGGCAATTTTAACTAATTGAAAATCGGGGGTTGAGAACTGTGAGGGGGGATATTGAGGATGGGTAGTAATCTACCCATTGATACTATTTATACCCAATCTACCTCAAGGTTGTTTGGGCATAATACTTAGGGAGATCAGTGCTGGGCTGGTGGATTATCCCTTTCGTTGATACTGAGTGGTTCTTTGGGCCCGGTAAACCGTGGCGTGGTATCAAGCAGGTAAATGTCCAGGAACGCTTTTACCCGCGCTGCGATTTCACGTATGCGGATTTTGACCGCTGCCCAGCCTTCAGGGCCAGGAACGGCCAGGCATATGGCATCAATGCCGCGATGTTTGGCAATGAACAGTGCACGTTCACAATGAAATTGTTGGGTAACGATAGTGAAATGGTCAGTTTCAAATACCTGTTTGGCACGTACAACAGAGTCGAGTGTTGAAAAACCCGCGTAATCAAGATGAATATCACTTTCAGGAACCCCTCTTTTAAGCAGGTCCCGCTTCATTGTCCATGGTTCATTGTAGGATCGGTGCGCATTATCCCCACTAAGCAGGAACGCTTTGATCTTGCCGTCCAGGAAGAGCTTGTAGGCGGTTTCGATGCGATATTGGTAGTAAGGGTTTAAATCCCTGCGAATGTACTTACTCGTGCCGGGAACCAAGCCTATCTCACGATCGGGGAGTGAGTTGATATCGTGATATATCTTGTCTTTGGCGCCGTATGTAACCCAATAGTCTATGCTCAGAGCTGCGATAACGACGGACACCACCATCAGTACGGCATAAAGTGAAAAACGGCAGAGTAGCTTGGCATTGAACATGAGAGATAACTTAAAAAGCGTTTGACGCTAAACAGACAGTCGAGGCTCAATTCTACATTAACAGGAAGGTAATTTAAGTGACTTTTCTGCCTCTTTCACGTGTCCCGTCATAGATTTGGCCCAAAAACAAAGAAAGCCGCAAACAGCGGCTTTCTTCTGGAAGTCAACTTAGAAAGATGTCCGTTTGTACTGGCGGTATACCGGTTCCCAGAAGTTGTTCTCGATTTGCTCAAGAATTGCTTCATCGGTCAGTTCAGTCGCAAAACCTTGCTCGATAGCTTTTTTGGCTACAGCAAAGGCAATGTGCTTGGACACTGACTGAATATCTTCAAGGGACGGCAACAGGGCTCCGTGACCATTTTTGGCAAGGGGAGAGCATTCAGCCAGTGCCCGGCTTGAAGCCATCAGCATTTCATCGCTGACGCGCCTTGCTCCAACAGAAAGTACGCCCAGACCAATACCAGGGAAAATATAGCTGTTGTTACATTGTGCAATAGGGTAGGTCTGCCCATTAACCAGACGTACAGGCTCAAATGGGCTTCCCGTCGCAACCAATGCTTCACCGTTGGTCCAGTTCAGAATATCGAACGGAGTTGCTTCCACTCGGCTGGTTGGGTTGGACAGAGGGAAAACAATCGGACGCGGGCAGTTTGCGTGCATCTCTTTGATGATTTCTTCTGTGAACAATCCCGGTGCACCAGAGACGCCAATAAGGACGGTCGGTTTTGCGTTTTTAACTACATCCAGCAAAGAGATGTTCTGGGCCGCTTGAAGTTCCCAATCAGCAACGTCTTTTGAGTGTTGAACCAGACGTTGTTGGAAATCGAGCAGGTTAGGCATGTTATCGAGCAGCAGACCCCAACGGTCGACCATGAATACACGCTCGCGGGCTTCCGCGTCGGAAATACCCTCAGACACCATCTGTGCAATGATTGCTTCTGCGATACCACATCCGGCAGAACCCGCCCCCAGGAAAGTAATACGTTGCTCAGATACCTTGGTGCCAGCTGCTTTACAGGCTGCAATGAGTGAACCAACAGTAACGGCCGCCGTACCCTGGATATCATCGTTAAAGCAGCATACGCGATCTTTATAACGCTCCAGAATCGGCATTGCATTCTTTTGGGCAAAGTCTTCGAACTGGATAAGTGCATCCGGCCAGCGGAGGGTGACTGCCTGGATGAATTCTTCGACAAAGGCTTCGTACTCTTTACCTGTCACGCGAGGATGACGCCAGCCCATATACATTGGGTCAGACAGTCGCTGCGGGTTATTTGTACCTACATCCAGTACAACAGGAAGCGTGTACGCCGGGCTGATGCCACCACAGGCGGTGTACAGGGACAGCTTACCAATTGGAATACCCATGCCACCGATCCCCTGGTCGCCCAGGCCAAGGATACGTTCACCATCAGTCACTACGATAACTTTTACGTTGTGCCGGGTGGCGTTGTTCAGCATCTCATCCATACGGTGACGGTTAGGGTAGGAGATAAACAGACCACGCGCACGACGGTAGATATTAGAGAAATTCTCACATGCTGCGCCCACTGTCGGTGTGTATATGATCGGCATCATGTCTGTGATGTGATCATTGACCAACCGGTAGAACAAGGTTTCGTTTGTATCCTGAATGTTGCGCAGGTAGATATGGCGGTCCATATCATTTTCGAAGCTCTGGTATTGCAGGTAGGCTCGTTCAGCCTGTTCTTCAATGGACTCAATAGCCTCAGGTAACAGACCTTCCAGGTTGAAGAAAATGCGTTCTTCCACGGAAAAGGCACTTCCCTTGTTCAGCAGCGGCGTTTCAAGCAGGGCAGGACCTGCATAGGGGATGTACAGCGGGCGTTTGTTGTTATTCATTAAGTCTTTCTCAGTGTGCTTGGTCGTGGTGATGGTAGTTTTGGCTTTTTGCGTTGCTACTTATTAAAAGTAACGTATTTTTGTGACTGAACGGATGTGAAGACTTCAAATAAGGATAAACAAAACTGTTGAAACTCTTCGCTCCGATGCCGAAGCTGCCTGAGGTATGTCTACCTGGATGGAAAACACTCCCCCGGAGGGCGCTGTAAAGTGTAGTTGGCTCAGTAGGTTAATTTCAACTGTATGAGCCTAGCTATACTCACAGAAATTGAGACTGACGTTGCAAATATTTGCAAAGAAATGAAAAAGGCTCCAAAAGGAGCCTTCAGATTGCTGACTAACCCCGCTTTTTCAAGCGGGGTTTTCTTTTGTTAGCGGCCGAAGGCCGCGATCGCGCTATTTTTCCATATTGTTATGTTCAGGCCGCTTTTAGCCCATAGACGCTAAATTGCATCACTCTCTGGACTATTTGGCGCGCATTGAGCCCAATTTTGCGAAGATAAGCCTCCATCAGGGCTATCTTTTTGATGTTCTGTGCCGCTGCGGCCAGGAAGCACTGGATTTGTACTTTCAACAGGCCACGGAACCTCGCATAGCGATGGCCATGGTGTTGTTTGGCATCCGCGAAGCTTCGCTCCACCGTCTCTGCCCGTCGTCGGTACACTTTCTTACCCCAAGTGGTCAGTCTCAGGGCATTGGCATTCTCAACCGATTTCTCGAACAGGTGCCGGGTTATCACCCGTTTGTGGTTTTCACTCTTGGTGCAATCAGCACGCAGTGGACAGGTTTTGCATGTCTGCGGGTTTGAGTGATATTCACGGTAAGCTTGTCGGTTGGTGGTCTTGTAGACCAGTGCCTGCCCCTGAGGACAGAGATAGCGGTCCGTCTCTTTGTCGTAACGGAAGTGCTTTTTCTTGATAGGATTCTTTGTACGGTGAGGCCGGCGGTATCCCATGACCGGCAGGATTTGGCGCTGCTCCAGTTCATGGCAGATAGTAGCGGTGAAGTAACCGGCATCAAGCCCGGCGGCGATAGGCGAGAGCGTAAAGCGCGCTAACGTGGTATCCAGACGGGTGATATACGGTTGGGCGTCATTCACATTGCCCGGCGTGACATGGGTGTCGAGGATGATGCCGTGTTTGCCGTCGACGGTGCGATGGTCAAGGTAGAAGAAGCCCTGGGGCTTTTGGTCCCGTGTCATAAACCCGCTTTCTGGGTCGGTGGTGCTGACTTTGGTGTTTTTCTCGATGTGAGCATCTTTCGGCTTGAGCGGGCGTTTTCCTTCCGCTGCACGGTCAGCTTCAACCGCTTCATCTAACAGCTCGGCATAAGCGCTGACGTTTTGTTTCACCCGTTCGTTACGGTATTTACGTTTGTTGGCATTGGCTTTCAGGTGAGTGCTGTCGGTAAACAAGACGCGTCCATCGACCATGCCTTTGTTCATCGCCTGTTCGACGATACGGATGAAGAGGCGCTCAAAGATATCGGTACCGTTGAAGCGACGGCGGCGGTTCTGGCTCAAGGTGGACGCATCAATCACCTTTTCAGTGAGCGACATCCGCAGGAACCAGCGGTAAGCGATATTGACCTCGATGTCTTTAACGAGCTGGCGTTCACTTTTGACGCCGAAGAGGAAGCCAAGGAGCAGGATTTTGAACAGGCGAACGGGGTCTATCGCAGGGCGGCCATTGTTGTGGCAATAGAGGTGGGCGACTTCGTCGCGGATAAATTCAAAGTCGACGGCAGCATCGATTTTGCGAACGAGATGGTTTTTGGGGACCAACTGTTCGAGTGTCACCATCTCAATTTCATATTGTTGAGGGCCAGGGTCTTTAAGCATGTCACCACATCCATGATTGATTTGCTTATCCCTTATTAGATCAAAGCCCCAGCCAAATGGCTAGGGCTTTGTCAGCAGTCTGAAGGCTCCAAAAGGAGCCTTTAGCTGCGATTACACAGGCGTATTAGTCACGGAAGTTGGTGAACTGGAAAGGCTGGCCAAGATCGGACTCGCGAACGAGTTGCATTGTGGCTTGCAGGTCGTCACGCTTCTTGCCGGTAACACGAACTTGCTTGTCCTGGATTTGAGCTTGGACTTTAATCTTGGATGCCTTGATTGCTTTTACCAGTTTACGGCCAGTGTCAGTGTCAATTCCATTCTTGAAATTGATTTGCTGGTGGAACTGCTTGCCTGAATGCTCGGCGTCTTTTACTTCCATTGCGCGGGCATCAACACCTCGCTTTGCCAGGTTGCCGCGAAGAATATCCAGCATCTGACGCAGTTGGAAATCATCCTCAGCAGACATTTTCACTGTCTCATCTTTCTGCTCAAAACTTGCGTCCACACCCCGGAAATCGAAGCGTCCACTCAGCTCACGGCTCGAGTTGTCGACGGCGTTTTTCAGTTCAACGGCATCAATTTCGGAAACAATATCAAATGAAGGCATGTTCTTTCCCCAGAATAATTCAACGTAAACCTGTTAGCGAGCAGCGACGGCAGATGCCAGTACATCCAGCATTCGCTGCGTATCATTCCAGCCAATACACGGATCCGTGATGGACTGGCCGTAATTTAGGGTAGAAGGGGATGTTACCACCTGGTTCCCTTCCACCAAGAAGCTTTCAGCCATAATACCGGCGATATGGTTGTCACCTTCGCGGATTTGGCGGCCAATTTCTTCTGCCACATTCAACTGTAATTTATGTTGCTTCTGGCAATTCGCATGACTGAAATCGACAATAAGACGCTCAGGGAGATCAAACTGCGCAAGCACGCTTGCTGCGTCCACGACATCATGCCGGTGGTAATTAGGCTGTTTGCCGCCGCGCAGGATCACATGGCCATATGGGTTACCTTCCGTGCGGTAAATAGTCATACGGCCGTCTTTATCCGGCGAACAGAACATGTGGGATGCCCGAGCAGCACGGACGGCGTCTACGGCAATTTTGACGTTGCCGTCTGTTCCGTTTTTAAATCCAACCGGGCATGAAAGTGCTGATGCCATTTCGCGGTGGATCTGGGATTCCGTTGTACGGGCTCCAATCGCCCCCCAAGATATAAGGTCAGCCAGATATTGCCCGGTGATCATGTCGAGAAACTCGGTGGCTGTAGGCATACCCAGGCCGTTAATGTCTACCAGCAATTTACGTGCTGTAGCGAGTCCCCGTGCAATATCATAGGTGTTATCGAGACCAGGGTCGTTGATAAGGCCTTTCCAGCCTACAACAGTGCGAGGTTTCTCAAAATAAGTGCGCATTACAATGAAAAGCTCAGCAGCATATTTATCTGCTTCTTTTTTAAGCTTTTCTGCGTAGTCTATAGCCGCAGCAGGATCATGAATAGAGCATGGCCCCACTACAACCAACAGGCGATTTTGGTCTTTCCCTAACAGGATATCTTCAACCTGTCGGCGGGATTGCAAGATATGCTCTGACACAGCGTCTGACAGCGGGAATTGGGCTGACAATTCGGTAGGTGTCGGCATTTGGGCAACGGGTTTTGTTCGTAATTCGTCAGTCTTAAATGGCATTTTCGTTGCCTTGCGGAACATCGTGTGAGTACTAAAGCTCGCTAAGATAACAGAAAAGAGCGGCCATTAAATCAATCCTGTGACCAATCAGGCACTTTTTATCCTATCTAATGCCTATTGTTGCAAAACTGTAAGTACATTTTGGGCTCACAAGACTCAGCTGCATGTCTTTAATGTTAGCAATCAATGCAAATGGATGGTTGATGGAAGCTTCATTTCTTCCTGTATTGCCCCGATATGGTGCGAACATTGACTTGACTGCGAAAAACCTTTGATTGCACTTGAGTGAAAATGCGGCGTTCAGGTAATGTGACCAGAGGGCAGACCGAATAACTTCTTCCCTCTATTTTGGCTCGATATATTTATTGAATTGGTGTTGTATGTCTCAAATGGATTTTGCTTCTACAATCGTGCTGAATAACATTGACCAGCTCGAAAACAATATAAATAACGTCGCAGTTGTGCAACTTGCCACCCTGGCTGAATCTGAACTTGGCCTGTCACCTGCTGATATTCTCCTTGGCGAAGTGGATGGAGCTTCAAAAACCAAAGTGACTGCGGACTCCTTGGTTGACTACCTTACATCCCTCATTGAAAAAGCAGCCGGGAACAGTAAAGCGGTCAACGTGATGTTGTATGACAAAATAAGCAACGATGCACCTGTCATGGGATTCCGCGGAGTATCCGGATATCGCTCAACAGAAGGGCATGCTTATTTCAGTGCAGAATGTTCTGCGATAAAAGCTGCCATCAGCAAGGGTATCAAGGTAGATATCCTTGTGCCTTTTGTCCGTACTGCCAGTGAAGCTGCTACCGCCATTGACCTTTTGGCTGAACAGGGCCTGGTTCGCGGTTTCGAGCAACTTAAGGTTTATCTGGTATCCCAGCTTCCTGCCAACGTTTTACAAACCGAAGCTTTGCTGGCGTACTTTGATGGTGTCTTTATTGATGCTGACTCTTTGGCGGTATTTACCCTGGGTACACTTGGCGGGGATGAAACTCCGGCATATACCGTGTTTAAAACAAACGAAACGGTGATTTCGTTGATCCACCATGCATTGTTACAGACGGAGAAATCCGGTAAGCCGGGATGGCTGGTAACGAGGGGTGACGGGGAAGCGAAAAAGTTGGTGGATAAACTGGAACTGGCGGCTGGATCTGTAGTGCTTGCCTGATTACCCCGACAAAAAGAGCCCGAAACTATTCCTGTTTCGGGCTTAGGGGAATGGCTCGTGAGAGCCGTGCGCTAATCGATCGAAGATGGTAAAGAAACCTTACATAATCTCAGCTTAGACCAAGAAAGGGTGCTACACGTGTCATAGCTGAGAAATAGTTTAATTACGCTTCAAATAGGTTAGTGTCACGTACCAACTCTCTTGGCAGGCCATTTTTCACCCTGTTTCCTACCCATTTTCCCAGACCGATTGGTTGCCCCCGGTAACAGACAATCACTTCCCCTTTAGAGGATTCAAGGTCTGGGCGAACATCACGACCCATGTACCACTCACGCGCATCTTCTATAGTCAGTTCGATGCATTGGGGTTCGCGCCCGGTAGCGAGGGCCATGACAGCTTCATGCTGCCATCGGAATCCCTTTTTATGAGTTTCAGCTAATTTGATGCCCATACGATCAAATCGCATCTCAGACAGCATCGGTTCCAGAGCCTGTGGGAACAGCCAAACTTCGCTGTCGCGCAGCCAAACAGAACCATCTTCCTGAGGTAACACCAGCCCAAGGGCTTTCTGAAGCTCTGAGGCAATTTCCTGTTGGACTTTGGCTTTGGCCTTGGTAAACGGGAAATTCCGCAGCTTTTTATTTGCCAGATCAGTTTCCACTGCAGCCAATTTGCGGATCCGGGCGACAAAGAATCCTTCACTGTCATAGATTTGTGGAAAGATATGGAGGAAACCTTCTTCAGTAATGGCAGCTTCCGCATTCGGGAACAGATCTTCCAGCGATTCAAATGCCACAGCCTCACCGTAGGTGTCTTTCAGGAACTGGCAGATACCCTGGTTTTCTGTCCGGTTCAGTGTACAAGTGGAGTAAACCATAACGCCGCCGGGTTTCAATGCCTGGAATGCACTGATAATAAGATCGCGCTGGGTATCACCAATCTCTTCCACTGACTCCGGGCTCCAGTTTTTGAATGCATCCGGATCCTTACGCACGGTGCCCTCACCGGAGCATGGCGCATCAAGCAAAATGGCATCAAACTGTTCCGGCAACCAAGTGCCGAATACCCGCCCGTCAAAGTGTGTTATCGCTGCATTGCGTACACCGCATCGTGAAAGGTTGGCGTGCATGCTTTTAATTCGGCTGGCTGAATACTCGTTTGCAACCAGAATTCCGTGATTTTCCATCGCTGCGGCAATCTGGGTGGTTTTAGAGCCCGGCGCAGCGGCAACATCCAACACATGGGTGAGCTCCTGGTTATTTTGCAGGAGTGCCGTTACCGGCATCATCGAACTGGCTTCCTGGATGTAAAACATGCCTGACATATGCTCAGCAGTATTACCCAGCGGGACAACTTCTTCATCCTCACGTTCAATCCAGAAACCTGTCTCGCACCAGGGAACCGGAATCAATGTCCATCCCTTCTCCGCTGCACGTGCTTGAAAGGCCTCAATGGTTGTTTTAAGGGTGTTTACGCGAATACTGCGGCGCAGAGGGCGTTTACAAGACGCGACAAACTCATCCATGGAAAGATGAGAGGGCATGATCGATTCAATTTGGGATAGAAAGGCGTCGGGGAGAAGGATGTTAGAGTGCACCGTGCTGTCTCTTTAGCAATAACAAAACCCGCGGAGTCTAACACAAACAATCAGGGCGGTGTATTCACCGCCCTGATACCATGGATTATTTACGGCGCTGGAATGGCTGTCCGCCATTTCTGCCAGTCTGTATCCGGTTTGCTGTAAAGGAAGAAATGCTGCCCATTGCGAGCCTTTCTCTCAAGGGTTTGGGTATCAGGGGTGGCAAATGCAATTCCGCCCTTGATAAGGCTGTCGACGGTGCCGGTTTTTATATTTGCACCGGTCAAGCCTATTGAGACATCGACACCTGATGCATTCCAGAACACGGTGTTGCGACGTACCAGGTATGAGTAGTCTTTCCCGACAGTGGCGTAGATAAGTACCCTGTCAGCAAGGGAACCCAGTTCAACTTTGGTGACTGTCCCGACCTCAAAGTCCCGGTACATAATAGGCGTCCCAACACTCACAGAACCCCTTGTCTCACTTTCCAGGACAAGAGTCAGTCCGTTATCAAACGGGCGGGACTGGTGAAGTGAGAAGTTTGACTGAGTCAGCCCTTTGCCGGGTTCTACAGCAATGTAAGTACCCAGAAGGCTGTCCAGGTTCTCTGTTTCTGTCAGGCTGATTTTGGGTTTAACTACCCAATAGTAAGAATTAGACTGGCTGAATGTCGAAGCGTATTCAGGATAAAGCCTTGCCGTAATTTTTACGTTACCTGCTTTGAGATCCGGGACGAGCGACCGTACTTCTCCGACATTAATTCCCTTGTAGCGTATGCCACTGCCTTTTTTCAGCCCTTCCGCCGTTGGGGAGTACAGGGTGATTTCCCGGCCATAGGAAGCAGCTTCGGAGCGAGAGTGATAGAGTTTCCAGTTCTTGCCTGATTTGGCGCTGGTACCTGGCATATCACCAAACCCGATTCCACCGTTAACGACAGCTTTAAGTGGTCCCGCGGATATTTCTACTCCTTCAAGGTTGGCTTTTACATCAATACCTGACTGGTTCCAGAAAACAGTATCCTTGGTGAGTAAATGGCGGTAGCGGTTTTCTATATCAATGTCGACATAGAACAGGCTTCCGCTCAGGCCAAATTTCTGTACGCGCCCAACCGGAAAACGTCGGTAAAGCACCGGGCTACCGGCCGACACCTGCGGGAAACTGTCTGTGACAAGACGCAGGGTAGAGGAGCCGGGGCGGTTTTCCTGGGCCGAGCGGGCCTGGAACTTTGAGGTGTACAGGTTGTAGTGATCTTTTACACCTTCCGGGCCTTCAGAGGTAAACGACACGGCCGGTGATGCTATTTGGGCAACGGCTGGGACACTGAACTCGACGCCGTCTGCACTGATGTTTCCGCTAATACCGCCAAGGATAAAGAACTGGCTTTTTTTGCGGACCAGATGTGCGTACTGGTGATAGATAACCGCGGTCATCTCGACTTCGCCGTCAGCGAGGCCGACACGGTCAATGAAACCTACTTCAATACCCCGGTGGATTACCTTGGTATTCTCCTTGATACCATAGGCATCCCGGGCATCCAGTTTGACGTGGAGGGTACCGGGTTCTTCGCTGATTTGCTGTTGGCGGGAAATGGCAACAAAGTCGCGGCTGGGTTTACCTTGACCGGGTACCAGTGTGAGGTAGTTGCCAGTAACGATATTGGAAATATTGCGGAACTCAGTCAATCCGACTTCAGGAACCTCAAGTATGAATTTGGTTCCTGTTTTCAGCAGGTCTGCCATGCTTGGGTCGATGTCGACAAGGGCAGTGGATGTTCCGCGCTGTTTATTGGCTTCAATATCGTCGACGCGGCCAATTTCCAGCCCCTGGTACATGATAGGGGCACCTTTTGGCCGGATGTTATGGCGTTTAGGCAGGTCAATCTTAATCCTGACACCGCGTTGGGCACTGTTGATATCAGAATAGAGAGTGTACATCCCGCCTTCTACGCTGGGGCTGCCATTCTGCGGGGAGTCAAACGCAATAGCGCCGCCAATCAAGGCTGACAGGCTGTCAAACTGTACGTTTATGCCATCAAAACCGACCTGGGCGGCAACCCCGCTGACATTCCAGAACCGGGAGTCACTCTTAACCAGCTCTTTATACTGAGGTTCTATGTTGGCGTAGATTTCCACTGACTTATTGTCAGGGGTAAGTCGGTAATTGAATACCTCACCAACGGGAATTTTCTTGTAATAAATCTGAGAGCCTACTGAGAGGGAACCCAAATCCGGTGCGAGCAATTTTACATCCAGGCCTCCATCCCGTGCGGCGCTGTTAACCGGCTCATCAACGGCTGTGAATACGGTTGATTCCTCTTTGGATTTACCCGGAGCGACAGCAATATAGTTACCGGACACCAGGGCATCAAGGCCACTGATACCTGTGACAGTGGCTTTGGGTTTGACCAACCAGAACTCTGTGTCTTTGACCAGAAGCTTTGTGGCTTCCGGGTAAATTTCGGCATCCGCATAAATACTGATCAAATCCTGTGACAGTGTCACATTTCGGACCATGCCGACCTGAAGACCCTGATAGCGGATAACAGTGCGACCGGGTACCAGCCCCTGTGCATCTTTAAAATAAATCTTGATCGGTTCACCGGCACTGTTCATTGCGTTGTATAGCAGCCAGCCGGCCAGCGCGAAGGCAAGTACAGGTAACAGCCACAGAGGGGATATTCCCCGGCTCTTCTTGACTACGGGTTGGTATATTTCGGCGTCGTTGTTATTCATTTTTATCCCATATTAAACGAGAATCCAGGCTCTCAGCAGCGAGCATTGTCAGCACTACCACCAATCCAAACGCAACTGCACCTGGGCCTGGGGTAAAATCGAGAATCTGTCCACGGTCAATCAATGCAACCATCAGGGCGATGACGAAAAGGTCCATCATCGACCACTTTCCAATCCACTGGACAATGCCATAGAGCTTCATCTCAAACCGCTGATAAACACGATTGCGGGTATGTATACAAAATAAGATAAAGCCAAGTCCAAGGATTTTAGCTACAGGGACGATAATGCTCGCAGTGAAGATAATAATGGCAATACCTGTCATACCGTTTTTAATCAAACTGGCAACACCTGAAAAAATGGTATCTTCCAGCCGCTTGCCATTCGTCAGCAGGATGGAGATTGGGAACAGGTTTGCCGGAAAAATAAACACTGTGGCAGAAATCAGGTAGGCCCAGGTTTTCTGGATGCTTAATGGTTCGCGTGTATGCAGTGTGGAGCCACAGCGCTGGCAGGAAGTTGCATCGATTGGGTTGTTTTCGCTGCAGTGGTGGCAACTGATTAGGTTGCCCTCAATCTCAGTGTTGTCACTTTCTTGTTGGTAAGCATTCCAGATTCGGCGTGTGCTGAAACGGGATAGAAGCAGCGAGTAAACCACCTGAAGAATGACAAAGCAGTACAGGCCTGGACCGACAAAGATCTCTGCGTAGTCTTTGACTTTAAAACATGAGATGGCAAGGCTGATAAGGAATACATCTGCCATAACCCAGTATTTTAACTGACTGGTGATATTGAGGCTGCGCCGCAGCCAGTCTTTACTGTGGAAGTGCAGTGATGTGTAGGCACCTATGACTCCCAGGGAATAAACGACGGGGGCGATAACACTGCAAAACAGAACCAGTGCAGCGATAAACGGAAATGTAGAAAAAAGAGTGATTGTGCCAGTCAGCACGCTGGCTGGAATCATCGCACTGAACAAATCAATCGTGATCAGCGGGAAATAGTATGCCGGTACTGCCAGAATGATAGTGGTAAGTGCAAGCGCCAGCTCGGCATACAAACTGCTGCTGTAGAATTTTGCAAGACGCACATCACAGCGGGGACAGCGCATAGACTCACCCGGTTTGATTGCATGTTGAAGGACATGCAAATCACATCCGGGACAACGGATACTGTACATAGAACGTGAACCTATAGCCCTGATACGTCGGAAATACTCCGGTTATCCGGATCAGCCTGGTTACCGGACACCGATTGATTGCCATAAAGTGTCTGGTAAGCACCTTGTTGCGAGACCAGTTCGCGGTGAGTTCCCTTTTGCGACACCCGGCCGTCTTCTAAAACATAGATGATATCAGCTTGTTGGACGGCTGACAGCCTGTGGGCAACAACTAGTGTGGTGCGTCCGTTTAAAAACTGGTTCAAGGCAGTGTGCAGCCGAGATTCCGTCAGAGTGTCAAGTGCCGAGGTAGCTTCATCCAGGATGACTATTTTAGGGTTGGACAAAACCATACGGGCAATAGCGACGCGCTGGCGTTGCCCGCCCGACAACCTCATTCCATTACGACCGATCAGGGTATCAAGGCCATCAGTCAGAAGTGGGACGACATCATCAAGCTGGGCGATGGAAAGGGCATGCCATAACCGGTCATCATCGAATTCTTCCCCAAGGCAGAGGTTTGCACGCAACGTATCGTTAAACATAACCGGATGCTGGAGAACAACAGCTACATTCGTCCGGATATGTCGTAAAGGCGTCTCCGTCATCGATATCCCGTTATAGCGGATATCTCCTGCCTGTGGTTGGTAGAGCCCAAGCAACAGCTGAATGAGTGTTGATTTTCCGCCTCCACTTGCTCCAACCAACGCAACCCGCTTGCCTGCCGGTACAACAAGGCTCATTCCATCAAGTACTTGTTTGTCACTGTCATAAGCAAAAAAGACATTGTCAATCGTGATACCTGCCTGCTCGGAATCGGAGAACGGGTTGATATCGCCCTTGGGCTGCTCTTCTTCCTCAATATCCAATACGGCGTTTAACCTGCCTATCGCGGCTTTTGCGCTGTACCACTCGATTTGGATGCCCAACAGCTCCTGAACCGGGGAGAGCATGAACCAGAGATATCCAAACACGGCAAAAATCTGCCCGATGGTCAGATCACTGAACAAAACCATCAGCATAGCAACGGCCCGGAATACTTCGAACCCGATAAGGAACATTAAAAATGAGAGCCTTCCGGCGGCTTCGGATTGCCAGGCATATTTGTCAGCACTGAAGCGAATATCTTCGGCGGAATCCTTTAGCTTTTGGAGGTAAGCACGCTCTCGATTGGCTGCTCGGAGTTGGTAGAGGCCATCAAGCGTGTCGACCAGTTTTTGCTGGAATTTTTCAAAAGATTCATTTTCTTTTTTCTTGAGGTGTTTCACCCGGGCACTGATTTTACGACTTACGAAAATAATAATGGGATTCAGAAGCAGGATGAACAGTCCCAGACGCCAATCCAGCCAGAGTAATATGATTGCGGTACCGGTGACGGTGAGGAGACTGACAATAAATTTGCTGAGTGTCTGGCCCAGAAACCTGTCAACGGTTTCTACATCTGTCACCAAATGGGACGTCATGCCACCACTGCCACGGACCTCAAATTCCCGCATACTGATGCGGTAGAGTTTTTCAATAAGAAGCTGACGAATCCTGAAACTGATGTCTTTGGCTGCAAGTGTAAACTGGCGGCTCTGGAGGATATTGAGAACCTGGCTTGCAATACGCATGAAAATTACGGCAAGCAAAATGACGGTAATATAAGACGCAGAATTGTGGAACTGTTGGGGAAGCAGTGAATTCATAACCTGAATTCCCTGACCTGGCTGGCCGAGCAGCACTTCATCCACCATGAGGGGCATCAACAGGGGAATAGGGACGCTGATTAAAGTAGCGACAATTGCGATGATGTTTGCCGCAATCAGCCTTTTCCTGTGAATTAACGCTTGAGACTTGAGCCAGTTCCAGTTAATCATACGCCTCTCATAAGTGATATTGCTGCAGGTTATGGTTATCTGGCAGTCGAAATAACTATGGTTGCCAAACTTGGTAAAAGAAATCTGCTGGTACTTGGCAGTTCGCGAAAGTAACAGCATTTAATTCTTAACTTTAAAGGAACACGCGCGTTATGGAAAACAAATCGGTTTTTTACCAAACTCTAACCAAGCAGGCTACCGCGCTTGTGGAAGGTGAAAAAGACAGGATTGCAAACCTGTCCAATATCAGCGCGCTGTTGAACATGTCGCTGGAAGATATCAATTGGGTTGGATTTTATCTGTTTGATGGTAGAGAGCTTGTTCTTGGCCCGTTTCAGGGAAAACCAGCCTGTGTCAGAATTCCAGCCGGCGTTGGAGTCTGCGGCACTGCGTTTGCTACAGATTCGGTGCAACGTGTTGAAGATGTTCATCGATTTGAAGGGCACATTGCGTGTGATGCAGCCAGCAATTCCGAAATTGTTTTACCCCTTAGGGCGGGTGATGCATTGATCGGTGTGCTCGATATTGATAGCCCTAGTTATGCCAGATTTGATGAACAGGATGAAAAAGGGCTTACTGAACTTGTCAGGACGCTGCAAATTCACCTGTAAATAGCTGCGCTGAGGTGTTTTTTAAAACTGTACACTCTATAATAGGCGCAACATTCCCTAAGTAACTCTGTTTGCAATAAAAATTGCAAACCTCCAGGTAACATAATGGAAAACACTGAAAAACTCACAAACAGTAAGGCGGTTATCGCTTATATCGCCGAACAATTTCCAAACTGCTTTTCCGTAGAGGGCGAAGCTAAGCCCCTGAAAATCGGTATTTTCGAAGATCTTGCTGCTCGTCTTGATGGTGATACTCGCGTAAGTAAGACTCAACTGCGTGCTGCACTTCGTCAATACACTTCATCCTGGCGTTATCTGCATGGTGTTAAGCCTGGCGCAGTTCGTGTTGACTTGGATGGTAATGCGTGTGGTGAGCTTGAAGAAGAACACATTGAGCATGCACGCAAGGCCCTGGAAGAAAGCAAAGCCAAGGCTGCAGAGCGTCGTAAAGAAAAAGCCAAAGAGCAACGTGCAAAAGACGCACAGGCTCGCAAGCAAGGTGGTGAAGGTAAAAAGCCAGCGAAATCTGGCAAACCACAGTCTGATCGACCACGCAATAATGATCGTCAGAATGCACCTCGTCGTAAACCTGCCCATACTGTTAAAAGCGAACAAGCGAAAAAAACCGTTACTACTCGCGCTGTTACGAGCGAAGATCTGGTAATTGGTAAGCAAGTTAACGTCAGCATGGGTAAAGGTCAGACACCGGCTCAAATCGTTGAAGTTAACAAAAACGAGGTGCGTGTTCGCCTTACCAATGGTTTGACCATGGTAGTAAAAGCAGAGCACCTGAGCCTTTAAATTACATTAGGAGAACGCACGACGCATGATTTGTCGATTCCGTTATTCCCTGCTGGCTGCCGGTATAGCTCTGGCTTCGTCAGCGTATGCGTTGGAGCCGAATTACTCGTCCGACGAATTGCCGGTTTTGCATGCTGAACCACAGCATGCTACCGCAAGCAAGCGGGTAGCCTCACGCTTTACGCGTTCTCACTACAAACGCTTTGATCTCAACGACGCCTTCTCAGAGCAAATCTTTGACCGTTATCTGGAAATGTTGGATTTCAACCGCAGTTTTCTTACGCAGCAAGACGTAAATAAACTGTCGGCTTGGAAAGACCAGTTTGATAATCAGCTGGTAGACGGTCAGACCTCTGCGGCATACCAGATTTTTGACTACGTACAGCGTAAGCGATTTGACCGTTACGACTATGCCCTTGAAGTCCTTGACCAGCCCTTTGATTTCGCCAAGGACGAGAGTATTACTCTCGATCGCAGTGAAATGCCTTGGGCAGAAGACCAAGCGACTTTAGATGAAATCTGGCGTAAGCGGGTGAAATATGACGCGCTGAATCTCAAACTTGCCGGTAAAACGGATGAAGAGATAAAAGAGACTCTGGCGAAACGCTACAACAATGCGCTTAAGCGATTGACTCAGACTCACAGCGAAGATGTTTTTCAAATCTACATGAACGCCTTCGCCCGTCAGATCGACCCACATACCAGTTACCTGTCTCCCCGTAACGCAGAAACGTTCCAGTCGGAAATGAACCTTTCTCTGGAAGGCATCGGTGCGGTTTTGCAGAGCGAAGATGATTACACCATTATTCGCTCTCTTGTGGCTGGTGGCCCTGCGGCCAAATCCAAGAAGCTTGCACCGGGTGACCGAATTATCGGCGTTGCCCAGGATGACAAGGAGATGGTGGATGTTGTTGGTTGGCGTTTGGACGACGTTGTACAACTGATTAAAGGCCCGAAAGGTACGGATGTGATTCTCAACATTCTGCCTGAAGGATCAAATGCTACTAGTTACACCGTAACGATTACCCGTGACAAAATTCGCCTCGAAGACCGTGCAGTCAAGTATGAAATCATTGAGCAAAACGGCAAGAAAGTCGCAGTACTGAATGTACCAAGCTTCTATGTCGGACTTGCCCAGGATACAGCGAAACTGTTGAAGGAAATTCATGGTAAAGGTGTCAGCGGTATTGTTATGGATCTCCGTAACAATGGTGGTGGGGCGTTAAGTGAAGCCACGGCATTGACCGGTCTGTTCATTAACAGCGGTCCGGTGGTTCAAGTTCGTGACAGCTATGGACGTGTCAAAGTTGGCAGTGACAGCGATGACCAAATCGCATACAACGGCCCAATGACCGTACTGGTAAATCGCTACAGTGCTTCAGCTTCAGAAATTTTTGCTGCTGCGTTGCAAGATTATGGCCGTGCAGTCATTGTCGGAGAGCAGTCATTCGGTAAAGGTACTGTTCAACAGCACCGTTCACTGAACCATATCTATGATCTGTTTGACAAAGAACTGGGTTATGTTCAGTACACCATCCAGAAATTCTACCGGATAAATGGTGGAAGTACGCAAAACCTGGGTGTTGTGCCAGACATTGCTTTCCCAACAGCGGTTTCCCATGAAGAAACTGGCGAGAGTGTTGAAGACAACGCTCTTCCGTGGGACAGCATTGGCGCGGCTAAGTACAAAAAGGTGGATGAACTTCAGGGCGAAATCTCGCAGTTGAAGGCAATGCATGAAAAGCGCATTGCTTCAGACCGTGAGTTTGGATTTATCCTTGATGACATTGCAAAGTACAAGGCAGAGAAAGATATCAATGCCATCTCCCTGAACGAAAAAGCGCGAATTGCTGAACGTGATCAGGAAGATGTGCAACGACTATCCCGAATTAACGCGCGTCAAAAAGCGGAAGGTAAACCTGAGTTCAAATCTTTGGAAGATATTCCTAAAGATTATGAGGCGCCAGATGCATATTTAGATGAAGCTGTCGCGATTACGCTCGATATGTCGAAACTTGGTTGATAACGTCGGCGAAAATAGATCTACCTATCTTAAGGCCCCTCTATGAGGGGCCTTTTTTTATGAATATGAATTCATTTATTTTCTTCGGGTTTGCTACAAATTTGTCACAATTCGCTACGCTTAAAGAGTAAGCCAGAAACTCTGGAGGGCGTATGAAATTTATTGTAGGGGTGCTTTTTCTGGGGTTGGCGGCTTTGCCGGCAAAAGCAGGGGACTTGACCCAGTTGGACTTTCCGTTGTTGATAGGAGATTGGTACTGGTTTAGTCAGGATCAATCAACCACTACTGAAGATGTGAAAGATTACAAGGCGTTGAGTATCAGTTTTTCTTCGGAAGACACGTTTCAGTTTACGCTGTTGCACCGAAATGGAAAAACTGAACGCTTGAAAGGAAAGTATTCAATTGATGAAAGCGCCTTGGTACTGAATGATGAATTTGGTCAGGGTCAACAACACCAATACAAACTCAGCCACAACAAACTCCAGCTTCAGGGTATTAGCTTTACAAAACTGCTTCCTGCACAATTATCAGGTTTGTGGATTAGTAAAATTGTATACGGCAGTGATATAGAGAAGGGTACACATTTTTCAATCAATCTTCGCCCAGACTTTTTGTTTTCTGCCAAAGTTAACGACAAGCAAGGAAACCAGGCTGTCCATAGAGGGATTTACTTTTTGGAAGGTGAAAACCTGATTCTTCTTTATCCGGACGGGCAACAGGAAACCACATTTGAACTCAGTGCAAATACATTGACTTTAACTGATGCAATTTCTGACGCTGAAATGGTGATGGAACGAAAAAACTGAATAACGCTAAGTTCATGAAGGAAAAGCCGCTGTTGTGACAGCGGCTTTTTTGATGTTGCTCAGTTAAGCGATGTTGAATGCCTGGCGTAACTCGGACAGGTATTGTTCATCTCGACAGATCGACTTATCTGGCTCATCTGAAATTTTGGCTACAGGCTTACCGTTGCAGCTTACCAACTTCAGAACAATATTCAGCGTCTTTACATCCGGCAAATTGCATGTAAGTTGGGTGCCAATACCGAATGAAGTATTAACTCTGCCATTAAAATGGTTATAAATAGTTGCTGCTTTTTCCAGTGTCAGGCTGTCAGAAAATACCAATATCTTCTCCATTGGGTTGATGCCCTGAGATTGGTAATGTTCTATTGCTCTTTCACCCCACGAGATAGGATCGCCGCTGTCATGGCGAAGCCCAGAAAAAGTTTCGCTCAGGTGGGTACCAAAGTCGCGGAGAAATGCATCCATGTTGATGCAGTCTGTAAGTGCGATACCCAATTTGTCAGGGTAGGCCTGAAGCCAGCGGTTTAGCGCAAGGAGTTGTGAATCTGCAAGATCACCACTTAGCTGTTGATGGGCCTGGAACCATTCATGCGCTTGGGTTCCAAAAGGTTGCAGCCCGAACTCCTTTGCAAGCTCAAGATTGGAGGTACCAATGAAGTGGGGGAAGTGCTTGCGAAGATGATCGACAATGGCCCAGTGAACTTCTTTAGAAAAACGCCGACGGGTACCGAAGTCGATTACCGAAAACTGGTTGAGATCGTTGCCGGTAGCAAAAAGCTTTTCAATCTTATATTGAAGTCGCTCAACCGCTTGAGAAGCCGTGCTAAACGGATAAGAGTGGTGACAACGTAACTCACAAATAATCGCTAAAAGCGGTACTTCCCACAGGATGACATCACGCCAAAGACCCGCAATCCGGATTGCGAGCTGACCGTCCTGCTCTTTAATTTCGACCTGGCTGGCATCAAGGTGGAAAGTTTGTAGCCAATCCAGGTAATCTTGCTGATATAACCCCAGACTGGAAAGATACGCGAGCTCTTCCGGACTGAACGTCAGCTCAGCCATCATTGCAACCTGTTCCTTCAGGGCGGGGATCAAATAACGTAGATCTTCGCTACTGCGACAATGGAACTCCGCTTCAACAGGAACCTCTGGATACAGATGGAAAACAGCCTGTTGCATGTTTAACTTATAAACATCTGTATCCAACAGAGAAGTAATGATTGGGGTTGTCATGCCCGGTTTACGCCCCTAAATGTGATATAACACTGAAACTAGCCCGCAATCATACCGTAAATTCAGGCAAATTTAACTAGCCAACAGCACTCTTACAGGCAGTTTGTATGCCATTTGTTGTTTTACAACAGCAATGCTGACTGATTATTCACCACCTGTTTAGAATGGTGTTAAAACCGTTTCCGATATGTTGCCGCAAACCAAGAAAAAATTTTGCTTTCTATGCTTAAGAGATGGATATTAACTGTTAACCGAGTTGAAAATGGCGTATTTGCCCAAATCTATTACGTTAAGCTTTTGCGACTAAAGCACAGAAATAAAATGTCCGTAAGCCTTCCCGTTTTAAAAGGATACAACAATGAGTCATCAACCTTCTGCTAAGTACCGCGCAGACTACACATCTCCTGATTTTACTATTACCCATATTGATCTCGATTTTATTCTCGACGATACACAAACAGTCGTTACGGCAGTCAGCCGGGTAATCAAGCAAAACCAAGATGCAACTACCCTGGTGCTTGATGGGGAAGACCTAAAACTTGTTTCACTTCAGATCGATGGCAGTGAGTGGGGTGATTACTCTACTACCGAAAATTCTCTTACCATCAACAATGTTCCCGAGTCATTCACTCTCACCGTAAAAACAGAGATCAACCCAGCGGGCAATACCAAACTTGAAGGTTTGTACAAGTCAGGGGATGCGTTCTGTACTCAATGCGAAGCGGAGGGTTTCCGTCGTATAACGTTCTACCTCGACCGCCCTGATGTACTGGCAAAATTCACCACGCGGGTTGAAGCTGATAAAGGGGCATTCCCTTATTTGCTAAGCAATGGCAACCGGGTTGAATCCGGTGATTTGGACTCAGGCCGCCATTGGGTGAAATGGGAAGATCCGCATGCGAAGCCTTCTTACCTGTTTGCACTGGTCGCTGGTGACTTCGATGTGCTGCGCGACAACTTTGTCACTGTATCCGGGCGTAATGTGGAGCTGGAAATTTTTGTAGACAAGGGAAATCTGGACAGAGCACCCCACGCAATGACGTCCCTCAAAAATGCGATGAAGTGGGACGAGGAGCGTTTCGGTCTGGAATATGACCTTGATATCTACATGATTGTTGCCGTGGATTTCTTCAACATGGGGGCAATGGAGAACAAAGGGCTTAATGTTTTCAACTCCAAGTTTGTATTGGCAAACGACAAGACAGCGACAGACAACGACTACCTGGGAATCGAGTCTGTCATTGGTCATGAGTATTTCCACAACTGGACGGGGAATCGGGTTACCTGCCGTGACTGGTTCCAGCTGAGCCTGAAAGAAGGCTTGACCGTGTTCCGTGACCAGGAATTTTCTTCGGACTTGGGTTCTCGCGCGGTTAACCGGATCAATAATGTACGCATCATTCGCGGCCCTCAGTTTGCCGAAGATGAAAGTCCAATGGCTCACCCAATTCGTCCGGAAAAAGTCATTGAGATGAATAACTTTTACACCCTGACTGTCTATGAGAAGGGGAGTGAAGTTATTCGTATGATGCACACACTGCTTGGAGAAGAGAATTTTCAGGCGGGTATGCGTCTCTACTTTGAACGACATGATGGCACGGCTGCCACCTGTGATGATTTCGTTCTGGCGATGGAAGATGCGTCAGGTATTGACCTTTCCCTGTTCCGCCGTTGGTACAGTCAATCCGGTACACCGGTAGTGAGCGTTAAAGCTGAATACAACAGCGAAGAAAAAACCTTTGCGTTGACACTGAGACAGGACACACCGGCGACTTCCGATCAGAAAGAGAAACAGCCACTTCACATTCCTGTGGACGTGGAATTGTACGATAACACCGGAAAAGTTATTGAGTTACAGTGTAACGGAAAGGTGATTTCTAATGTACTGAGCCTGAAGGAAACAGAGCAGACGTTTGTATTCGAAAATGTGGCGACCAAGCCTTATTTGTCTCTGTTGCGTGAATTCTCGGCACCAGTGAAACTCCACTACGACGCAAGTGATGAAGAACTTCAATTTTTGATGGTACATGCCCGTAACGAGTTTGCCCGGTGGGATGCTGGCCAAATGTTGCTGGCGAAACACATCAAAGCGAATGTTTTGAAAGTTCAAAGCGGGGAAGCGTTGAATATTCCCGAGTCTTTGATTGATGCGTTCCGTGGTGTGTTACTGGACAAAGAAATCGATCCGGCATTGGTTGCAGAAGTCCTGACGTTGCCAAGTGAGAATGAAATTGGCGGTTGGTTCGAAGTGGTTGATGTTGATGCCATCAATTCTGTTCGCAGTGCTATCAAACAGCGTTTTGCCCAGGAAATGAAAGATGAGTTTTCTGCGCTGTACCAAGCGCTAAAACAAGCTGAGTATTCCATTGAACACTCATCTATTGGTAAACGCACTCTGCGCAACCTGTGTCTGAATTACCTGGCTGGCACAGAACAGGGTAATGAGTTGGTCGAAGCACAATATACACATGCAGACAACATGACAGATACTGTTGCCGCAATGACTGCAGCCAATACCTCGGAGTTGAATTGCCGTGAGGCGCTGATGAAAGATTTCAGCGGCAAATGGGAGAAGGATGGCCTGGTGATGGACAAATGGTTCATCCTGCAGGGTACCAATCCGGCAGCAAATGCTCTGGAAAACATCCGGGTACAGATGTCACATCCGGCATTTGATATCAAAAACCCAAACCGTACCCGCAGTCTTGTTGGCTCTTTCTGCAACAACAACCCTGTTCATTTTCATGCAAAGGATGGCTCGGGATACAAGTTCCTGGCTGAAGTACTGACGGAATTAAACACGTCAAACCCTCAGGTTGCTTCACGCCTTATCGACCCATTGCTCAAGTTCCGGCGATTTGACGTTGCCCGACAGGGCATGATGCGAGCTGAACTGGAAAAACTCTCTGTTCTTGATAATCTTGCAAAAGATCTCTTTGAGAAAATTGACAAAGCATTGAATGCATAATTTGCCACACAATTTTGATAGAGAAATTAAAAGGAAAGGCTGCTGAAAGGCAGCCTTTTATAAATAATGAAGCAGTACTATTTCCGTATATCAGTTAGCTATTCGGATTATCAGAATTATTATTCTGGTCACGCATCGAGTGTATTAGTTACGACAGATGAGGGGCTGAGAATTCAATTACCCGCATCGCATTTTCGCCCCTATTTGACTTACTCGGGTATCCGGGGCCGATTCAGACTAATTACTGATAATTACAACAAGTTTCAGAGCCTTGAACTGATTACCTAAACTCATACCACTGTCACATAATTAAATTTCCACTCTCCGTAGAAGAAAATTCCAGTAACGCAAAAGTGTAGTTTGTCACTACAATGTTAATGCGTTGCTGCGCAAATTCGCCTCTATACTCAAAGTGATAAATAAAAACTACGGAGTTCCTCACCATGACCGTGCGTGACCCTATCATCCCGGTGCTTTTGGAAAAAGTTTATGAGTTGATCAAAGGAAAGATTGACAAGGTTCAACAACCCGTTGTCGAAACGCTTGCAAAAAGGATTTTAGAGCAAATATCCGACGAAGATTTATTAGCACGCAACGAATCAGATTTATATGGTGCCGTTCTAAGTCTTTGGCATTTATTAAACCAACACGATCAGGAAGAAATTGTCGTTAAGGTTTATAACCCAACTCTGGCTGGAAACGGTTGGCAATCTACCCATACGATTGTTGAAATTCTCACGCCCGACTGCGCATTCCTCGTTGATTCTGTCCGTATGGCGCTGAAGCGTCTGGACGTTACCAGTCATTTAATGCTGAGTGGTCCTCACAAAGTTCTAAAAGACAACAAGAATATCATTACTGACATAGGCGGGGAGAACGGTAAACTTCAGACGCTGTTCCATATTGAAGTGGACAGAATGTCTGATCGTAAAGAGATGACGCGCCTGGAAGATGAAATCCGTGGATCGCTTAAGGACGTCAAACTTGTCACTGATGACTGGCAGGTTATGCGTGAGCGTATGATTAGCGTTTCCAAGGAGTTGAAAAAAGCCAAGGTACCAATGGAAAAATCCCGGAAGGATGAAGCTGTTGAATTCCTTAACTGGGTTTCTGAAAACAACTTTACATTCCTTGGTTACCAGAAATTTGACCTTGTTGCTATCGAGGGTGATTTTGAACTCCGGCCTACCAAAGGGCAGGGGTTGGGACTTGCATCCAAAGACAAACATGGCCCGGTACTTCTTTCCAGTTTACCTGAGTCCGCCCGGATTGAAGCGCGTAAACAGGAGCTTTTGGTTCTCACAAAAAGCAACAGCAAATCCCGGGTTCACCGTCCGGCCTATGTTGACTATATAGGCGTTAAAGTATTTGATGATGATGGGCAGGTTATCGGTGAGCACAGGTTTACCGGCCTTTATGCCTCTTCTGCATACAACCAAATTACCAGCCAGATCCCTTTGCTTCGCAACAAGGTACGCCGCATTCTGGAAATGAGCGGTTACTATGACGGTTCCCATTCATGGAAAGCCCTGGCCAACATTATCGAAAATTACCCACGTGATGAACTGTTCCAGGCAAATGAGTATGAGATGCTCAATGTGGGGATGGGGATCGTCCGCTCCCAGGACAGGGATGTTGTAAGGCTGTTTGTTCGCCGCGATCCGTTTGGCCGGTTTTTCTCCTGCATGGTCTTTGTTCCCAGGGAACGCTACAACACCGAACTCCGCCGTCAGACTCAAAGGATCCTTAAACAACATTTTGGGTCTGAGCAGGAAGTAGAATTTAACACCTTCTTTTCTGAAAGCCCGCTGGCAAGAACGCATTATATTGTCCGCGTAGATAACAATAATTTCGATGTAGATGTGAAAAAGATCGAGCAGGATCTTTCTGAGGCGGCATCGACCTGGGATGATCGCCTTCAAGAAGCGGTGATAGCAAACTTCGGCGAGAACAAAGGAACTCCCATTGCAAAACGCTATCAAAATGCGTTCCCCAGAGCCTACAAAGATGCCACTTTGCCAGGATCCGCCGTTGCAGATATCGAGCGTCTTGAAAGACTGAGTGACACTAAAAAGCTTGATATGCTGTTCTACCGACCGCAGGAAGAATCCGCTGATTCAAAAGTGGTAAAGCTCAAGCTGTTCAAAAAAGACGAGCCTATCCACCTTTCTGATGTGATGCCAATGCTGGAAAACCTGGGTTTGAGGGTTATTGGTGAATCCCCGTATGAGATCCTGACCGTACAAGGCAGCGTGTATTGGATCCTCGATTTCTCAATGTTGCACAGCTCCAGCCAAGGCTTTGACCTGGCGCAAGCCCGTGAATTGTTCCAGGATGCATTCGCCTCAATTTGGGAAGGTGAGCTGGAAAATGACGGATTTAACCGGCTTGTTTTGGGTGCATGTTTAAGTGGGCGAGAAGTCACCATCCTGAGAAGCTATGCGCGTTACATGCGTCAGGTTGGCTTCCCATTCAGTCAGGCTTATATCGAAGAAACTGTTAACAGTTACCCCCATCTTGCCAAGATGCTGGTGGAACTGTTTGTAGTCCGCTTTGATCCGTCACAGAAGTTCTCCCAAACCAAGCTGAATGGCGTGATCAACGATATTAATTCAGCTCTGGATGAAGTTGAGAGTCTGGACGATGACCGTATCGTTCGCCGTTACCTTGAAATGATCCAGGCTACATTGCGGACGAATTTCTACCAGAGAGATGAACAAGGCAACCCAAAACACTACCTTTCACTAAAACTGCAACCAACAGAGATCCCTGAGATCCCGCAACCTGTTCCAGCGTATGAAATTTTTGTTTATGCGCCGGATGTTGAAGGTGTTCACCTTCGAGGGGGCAAGGTTGCCCGGGGTGGGCTACGCTGGTCTGACCGTCAGGAAGACTTCCGCACTGAAATCCTTGGGCTGGTGAAAGCACAGCAGGTTAAGAACACTGTTATCGTCCCGGTAGGTGCCAAAGGGGGCTTTGTTTGTAAGAAACAGCATTCCCTGAGCGGACGTGATGAAATTTTTGCCGAAGGCCAGCGTTGTTACCAGATGTTCATTCGTGGTCTTCTTGACGTATCGGACAACATCAAGGAAGGCAAAGTTGTCCCACCGGTGAATGTTGTTCGTCATGATGAGGATGACCCTTACCTGGTTGTAGCCGCAGATAAAGGGACTGCCACCTTCTCTGATCTGGCGAACTCGGTTTCTGCTGAATATGATTTCTGGCTTGGTGATGCGTTTGCATCTGGTGGTTCAAATGGGTACGACCACAAGAAGATGGGAATCACTGCCCGTGGTGCATGGGAATCAGTAAAACGTCACTTCCGGGAAATAGGAATCGATTGCCAGAACACCGACTTCACTTGTGTGGCAATTGGAGACATGGCCGGGGATGTATTTGGCAATGGTATGCTGCTGTCGAAGCATATTCGCCTGCAGGCCGCTTTTAATCACCTTCATATATTCATCGATCCAAATCCTGATTCAGCCAAGTCATGGGTTGAAAGGGATCGTTTGTTTAAACTGCCTCGCTCAAGCTGGGAAGACTATAACGCCAAGTTGATTTCCAAAGGTGGAGGTATTTTCTCCCGTAAAGCCAAATCCATTAGCCTTACACCGGAAATCCAGAAAATGCTGGGTACCCGGACAAAAACGATGGCTCCGAACGACTTGATCAAGACGATCCTGAAAATGAATGTGGATCTGCTTTGGAACGGCGGTATCGGTACCTATGTGAAATCATCCAGTGAGAGCCATGCCGATGTCGGTGACCGTGCAAATGATGGATTACGCATTAATGGTGGCGAACTTGGGGCCAAGATCGTCGGGGAGGGGGGCAACCTTGGACTGACACAGCTCGGCCGTATGGAGTTTGCCATGAATGGCGGCAGGGTTAACACCGACTTTACCGATAACGTAGGTGGCGTTGACTGTTCGGACAATGAAGTCAATATCAAGATCCTGCTCAACAGCCTGGTTGCCAATGGTGACCTCACGATGAAGAAGCGCAACGAACTTCTGGTGAAGATGGAAGATGAAGTGTCGGATATTGTGCTTGATGACGCATATTGCCAGAGTGAGTCGATATCTGTCACGCAAAGCCAGCAGGTTGCCCTGTTAAAAGAACAGATCCGCTTTATCCATTACCTTGAGAAAGAGGGGAAACTGGATCGCGCCCTGGAATACCTGCCGGATGATGACACCTTGTATGAAAGACAGCGCACCGGTTATGGTTTGACAAGGCCTGAACTTGCGGTGCTGGTTGCTTACGGCAAGATGGTACTTAAGGAGCAGTTGGTAACAGATGCGATTTCCAATGACCCGTTCTTTGGAAAGATGCTACCGGCTTACTTCCCACAAGAGTTACAACGTAACTATCGTAAGGAGATGGAAGACCACCCTCTGAGGTCTGAGATAATCGCGACTTGCCTGGCGAATCAGATGTCGAATGAGATGGGCTTTAATTTCACAACACGAATGCACGATGAAACCGGTGAAAGTGTTGCTGAGATTGCTGCTGCCTATGCCATTGCCCGGGAAATCTTTGAGTTTGGAAAGATCTTTGACGAAGTGAGGGCTCTGGACAACAAGGTACCTGCCGGGGTGCAATACAATATCTTGTTCAGTTCCCGTAGGATGCTGCGCCGGACCACTCGGTGGATCTTGCGGAACATACCGAAAGGGCACTCTATTGAAGAGCAGGTTGATTTCTTCCGTCCGGCAATCAATAACATGCTCAGCAATATAGAAACCTATCTTGAGCCGGTAGAAGTTCAGGAGCATGAAGAACAGGCGAAAGCACTGGTGGATCAGGGCGTACCTAAGTCTCTTGCTAACAACGTGTGCCAGTTGACCAGCCTTTATTCTGCGCTGGATTTGGCTCAGGTTTCCCAGGAACTTGGAAAGTCCTTTGAACTAGTAACCCGTCTCTACTTTGTGGTGGGAGATTCGCTGCAACTGCACTGGTTCTTGCAGCAAATTAACAACCAGTCAGTGGAGAACCATTGGCAGGCACTCGCACGAGCATCTTTCCGTGAAGACCTGGATTGGCAACAACGCCAAATTACAGCAAGGATCCTTAGGGGGATGGATGACAAAGACAGTGCTGAAGCCGGTTTTGAAAACTGGGTGGCTGAACACCATGTTCCGGTTCGCCGTTGGGACAGCATCATTGCTGAATTCAAAGTGGGTTCAACCCATGAATTTGCGAAATTCTCTGTGGCACTAAGAGAATTATCGATGTTGAATTTGAATTAATCCCAATTTAAGAAGATAATGACGCCCCGTTTATACGGGGCTTTTTTATTGGAGGTTCAATGTTATACCGCCTCGCCAGAACGGCAATCTTCCGCTTGGATGCTGAAGAAGCACATGACTTAGCAATCAAAAATCTATCCCGCTTTACCGGCACTCCTCTCGATCTTTTCTACCGTCAATCTTTACCTCCTCGTCCAGTGAAAGTGATGGGTATTCACTTTAAGAACCCTGTTGGCCTTGCTGCCGGCCTGGACAAAAACGGTGAATGTATCGATGCGTTTGGTGCGATGGGTTTTGGATTTGTAGAGGTGGGTACAGTAACCCCTCGTGCCCAGTCCGGAAACGACAAACCACGCCTTTTCCGCGTTATTCCTGCTGAGGGCATTATCAACCGCATGGGTTTCAACAACCTGGGTGTTGATGTGTTGGTAGAGAACGTGAAAAAAGCAAAATACGACGGCGTTATCGGAATCAATATCGGCAAAAACAAAGATACACCGATAGAGAAGGGCAAAGATGATTACCTTATTTGCATGGACAAGGTATATCAGCATGCAGGTTATATCGCAGCCAATATTTCATCGCCAAATACGCCGGGACTTCGTTCGCTTCAATATGGCGAAGCATTGGATGATTTGTTGGGTGCATTGAAATCACGTCAGGCTGAACTTGCTGAAAAATACAGCAAGTATGTTCCTCTGGCATTGAAGATCGCACCGGATATGTCTGACGACGAACTTGTCCAGGTGGCCGATGCACTGGTACGCCATAAGGTCGATGGGGTGATTGCGACCAACACCACACTGGACCGCAGTATGGTTGAGGGCTTACCTCATGCCAACGAAGCCGGTGGACTGAGTGGTCGTCCTTTGCAAAACCGCAGCACTGAAGTTATTCGCCGCCTCCACGAAGAACTGGGTGGTGCTTTGCCAATCATTGGCGTGGGCGGAATCGATTCAGCGATGGCAGCCCGTGAAAAGATGATGGCCGGTGCAGAGTTGGTGCAGGTATACAGCGGATTTATTTATCATGGTCCACATCTGGTCAAGGATATTGTGACCAACATTTAATGCTGTAAATTGAAACTATGTTAGTGAGAAAGGGGAGATTTCTTTCCCCTTTTTCTTTTTAAGCAACCTATCTACACTTCCCGTTAAATGTCCTTGTCGTCCATTTTTGCAAATCGTCAGCCTCGAGACGGAGACTGTCTCAAATCATTGTCTGAACGAACGTGTGCAGGAGTGCAGCATGTTAAAACCTAACAACTCATGGAAGTGGTATTTCGATGACAGCTGTCAGAGTTTAATGCTCGACCTGGGACACGATATGGTTTTCCGCGTTCAGATGCCTGCAAAAGATCTGGTTCCTGATGCGTATATCAGCAATTCATTTACTGTTGACGATGCATCACTGTACCAAACGTTCAATGAAGCGGTGCGCTATCTTCCTCTATCTGGTCCCAGGAAAGCAGAATTAGCTCTCAATGCTGTGGCCGCTTATCGCTACCATAAGCCTATTCTTCCTAAAAGCTGGTTTTTTGAGGCGCTGTCAGAGGGTTATGAACCCGAGATGGGGGAGTTGGTGATGCTGCAAACTAAATTTGGTGCTGCACCTTTTTTATTGGTTGAGAATGCAGGCAGTGCTTCCCTGTGTATGTATGCCGGCGAATCAGTTTTTCAACTGGATGGACGTAAGAATTTGGAATTCTGCCAACCGATAAAAGTGATGAACGATCGGGTAGCCGTTGTTTCGGCACAAATGCTCGCAGACCCATCGTATGCAATGGTGGGGTAAACAGGGTTCTTTAGTGCTTCATTTTAGTCAATTTCCCTTCTCAAATTTAAGATAGCGGCAACCTGTTGCCGCATTTTTTTGTCTGTTCAATAAGAATATCCTGTCTTAGATTCTTTCCACCTTCTCAATATTTCTGCGTGATTTAGATCAATAAACTCTCTTTATTGTTTCCAAATTTAGTATCTCAATTGGCTTTCCCTCCCTGTAAATCGCGACACAAATCGACAGTGAACTCGCGTTACATCCACGCAAATTTCCTGTTTTAAAAGGGTGGACACATATCTGGTATATACCAAAAGATAGGTGAATACCCATTCAAAATGGCTAGAGCAGATCATCTTTTGCTTGTGGATAAGTTTGCGCTCACTTCCTCTCTAACGCCTAAAATTAGTGATGATTAATGTGTGTTTTTAAGTGGCAGCCCTTGTTTATAAGGAGTCAAAGGCTGTGATGTTATATGTTTCTTGTGGGAAACACTGACTCTAGCCTGTGAATATCTATCCTTGGGGGATTTGCGTCTGCTGTTTGTGCTGTGGAAGGAAAGTTGACTGTGACTGTTGATGAGATTTCAACCTGCCAGATTGTCTGGCCAGGAAATAACGGTCAACAAAAAGGGAAATCTCGTTGGTTTACAGTGGGAGATAACGGAGGTTTTCCGGTATAATCGCCCGCATTATTGTCACACGTGAATTCTCATGAAGCATTTTCTTGCAATTACCTCCCGCGGTTTAGAAAACCTTGTCGCTGAAGAGCTCCAGGAGTTGGGCGCTTCCAACATTAAAACCATCCACGCCGGGGTCGCTTTCCGGGCTGACATGGCAACAGCCTATCGCTGTTGTTTGTGGAGCCGCTTCGCTTCTCGCATCATTCTGGTGCTCAGTGAATTCAATGTTATGGATGACATGGATCTCTACCTTGGTGCATCAGCCCTCAAATGGGGCGAGTATATGGCACCGGGATGCCGTATGGTGGTGGACTTCAATGGTACGAACCGTGAAATTCGCAACAGCCAGTACGGTGCACTGAAGGTCAAAGACGCTATCGTCGACCAATTTACCAAAGCCGGTAAGGCTCGCCCTTCAATCGACAAAGATGCACCGGACGTGCGTGTACATGCCCGTTTGTATAAGGAAAAAATGTGGCTGGGTCTGGATATGGTAGGGAGTGGCCTGCACATTCGCGGCTACCGTACTGAAGCTGGACAGGCACCTTTGCGTGAGACTCATGCAGCTGCGCTGGTTGCAAAATCAGGTTGGGACAAGAAAACGCCTCTCATGGATCCAATGTGTGGTTCGGGTACCATCGTGATTGAAGCTGCAATGATGGCAGCCGATATTGCACCAGGTATTAACCGTAAAAAGTGGGCTTTTGAAAACCTTCTGAATTTTGACCACGCGGCCTGGATGGAAATCAAGGCGGAAGCGCAGGTAAAAGCAAAGCGTGGGGCCAATAAAAATGAAGTGCCTCTTATCGGCCAGGATGTCAGCAGTCGCGTTATTGAAGTAGCCCGTGCAAACGCAAAGCGTGCCGGTGTATCTTCAATGGTACGGTTCGAGATTGGTGATGCTGCGCGTGTTACCAAACCCGAGGGTACAGAAACGGTTCATGTTGTATGTAACCCTCCATATGGTGAGCGTCTGGGTTCTGAACCAGGTCTTATTGCGCTGTACGGTGAGTTTGGTAACCAGCTGAAGCGTGAATTCAAGGGCTGTACTGCGTCAATCTATTCGGGCTCCGATGAACTTCTCAGCTGCCTGCGTATGCGTGCAGAGCGCCAGTTTAAACTGCGCAACGGTGCGCTGGACTGCGTATTGAAAACCTACCAGATCACAGCACGTGGTGAGGAAGGCAAGCAGACCGTGGCAGAGGTGGCACCGGATTTTGCCAACCGTCTGCGCAAGAACCTTAAAAAACTCGAAAAGTGGGCTGCGCAGGAAGGCATCGACTGCTATCGCATGTATGATGCAGACCTCCCGGATTACAACGCTGCCGTAGATCGCTACGCTGACCATGTTGTTATCCAGGAGTACGCCGCGCCTAAATCCATTCCTGAAGAAACAGCCCGTCGCCGTCTGTTTGACATGATCCGCGCTGTGGTGAATGTAACAGGTGTCCATACCAACAATGTGGTACTGAAAACCCGCCAGAAGCAAAAGGGCACCCAGCAGTATGAAAAGCTGGCAGAGAACCGTCGTTTCATGTGGGTGAAAGAGTATAACGTTGAGCTTCAGGTTAACCTTCACGATTATCTGGATACCGGCGTCTTCCTGGATCACCGTAATACCCGCCGTAAACTTGGTCAGATGGCCAAGGGCAAGGACTTCCTTAACCTGTTTGCTTACACCGGCTCTGCGACTGTCCACGCC
The DNA here is from genome assembly GCF_036825535.1 of Parasalinivibrio latis. GTDB lineage: Bacteria > Pseudomonadota > Gammaproteobacteria > Enterobacterales > Vibrionaceae > Parasalinivibrio > Parasalinivibrio latis. The sequence continues at coordinate 1,826,279 of NZ_CP098812.1, forward strand.
GCTGTAGGTGGTGCTAAATCAACCACGACGGTTGATATGTCCAAGACATACCTGGCCTGGGCTGAGCGAAATATGAAGCACAACGGGCAGGGCGGTCGCCAGCACCGTTTTGAACATGCTGACTGCCTGAAGTGGCTTGAAACCACCAAAACCCAATACGATCTGATCTTTATCGATCCACCAACGTTCTCTAATTCGAAGCGAATGGAAGACACGTTTGACGTACAGCGTGACCACGTGAAGCTGATGACGCATCTTTCACGTATCCTCCGTGCTGAGGGAGAGATTGTATTCTCCAACAACAAGCGTGGTTTCAAGATGGATCACGAAGCGTTGGCTGAGTTGGGGCTCCAGGCTAAAGACATTACAGCGCAATCCATTCCTCTGGACTTTGCCCGTAACAAACAAATTCACAATTGTTGGATCGTGACACGTAAACAGGGGGAATAATGGCTCTGGTTCTCTACAGCACGGAAGGCTGTCACTTGTGTGAGAATGCATGGGAGCTCTGTCAGCAGGCGAGTATTGCCGATAGGGTGCGCATCGAGGACATTGCTTTTGACGACAAACTGGTGGCGCGTTACGGCGTCACCATCCCTGTACTTTCCCTTCAGGATCCTTCAGGAGAAGTGGCCGCTGAACTTGGGTGGCCCTTTGATTTAACGGATTTAAATTCTTGGTTATCTCTTCATGGCGTTAATTCGAATATCTAATGCAAAGCTCGCCTATGGCGACAATCCACTGCTCGACAATGCAGAGTTCATTCTGCATGCCAATGAGCGAGTGTGTCTTGTAGGCCGTAACGGTGCGGGTAAATCCACCCTGATGAAAGTGCTTAATGGCACGGTTCAACTTGATGATGGTACCTTTACAAAACAGCAGGGGCTGAAAGTTTCCCGTCTGGAACAGGATCCGCCCCGGGATGAAGAAGGTACTGTTTTTGACTACGTTTCTGAAGGCCTCGCAGATGTCGGTGCGCAGCTGAAAGCCTATCACCAGTTGCTGGTGGATATTGAAACAGATGCAAGCGAAAGCAACATTAAAAAACTGGCTAAGTTGCAGGAAAACCTGGAACTGGCGGGTGCATGGCGTTTCGACAACCAGATTAAAGTGGTTCTTGGTGCGCTGGGGTTAAACGGGGAGAGCTTTCTTAAGGATTTGTCCGGTGGCTGGCAGCGAAAGGCTGCTCTTGCCCGTGCGCTTGTTTGTGAGCCCGATGTGTTGCTGCTTGATGAGCCAACCAACCATCTGGACGTTGCAACCATTGTTTGGTTGGAAAACTTCCTTAAAGATTATAAGGGCTCTATCGTATTTATCTCACACGACCGTGCTTTCATTCGCAGTATGGCAACCCGTATTGTGGATCTTGACCGGGGTCAGTTGCTTTCTTTCCCTGGTGATTACGATAAATACCTGGAAGGGAAAGAAGAATCACTGCGTGTAGAGGCGGAGCAAAACGCAGAGTTTGATAAAAAATTGGCTCAGGAAGAAGCCTGGATTCGTCAGGGTATCAAAGCACGCCGTACCCGCAATGAAGGCCGAGTGAGGGCTCTGAAACAACTCCGACGTGAACGTTCAGATCGCATTGAGTTACAGGGTAACGCGAAAATGCAGCTCGATGAGGCCGTTCGTTCAGGGAAAATCGTATTTGAAGCAGAAGACCTTGATTACGCGTGGGAGAATAAAGCCATAGTGAAAGGGTTTGGCTTTAATATCATGCGTGGTGATCGTATTGCGCTGGTGGGTCCGAATGGCTGTGGTAAAAGTACGGTCCTGAAGATGCTGCTGGGTGATCTGCTGCCCCAAGCCGGCAAGCTCCATTGCGGTACCAAACTCGAAGTCGCCTATTTCGACCAATACCGTGAGCAGCTGGATCCAGAAAAAACGGTTATGGATAACCTGGCTGAAGGTAAGACTGAAGTCAGTGTAGGAGGACGACAGCGTCATGTGTTGGGATATCTCCAGGACTTTCTGTTCCATCCGAGACGAGCCCGTACTCCGGTAAAAGCGCTTTCCGGTGGTGAAAAGAACCGCTTGCTGCTTGCTCGCCTGTTCCTGAAACCTGCCAACCTGCTGGTACTGGACGAACCAACGAACGATTTAGATATTGAAACGTTGGAACTTTTGGAAGAATTGCTTGCCAATTATCAGGGTACCTTGCTTCTTGTCAGCCACGATCGTCAGTTTGTGGACAACACCGCAACTGAGTGTTGGGTATTTGAAGGCGAGGGGGAGATTGGCAAGTACGTAGGTGGCTATCATGACGCCATGGCTCAACGGGAAAACTTCCTGTCTGCTACCAAATCTGCAGAACCGGCCAAAAAAGCACCTGCAGAAACAGCTTCTGACGCTGATAAAAAGCGACAGGGCGCAAAGAAAAGCAATAAATTGAGTTATAAGTTGCAGCGTGAACTGGATTCACTGCCACAACTTATTGAAGAATTGGAAACCAAAATCGAAGAACTTCAGGCTTCAATCAACGATCCTTCGTTCTTTCAGCAATCCCCTGAGGAAACCACTCCTAAATTAGAGGCGTTGGCAAAGGCAGAGTCCGAGCTGGAAACCGCATTCGAACGATGGGAAGAATTAGAAGCACTGCAAAAGGATAATTGATGCATTACCCAAAACTTAAAAAATCGGCGTTGATGGTAGGTATGGCCCTGATGGGAGCGTATGCCAATACGGCGATGGCATCTGCTTTTTATCAGGTTCAGGAAATTAGTGTGGCTGACGCGACTTCTATTGAAGGCGCGGCTATTCAGCAGAAATCTGAAGGATCCTGTTACACCGCAGATTCTGGAGATACATGTGACGCTCGTTCTTATAGTGCTGGCGCAAATGCTACAAACGGTTCTGTAGGCGCTCCTTTCTATCAAGAACAACCGTTCCTGGATTACTTCGAAGAAGAAACCTACTACAACAATTACGACGATTTTGAGGATTACTGCGCCGTATTCCTGGGGTATACATCTTCACTATGTGAAAGCTGGGCTAATACTCGTTGGTACGGCAAGGATAACCAGGGCGGTCAGAAAGCGCTGTATGATGCAAGTAATAACAAATCATACGATCCGTCGAGCATTGCGTATGTAAATTCAGTTGTACAAAATCCAGCTTCGGGTTGGGTAAATAATACCGGCGGTACAAAACAACCGTCTACCGCTGATGTGGTGGTGAATTCCATCGATTTAGATGGAAATATTGTCGGCGACAGTTCTTCACTGTTTTTTGAAAAGAACGGTATATGGACGCATGAATCTACTCGGCGTGGTTTCATCAATAACACTCAACTTTTACCTCCTTTACAAACTGCATTAAATGGCACTTCTAACCTGATTTCTCTCGTTGGGCAAACTAGCGCTAAAGATATTGTTTCTTACACAAACAAAACTACAAGTACCAAATACACTTTCGTTGTCGGTTCCGCAACTTTTGCATTGGGTAATATGAACAGTGAGTCACCATTTGGCGGCAACTTTGATGCTTGTGATAACGTGAGTGATGACAGTATTTACTCAAATAAAAGCTGCCAGTATTCACCACTAGCTAACCAGGCCGCATTTTGGCTTGATCCTGCGACAGATAAGAAGGCCAGATTAGTTGATGGGGCTGCTCCAACCCCAGTAGTCGAAGAATTTAATACCGGGCAAGGTTCGTTGCAGTCAGTAGCGTTGAATACTGACAACCAACCGTTAATGGTCGGATACAAGACCAAGCAAATTGGTGATTACCTGTACCCGGAAGCTGTTGCTTATTTACCTACATCTGCAGATATCTCCACTTGTATCACTGCACCGGCTGGTTCCACTTATAATTGCTGGACCCAAAAAGCATTTCCGGTGTCACTGGCAGCGGGTAACTCTGATCGCTACTACAGCTACACGGTTGCCAATGACGTAAACAAAGACGGTTTTGCGGTCGTAAACGCAAAACGTGCAACGTTGGAAAACGGCGCATACCCAGTTCGTATGTTCCTTTGGAATACTGGTACCAATGCGTATTCTGACATCAGTTCAACGGTCAATTCACTGACATTCCCAACTGCCGGTGGCAGTGCAAATGCAATTAACGACGACAAAACGGTTGTTGGGAAGGTCGATTTTGAAAGTGCCCGTGAACGTCAGCGCCGTCAGCGTGGATTTGTTTACTTTGATGGTAATAAGCCAGCGGCAGTTGGATCTCAGTCTGCATGGTTGCTTGACGATCTCACCAACGATGGTGGCCTGGGTGGAAATAACCAGTTCCGGATTATTTCAGCTAATGACATCAACAATGATGGTGTCATAGCAGCAACAGCCCTGAAGTGTGCTGGTGGATATGAATCAACAGCGGTTCTTTCTCCATGTAGTGGCACGGAAACTACGGTTGCTGTGAAGCTGATTCCAAACTCTAGTAAAACGAATACAATCTCAATTATTGCCCGTGATGAAGGAACAGGTATCCCCGTTAAGCGAAAGGGCGCTGGTATTGGCATTTTAGTAATGACAATGCTTGGTCTGATAGGTTTCTCACGCCGCTCCAAATAATCTCTCCTTTGGTACATCCTCACAGTTTTGTCAGGATGTACCTATCTCTTGCTTGATCATTTCGCCATTCTGCTCGAACCTTAAAAGTGCGGTTAATCAAACCGCCATGTTGATGACATAACTCCGTAATACTACTTCTATGGAAGGGGTCGATATATGAAGAGACAGAAGCGAGACCGTTTAGAAAGAGCCCAGTCGAAAGGTTACCATGCTGGAATGAATGGTCGATCTGCTGAAACTTGTCCCTACCAAGGCACGGATGCCCGTGGCTATTGGCTTGGCGGATGGAGAGAGGGCCGCGACAGCCGACTTAATATGATGAAGTAGAGGGGAACTATCCCCCGAAGTAGCCCCAATTCCGGGGCTATTTTTATAACACTCTAATGCACTATAACTAGATGGTTGCTTCTGATTAATGAAAGACTAACCCATGAATAAATACGTCTAGTTAATGTTGTATACAAAAGTTGAAATAAAGGTCTAATTTTCTATAAACGAAAAAACCGGCTCGAAAGCCGGTTTTAAAATAGGGTTTTGATTCTTTAGAACGAAGAGGTGTCCTGGAAGAGGCCTACTTTAAGGTCTTTGGCGACATAGATTTCTTTACCATCTACCAGCACACGACCGTCAGCAACGCCCATAATCAGTTTACGGTTGATAACACGCTTCATCTGAATCTCGTAAGTCACTTTCTTTGCTGTTGGCAGAATCTGGCCAGTAAACTTCACTTCGCCTACGCCAAGGGCACGGCCTTTGCCTTTGCCACCTGACCAACCAAGGAAGAAGCCAACCAACTGCCACATAGCATCGAGGCCCAGACATCCTGGCATTACTGGGTCGCCAGGGAAGTGACAATCAAAGAACCAGAGGTCTGGTTTAACGTCAAGCTCAGCGACAATGAAGCCTTTATCAAAGTCACCACCTTCGTTTGTGATCTTTGCAATGCGATCCAGCATCAGCATATTTGGCGCTGGGAGCTGTGGGCCATCTTCGCCGAAAAGTTTACCTTGGCTGGAAAGAATCAGATCTTCGTATTCGTATGATTGACGTTTCATCAACATGCATAAGCTCCTTATTGCGATGCCCGCAGATTAGCTTACACATGTACGCTAAACAAATCGGATCAGTTCTGGACAAACCAGTTTTTGAGACGTGAGAACAGGCCACATTCATCATGCTGGTGGAGCTGGTCGATCCGGTCCGCAATCTTATCCAGTACTGTTTCTGTTTCTTCATCTCCACCGAAGGGAAGACCGGTTAACAGCTCTACAGCATCATTGACATCTGACACATGCCAGATGTGAAATTTTCCTTGTTTAACGGCTTCGATGACGTCTTTGTTCAGGCAGAGATTGCTGAGATTGCTCTCTGGCAGAATAACACCTTGCTCCCCAGTTAGACCTCGGTGGGCACAGATACGATAAAACCCTTCGATTTTTTCATTCACGCCGCCTACAGCTTGTACCCGGCCAAATTGGTCAACAGCACCGGTTACCGCTATACGTTGGTAGATTGGCACGTTGGAAAGTGCACTAACAAGGGCACACAACTCGGCAAGAGATGCACTGTCGCCGTCGACTTCACAGTAAGATTGCTCAAATACAATGGAAGCAGAATAAGGCAGAGGCTGGTCAAGGTTTAAGGCTGCACTGACGAAAGCCTGCATGATCATCATGCCTTTGGCATGGATGTTACCGCCAAGCTCAGCTTTGCGTTCTACATCATTGATATCGCCGTCACCAAAATGGATAACGCAGGAGATACGAGCCGGTTCGCCGTATGCCATAGGGTGGCCTGGCATTTCGATGACAGTCAGGCCGTTCACCTGACCAATCTGTTCGCCTTCAGTATCTATGAAGACCTGCCCGTGGAAAATGTCTTCAACAGCGCGCTCTGGAAGGTACGATTCACGGAACAAGCGGGCAGTGCGGGCCGCCTCGACATGTTGCTCAGTGATAAAACCTTCACCTATTGCTTCATAGTTTGCTTCTGCGAGCAGTTGCTTTGTCCACATAGGGCAAAGCCAGACACGATTCTGGTCTTCCGCATAACGCGCACCGGCACGCATAAAGCTGTAGAGGGCTTCCTGACTGAGTTGTGACTCAGTGATTTGATTCTGATACCACTTTACTGAACCAATAAAGGGAAGAAGGTTGTCTTCAGTGATTTTCATATCCTGTTCGAATTCAGAATACAGACATAGGCCACTGAACAGGTCAGGCTCTACAGACTCGAAATCAGAAATTAACCCGCGATCACCGACTAGGATCAGCTTAACCTGCATTGTTTCGGGGTTTGGCAGGGAAGTGAACCTTCGTTCGTCAGCATTTCTCCAAGGGAGAGACTGGTTCAATAGCAGGGATTTCAGCGTTGGCCAGCAGGCAAATTGGGAAAGAAGTGAAGACAAGGACACGATTAGAACGCCATTTTGCGCTTCATGCACCAACCCTTTCACTGTCTGTGACGTTGTCACAGATTCCTTTTCAGGATAAACTGCACCGAATAGTGTCAACGGCGTAAAGTTATCGGCAATCACAACCGGCATATCTGGGTGAAGCTGAGTGACGGCGTCACTTATTAGCTGATAATAATTGTTGTTATCCGGAGCAGTGACAAGCATCGCGCCGGCACCCGATGGCGTGGACAACAAACGTTTAACACCGTCTGTCAGGCGCGGTTGCAACATCAGTGGATGTGCAGTTTCAATACCTGCAAATTCAGCGTTTAACGTTTCAAACTGGGTGTAGTCCGGCAGCAGATTCTGCCAATTCACTTTCTGCATAAAAACAATGTCATTCATCGGTTCGAGGCCGGCAAGTATAAAACATTCCGGTGATAGACAGTAGGAGAAAGGCGGTCATGACCCAAATTCCTAAAAACTCGATCGAAATTCAGTTTTATTCTAGGCAATAGAAACGGTTAAGGATTATACTACTGTTACGGCGTCACAGTGTTGCCAAACCTTTCACCAATTTAAGGACTGCGTGCAAACAATATGAAATATCAGCAGCTTGAAAATCTCGAATGTGGCTGGAAATGGACTTACCTGGTAAAGAAATGGAAAGATGGTGAGGCCATTACCCGCTATATCGATACCAGCGAGGCAGAAGCGGCAGTAAAAGATCTTCTGGCGCTGGAGCACGAGCCAACCAAGGTTCTTAAGTGGATTGATTCACATATGGCCCCGGCTCTGGACATTAAATTGAAGCAAGCAATCCGTGCGAAGCGGAAGCGACACTTTAACGCGGAACAGACTCACACCCGTAAGAAGTCCATTGATCTTGATTACCGGGTCTGGGAAAAGTTGTCTACGAAAGCCCAGGAATTGGATGCAACGCTGTCTGACACTATTGAAATCCTTTTAAGCGAAGCAAACCGTTCTAATAAAGCCGATGAGAAAGTCAGCGAACTCAAACGTGATTTAAGCCAGCTTTTAGACCTGTGATTTAGAATGAGTAGCATGATTCATGCTTTCCGGTTAACCCGTGGAGCAGACCTGAAAGCGTCGATCCTTGAGGCCGTCAACCAGTTAAATATTTCAGCCGGCTGTGTGCTTTCAGTCGTCGGATGCCTTTCCAAAGCAGGAATCAGGCTGGCAGATGAAACTCAGGAACTTGCACTAGAAGGCCCCCTCGAAATTATCCACCTGTCCGGAACATTAACCCCAGAGCATGTTCACCTGCATATTAGTGTTGCAGACAGGGAAGGGAAAGTAACCGGCGGGCATGTTCTGGAAGGTTGCACAGTTAGCCATACTGCTGAAGTATGCCTGATGGCATTCAATGAGCTGAAATTTTCCCGTGAATTTGACAAATCGACAGGATTTTCTGAGTTAAAAATTCAAACTGACATTCCCTCCTGAGCATCATTCCCAGTTGGTTTCTGTATGTGATTCAATCAATCAGATAGCTTTTACCTTATTTGGTGGAGCCGCATCCAGATGGATATGATAGCATTCTGTCATACAGTTACATTGTCACGTATTAATGTGGAAATATGGGAACATATACTCTGCGCTGCAGCTGCGACCAAGATTTTGATATTGAACGGCTAAAAGATATTTACGAAGAAAAAACGGCATCACAAGCATTAATGAGGGCTGCTGCGAATGTCCCGGAGTTACTGGCAGAAATAGAACACCTTAAAGCCGAGCTTCAATTGGTAAAAGGGCAAAATGAAACCTGGCGGGAAGCCACTGAGGGGTTGTTTTCAAACCTGAAAACACTCCAGAATTTAAAAAATGGGAAGGTTTAGCGACTCGTTGCCAAAAGCGTTGCGCCTGCTCCAGCAAATGTAAAGCCAAACAGGCGACTTAGCCACTTACCAGATTTGGAATTTTGCGTTGTTTTAACGAACACTTTTGCCACCATTGAATATGTCATAAGACAACAAAATGAAAACCCGGTGAAGGTTGCTACAAGCAATGTGAATTGTGGAATCAGCGCACTTTCTGTCGTAATGAACTGAGGGAAAAGTGCAGTGGTGAACAGTATGGCTTTAGGATTGGTGAGGGCAACTAAAATGCCCTGAATAAACAGGGAGGCAGAGTTGCGTTGAATTCCCGCTTTGTGGCTGCAAACGCTGAGGTTAATGCCTTCTCGCCATAGCTTTAGACCAAGATAAAATAGGTAAAGTGCACCTATAATCTTTAGCATTGTAAATGCAATTGATGAGTAGAGAATGAGGGCACCCAGCCCGAGCACTGATCCGGTTGACATAATGAACAAACCGGAAATATTCCCTAAAATGGTGAAGACCGCTCGTCTTGGGCCTAATTGAAGGCTGTGTAGAATGACAAGGAGAATCGCTGGTCCAGGAGTAACAGTTGCTACAAATGCGATAGCACTGAAAGCGAGCCAGGCATTCCATTCCATGGGTAATTACCTATATTTATTGATTCCTTTCAAGCCATGTTAACTAAGTTTTCCAGCCAAAACCAATCTAACGCACTATAACTAGATATTCTCCCGTTTAATTTACCAACTAATTATCATGTTGTTATACCTTTAAATCACTTATTACATCCTTGCATTAAATTCAGACATACTGTCCTGCAGAAAAAAGCCCCGGCTGAAAGGCTGGGGCTTTAAAGAGTCGGACGTCCTTATGGCTGCGTCTTAAATACCGTATGGTTTGAAGACAGACTTAAGCCGTTTAGCAATCATCAGCCGTGATACCGTAAATACGCCAGATACGGTACGTTGGTGGAGACGGAAAATGGTGTCATAAAGGCGTCGAATAACACGGCCTTGAAGAACCAGTTTTCCTTCCATTTTTGTGCCGGGTGCAAATGTACCAACGGCAAAGTGGTGACCGACAGCTACCAGCATTCCGCTGTCATGGAACACAAAATCAGTGAGTGGTTTGCCACGTAGGTGTTGACCAAGGCTTTTTGCTAAATGAACCGCTGCCCGGTTTGCTGCCTGTGCTTTCGGTGGAACAAAGCTGCCGTCTGGTTGAGGGATTGCAGCACAATCACCAAGCGCAAAGATGCAATCGTCGACTGTAGTTTGCAGGGTAGGTTTCACCTCAATCTGATTCATTCGGTTGTAGCTAAGACCACCTACATTACGCAACCAGTCCGGTGCTTTGACCCCTGCAGCCCAAAACTGAAGGTCAGCCTTGAGACTGCGATTGTCGACAGTTTCCATACCTGCTTCAGTCACTTCGCGGATACGGGTTTCCAACAATACATTTATGCCATTACGTTCCAGTTCTTTAAGTACCTTTCCCGACATCTTTTCCGGGCTGTTTGGCAACACGCGACCGGCAGCCTCAATCAGGTTAATGGACAACGTAGAGGCGTTATAACGTTTCAGTTTTTTGCTTACGCGGGCAAGTTCTGCGGCCAACTCGACACCCGTTGCACCGGCTCCGACAATATTAATGGTACGGTCAACGCCATCGCGCAGGATGCTGCTGACTTTGTGCCATGCCATACGTGCTTCATTGGCAGAGTCCAGGAATACACAATTATCTTTCGCCCCAGGGGTATTGAAATCATTGCTGATTGCACCAATGCAAACGACCAGGTAGTCATAGTTGACTGCGCATTGTGTACCATCCGGACGACGCACGCTGACTTGTTTGTTTTCACGGTCAATATCCGTCATTGCTGCCTGGTAGTGCTGATAGCCGTGGCGGGCTCCATGAGTGAAATAACAGACAGTATCCAGGTCACTGTCAAAGGTGCCTGCCGCAATTTCATGAAGACGTGGTTTCCAGTAGTGATGGGTTTCCGGTTCAACAAGGATGATTTCATCTTCCTTCCGAACAGCCTTACCCAGTAAGGTCGACAGTTCGATACCGGCAGCGCCGCCGCCTACCACAACGATTCGTGACATATAAAAGCCTCATAAAATGTTGATCGCCTGGCACACTGCCAAACGACAAAAAATTCTTTGCGCTATCCGGCGCTGTCAGATTCAGTCAATTGAAATGAGCCGCAGAGCGGCCGGGTGTTGCAGCAAGGGCGGTTTGGGTTTTGGCTGACCTTACGCCTGTGTCTTCATCAGTTAAGTACCGGAGGCTGAGTTATATGTTCTTGGTGCCTCAAGCGTTTTTTGTGCACACATATTCACTTTAATGTGTACACATACTATTTTTAGTAATTGTGTGATGAATGACGCATATATATGACTATAAGTCTCTTGAAAGTTCAATTTATCACGTGAATATAACCAGCAAATTTGAATCAAGTGTTCATAGTTTCAGCGTTTCGGTGTTATCTGGCTGGGTTATGCTCAAAACTGTCTCTTTGTTATCGAACTTTATTAGTCATGCAGTGACAAAAAAGGAGACAGCTTGAGTAGTATTCATGTCAGCTAAACCAAAGTCAGGTTTTGCATAAATTTGCTCTCACCCCAGATATTCCCCGGTCACGGGCACTCGGTCTATTGACGGACTGATGGATAGTGCACTGGTTTTAACCTGGAATCAGTGGGTTGTGTCCATCTGTCCACCACCAGCGCTGCAATCAAATCACCTTCAACATTGACTGCAGTCCGGAACGTGTCGAGAGGTCTTTCGATAATCAGAAGTATAGCGATTGCCTCGAACGGGATCCCGGCGGCAAGGAGGACCAACTGCATTCCAGACATAGATCCGGATGGCATTCCCGGTGCACCGAGTGAAGACACCATAGCCATGATGAAAATCATCACTAAGCCGGTCGTTCCCAGGTCAACACCATACAGTTGAGCCAGAAAAATTGCCGCTACACCTTCAAAAAGAGCTGTACCATCCATATTCATGATTGCACCCAGCGGTAGCACCATGCTCCTTGTTGGCTGGGAGATGCCAAGATTTTGCTCCGCGACTTGAAGCGAAAGAGGGAGTGTTGCGGAACTGGATGAGGTAGCGAATGCCATTGCCATTGGTGATGCAATTGCCCTAAAGAGCTTTTTAAATGAGATACCTGTAGCGAGCTTGGCAATACCCGGTAATACGACAAGGCCGTGAACTGCTGTTAAAACAAAAACAACCAGTGCGAAGGTTGCCAACTCACTCCATATCCGGTTTCCTCCTGCAATAGAAAAATCAAAGACAATGGCAAATACGGCAACGGGGGAAAACTTCACAATGCTGCCTACCAGCTGGTTTAGTGCTTTGTTTACGCCCTCAATAACCGAAAAAACGGGATGGTTGCTGGGAACTGCCGCAAGAAGTGACAACCCCAGAAAAACAGAAAACGTCACAATGGCAAGCAGGTTAGTTTCTGCCAGTGCTTTGACTGGGTTTACCGTCGCTAAATCAACAAGTTTTGTGACAATGCTTGCCAGTGGCGCAGAGCTCCCATCTATAAGTTGAACCCCCGGTGCGAGTGTTACACTGGTAATATCCGGCATTGGCGGCCACGGAGGTAATGCCAGGGAGACGCCAAGACCCAGCGCAATGGCAAGCACTGAGGTGAGGGTATAAAAAGCGATGGTTTTCATACCAAGCGACCTGAACCGAACCATGCTACCAATTCCTGATATTCCCTGTAGCAATGAAAACAGTACGACCAACCCGACCACCATTTTCAGCAAGCCGATGTAGGTTGTTTTCAGCACCATCAACAGTACAAACCAGGATGAGTGTTCAATATTTGGTGTAGCACCCATGAGCCCGGCCAGTATCCAGGCCACCAAGCCAGCAGTAGCAAGTTGAAAGGGAAGGGACATTACTATTCTTGTTTTCATTTTGTGGTCCGTTGTCGTTGCTGCAAAAAAGAACAGCCTCCGGGGAGGCTGTTTCTGATAACGAAAAAGACAGGTGTTACTTGTTGTAATGGATAACAGTGCGGATGCTTTCGCCCTTATGCATCAGTTCAAATGCTTCGTTTATTTCATTCAGGCCCATTGTGTGGGTAATGAAATCATTGAGCTTGAACTCGCCTGCCATATAACGCTCTACAATTTCAGGCAGTTCAGAACGGCCTTTTACACCACCGAATGCAGAACCGCGCCATACTCGACCGGTTACCAGCTGGAACGGACGGGTAGAGATTTCCTGACCAGCACCGGCAACACCGATAATTACAGATTCTCCCCAGCCCTTATGACAGCATTCCAGGGCAGAACGCATAACGTTTACGTTACCGATACATTCGAAGGAGAAATCAACGCCACCATCAGTAAGCTCAACAATGACATCCTGAATCGGCTTGTCGTACTTGGTAGGGTTGATGCAATCAGTCGCGCCAAGTTGTTGTGCCAGTTCAAATTTGCTTTCATTGATATCAACGGCAATGATGCGGCTCGCCTTTGCCATTTGGGCTCCGATGACAGCAGAAAGGCCAATGCCACCCAAGCCAAAGATAGCAACAGTGTCACCTTCTTTAACTTTTGCTGTGTTAAGCACTGCACCCATACCAGTGGTAACACCACATCCCAGCAGACAAACCTCTTCCAGTGGTGCTTCTTTATTTACTTTTGCCAGCGAAATTTCAGGCAGGACGGTGTACTCAGAAAACGTTGAGCAGCCCATGTAATGGAAAATTGGCTGTCCGTCTTTATAGAATCGGGTAGTACCGTCAGGCATCAGTCCCTTGCCCTGAGTTTCACGAATCTTCTGGCACAGGTTGGTTTTGCCTGACTTGCAGAATTTACATTCGCCACATTCCGGGGTGTACAGCGGAATAACATGGTCTCCAACTTGTACACTGGTGACACCTTCTCCAACCATTTCAACAATGCCGCCACCTTCATGACCCAGAATGGCAGGGAAGATCCCTTCAGGATCATCGCCTGACAGGGTGAATGCATCAGTATGACAAACGCCGGTTGCGATAATGCGTACAAGTACTTCCCCGGCTTTTGGCAGCATCACATCCACTTCTTCAATAGACAGTGGTTGGTTAGGGCCCCAAGCTACAGCTGCTTTGGATTTAATAAATTGTTCAGTCATTTCTCTACCTTTATTCTTTTAACCGGCACCGTGCCGGCTGTGCGCTTTGGCAATACGGGAAGCCAATTAAGCGCCTCCGTTTCGATGGGGGGCATTCTATTGATTTCTTATCCGTTGATAATCGGCCTAATGCGTAAATGACTTTTACAGATCAGTAAAAATCCAGCGGGGAAAAAGGGTGGATTGTTACACCCAGTAAATAGTTGCCTGCAGTCGAAAGGGGGGCTGGAGCAAGAAAATTAGGTGGGAAAGTTTAGTTCAGGTACCTGATATAAGGTTAAGGCCCAAAGGTTTCGGTAAAGCACCCGCCAGGAAAGGCGGGCGCTGGGATGGTTTGGGTATATCAGGCAGGTACCATTACTGCTGTAGCAATAATCACAACGACAGTACCAACCAACACTGGAACAGATGTACGTTTTACCACCTCAAATGGTGAAAGCTTTGCCATACCTGATGTAGCCACAATAACGCCGGATACCGGTGAAACGGTTCGGCCTAGGTTTGAAGCCTGCAACATTGGGATAATCAGGAATGCTGGGTTGATACCCATTTTAGCGGCTAATGGCGGAATAAGTTCCACAAAGGCATAGAACGGAGCGTTTCCGGATCCAGTAGTCATCGCAGCCAATGTGGTGATTACAACGAGCAGCAACATCATGGCAATTCCGCCGGTTCCGGCCAATTCGGCCAAATGTAGAAGTTGATCGATGAAACCGACCGACATCAGGCCATGAGCAAAAACACCGGCGGCAACCAACAACATCACTACGCTGGAGAATGCGTCTGCCATCCCTTTGTAAGCCTGCTCAAGCCCGTCAAATACTGGCTTGATATCAAACCGCCGGGCAAACTCGATCATTGCAGATGTGGTCATGCAAATAACCAGGATCGTTATAATGTCGAGCTTCGGCGCGATATCCCCGTTGAAAACCAGAACTCCGGCAATTGGGGTAAACGGAAGCAAGGCATAGAAGGATGGGGCATCTGTGTGTATCTCATTGACGTCCAACACTTCATGTTTAACGCCTTCTTTGTTGTCCAGGTAGCGTTGCCAGAAATAGTGTGCAACGGCCATAGCAAGAATAGCGACAATGGAAATTGGTAAAGTGGTCTTAAATGCAAAGTCGATCAGCTCCATCCCGGACGCTTTGGCTGCAATCACCACATCCCCGGAGGTAGGTGCAAGAATAATGGCCGCTGGCGACGCACAGATCGCAGTGGCTGCACCACGGCTGATTCCCATATTCACCATCAGTGGGAACAGTGTTGCCATGAGAAGCACACCAAGGCCGGTAGCGGATGAAACCGCGAGAGACATCAGGCAGGCCACAAAGTAGGTTGCCACCATGAGGATGTAGGGAGACTTGATAACACGCAGTGGGCGGGATGCCAGTTTAACAACCATGTCATTGGCGCCGATATAGCTCATATATGTCGCGAAGCCACACAACACCATAATCATCATGCCAAGGCCGCCACCACGGTTTTCAAGCAGCCATTTAACGTACAGGAATATGTCTGTTGAAACATGCCCTGAGGACTGAATTGCACCAGGTAACACCTGTTTACCGAGCAACGCAGTTATAGCCAAAAGCACTAAACCGCCAGTTAGTAACACTCCAGTAGCGGAGTAACCTTTAAATATGTAGCGCCCAACGACAATGGCCACTACCAAACCAATCAAAAGCTCCATCACATCGACTTCCAATAGCGAATTTATCTGAAATAATTCTATATATAGATATATATACCTTAACAGGCGGTCACATCTTTCCACGCGACAGTGTTTTGGTATTGATCTGGCGCATAAATTAATCCAGATAAATCACTGCAAGAAATCTTATGTGATGTTTGTCACCTTTCTTGATTTACCGAAATGAGTTTTTGTCATTCTGACATGCAAAATCCAATGTTTACTCAGATTGAGGAATTTAAAGACCCCAAAGTATGAATTTTTAGCTCTTTTCGCATGGAATGCTCTTTGCAAAGACTCTGACACAACGTGATTTGAAAACGCATGATTGTTGGAGGCCGGTTTATGCTCGGAAGCAGTGAAAAACTGAAGGTGTTTACCGGGGTGATGCCGTTCTTTTACCCTTGGTTGGTTTTACCGTACACCTTTACGCTACTCGATACCTATTTCTTCATATTGAACCTGCTTGTTGCATTATGGTGTCTGAGCATCAGTGGCCTTCCGGGTCTGCTTATTCGGGGAATGGTTTGGGCGTCGGTTATTGTGGCGGTAGTATCCATTTTGGTGACAGGGGGAATGCTAACCACAGGGGCTTTCCATTCTATCCTTCTTACTAGTTCTTCTGAAATATATGGCTATTTTTCATTGGTTTACTGGCCATCAATGACTGGCGGCATTGTGATGCTGGTTATCTGTGGCGTCTGGTTCCTTAAAGGGGAAGGCAACGAATATTTCGCAAATCACAAAGGTGTATTATCCGCATCCCTGATTATGATGTTGGTACTTTTACCGGTGTTCAAAGCCATTAAGGACAGCGATTTTGTCCAGACGATAGGCAAGGATCCGGTTAATCTGCTCTACGCATTCAGCGATATCCCTGCATACAATCTGTATCGGGTTGCCACAGTCTCATTTAGAGAACGATACCTTAGCAAAGAACCATACGGTACGGAGCTTCCAAGCCACGTCGATACGGCTTCACTGGTGAATTTACCTGAAAAAATCATCCTTATTCTGGGTGAGTCTTCGCGACAGGACGCTTACTCTCTTTATGGTGAAAAAATCAACTCTTCACCCAAGCTCCTCAGCCGTTACAAGGCGTCGGCACCTGGCCATTTTGCCCGTATTAGTAAAGTGTTTGCGCCTGCGCCAAACACACGGGAATCGATACCTCGTTCACTTTCATTTTCCACAGTGACAGGCAACCTTGCCCTCGGACTTCCGTATAAAACTATCCCCGCTATCTTGTCTGAACAAGGCTACCGAACCGTGTGGGTCACAACACAAACTCTGTACACCCGATGGGACACCTTCACTGCAAAGATTGCGACCAGTTCAGACAGAATTGTTCACAGTTCAGCTGATGGGACTCCTTGGACTGATATCAAAGCAGCCGAGGCAGTACTAAGTGAACTTAGCCAACCAGGAAAGCAATTTGTCGTCCTGCATCTTTCAGGTGAACATGCGGACTACAGAATCCGGAACAATGAATTAATACCTAAGGAAAACACGGACGAAATAAGGCGACAGGCTTCCGGAAAAGAGAATATTGATGACAAAAAGCTGAACTACCTGGCTTCAGTTCACCTGACTGATTCAATCATCGATTCCATCATGGACTTTGTTGAAACCAAAGCGGAAAACGGTCTGGTGATTTATTTTTCAGATCATGGAGAAGTCATCGGGAAAGGGCACGGATTATTGCCAATCCAGCTAGAAGCTGAACTTTCGATTCCATTTGTTATATCCGGGCGGTATTCGGGAAAAATGGAGAAAATAATCGATGCTTACCGGGACGAAGAATACAACATCTTCAATACGGACTTCTTCCCTGAGGTTTTGATTCAAACGTTGGGTGGGGAGGTGATAGTACCAGAGGAAGCAAGCACGTTGACGTATTTTTCCATTGAAGGATTTCCACAAACAGTAAAAGACGAAAGGGAGAGGTATTATGCGTCGAAACTTTGAATTGGCAGTGCCGTTCCTTCGGCCATTAATCATCTCTTTTGTGTTTTTAATTATATTATTTCAATTGGTTATGCTCATTCCGACACTTAAGCCTATTAAAGTGTTTTCGACATATTATGTCTGCCGAGTTGTCGAAGTTTTTGGTATGGGCGTCGAGTGCAGTACGTTGCCTACGGTTAAGGTCATGCCTCCAGTAAAGACAGACGCTATTACCCTGGGTGTTGAAGAACCAAGAGAATTGGAGATCTTTTTTAATAACTATACGTTACCGGGTCACGTTTATGCCCACAGAACAAATTCAGAACAGCGGGCGAGGGTATATAGCAAATACTACAGCGCCTTTGAAATAGATGCAGTATGGGATGGAGAAAAAGGTGTACTGGACATTTTTCACTGGCCTGAATACCAGTCTATAAACTTTCATTTCAATCAGCTTCTGGAGTCTGTCCCTAAAGGCAGCAAAATCTGGGTCGACCTAAAAAATCTAGGACCAGCTAATGCAGATGATGTAAGGCTCTATCTAAATGACCAGCTTGCCGTATCAGGTGGATTTTCAAAACAAGACATCATCATCGAAGCAAAGAATCCTCATGCATTAGCAATGATGACTGGCAGCGGGTATAAAACGTCTTACTATCTGCCGGCACATGCTGAGATAGTGGGATGTGAAGACAATCAGCTTACTGTTGATGTCATCCAACACATTCAGTCGATGCCTTTGGATTACATATCATTCCCGTACACCCAACAGAAATATGTAGACCAATGCATCATCCCACAAACCGGTGACATAGCTCAGTTATCGTGGGGAGGTTTGCCGTTTGCTATTCCAGATGGCGCTCTTGAGCGGTACAAAGCATATATCGTCGATCATTCTGTTGTATTGAAAGATGCAATCTAAACTACATTCTGTTCAAGCAGCGAGAGATTTCAGCCAACGAGCAAACAGTGCGTGACCTTGAGAGTTCGCAATTGGAAGCCTTGGTAGAATAAGAGCGTTAAGAATTCCAGGGAATTTCCTTGCTGTTAAAGATATACCACTGAGTACGCATTATGTATATTATGTTAAATACGATATGCAGCTACGCCAAATACTACTTCCTTCTGCTTATCAGTAGCTTCCCTTTCTTCTTTCGATGCGTTGCAATGCGATATGCATTAAACATAATTGTATTTACCATAAAATAGCTAATAAACATCCTTTTCAGTACTACTGCAAATTTCAGTTTGCCTGGTACTGCAAAGTCTTGTTGATTAGCGAAACACAAAGAAGCCGGTGTTTGGGCGTCAGCTTCTTTGTCTATCCGCTGGACCGTCGGGAGATTCTTCTACCTGAAGGCCAAATCTCTTAGAAACAACGCGATTTGTGGGAAGAAAATCAACGACACTGACACCAACAGCAGGATTATTACGAATGGCGGCGTGCCGCGTACTACTTCTACATATGGTCGTTTGAATACGGCTATTGCTGTGAAAATGTCACATCCAAATGGCGGCGTCGCAGATCCTATGGCTGCCTGCAATGTCACAATTGTCCCCACCAATACCGGGTCTACGCCAGTGGCTTTAATCACCGGGGCAAAAATTGGGATCAGGATGAGCATCACTACAATCGGGTCTACGAACATACACCCGATAAAAAATGCAATTGAGATTATAACCAGCAACTCAATCTGCCCGGCTTCAGCAATTCCTATTGCTCCCAAGAGCTCCTGTGGGATCCTGGCAAAAGAAATCACCCAGGAAAATGCAGAACCGGCTGCAACCAGAATAAATACCACCGCTGTTATCAGCCCAGTCGAAAGCGCAATATCACCCAGCTCTTTCCATTTCACTTCACGAAACACCACCATCTCAAGAATAATGGCGTATAACACCGAAACAGATGCTGCTTCTGTGGGGCTGAAAATACCCGCGTAGATGCCGCCAATTGTGATTATCGGAAAACCGAATGGAAGCAATGAGTGACGAAATGCAGCCCACCGCTCCGGCCATGTAGCCTGCACCGCATTACGGACTTTTTCGCGGCCTGCATAGAAATAACAGTATGCGGAAAACAACACCATGATAAGCAATGCGGGCCCGATTCCGGCAATAAACAACTCGGCAACGGATGTACCGGACACCACGCCATATACAATCATCCCAATGCTTGGGGGAATCAAAAGCGCAAGATCGGATGCATTGATAATGAGTGCCAGCGCAAAACTGTCTTTGTAGCCATATTCCAGCATTTTCGGCCTCATGATTGAGCCGATTGAGACGACTGTGGCTTGAGTAGAGCCAGAAACGGCGCCAAACATTGCACAACTCAGGGATGACGTAATTGCCAGCCCCCCTCTTATATGGCCGACAAACGCCATTGCAACATCCAGTAAACGCTTGGCCGCAACGCCTCGGGTAATGATGTCAGCAGCCAGAATAAACATAGGTACTGCAATAAGAGCGGCTGGCTTTATACCTGCTAACAT
Organism: Parasalinivibrio latis; assembly: GCF_036825535.1. Taxonomy (GTDB): domain Bacteria; phylum Pseudomonadota; class Gammaproteobacteria; order Enterobacterales; family Vibrionaceae; genus Parasalinivibrio; species Parasalinivibrio latis. The sequence continues at coordinate 1,846,327 of NZ_CP098812.1, forward strand.
TTGCTGAACGATAAAATCCGGGCTCATACCGAAAAAGAAAAGGAAACCGATCAGTGCTGCAGCAAGCAGCGGAACCAACATTGGAAATCCTGCAGCTAATAAAACGATCATTGTAACAATCAGTACAGTTGTCATGATGTTATCTCTCCCTGTCTTGATTGTTATGACCGCCCTGCACTTCCTCTACCTCCGTATGTATTTGTGGAGGCGCTTTTTTTCCGAGAAAAACAAGAATGCTGTCGATACCGTGGCGAAAGAATTGTACTGACGTGAATGCGAGCCCTACAGGGACAACGGCATATACATAATGTAGTGGAACCTGCATTGCTGGTGATAAACGCCCCATCCTGCCGACTTTCATCAAATATTCAACGGCATACCAGGTAAGTAATGCCAACATGGCACAAGTAACAAAATTGATGATTGCTGTTGCCAATGCACGCTGTTTTCCTTTCAACATATCAAGGAAAGCTGACATGCTAATGTGGCGGGATTGCCGGGCTGCATAACTGCTGCCTGAAAATGTCACGGCAATAATGAGGAAATAATTAAGCTCTTCAGAAAAATAAATGCTTTGGCTGAATAGGTACCTTCCTAAAACATTTGCTATTGAATTCAATGCAATAAGTAATATACCAGCAATAAGGATAAAGGCCTCAGCCCTTCGAATCGCCTCGTCAACCATGCTAATCCATCGCATTACTTCCCCCCTCAAAGTGTTTGGGAGCTGGATATATCCATCTATGTTAACAAAACGTTATCGCATCCATTTGAATCATGTCAATTGTCATGGATGATGAGATTTTCTGAATTGTTATTGTCTTGCAGAAAAAGAAAAAACCAGTCCCCAAGTAATAAGTGACTGGTTTTTTATGAGGAAGGCTGGCGCGATGACTATGCCAATCCAGTCAGCCTGCGAATTTTTTGGTAACAGGCTGCAGTTCGTTTGAAGTGGACAGTTTGGATACCTTTCGCAGTGGCGGCGGAAATATTCGGCTCCATATCATCAATAAATAACAGTTGAGCAGGCAACTTACCTGTATTTTCAATCAAGAGATCAAATATCTTTGATTCAGGTTTAACCATTTTGACTTGGCCAGAAATGATGGTGCAGTCGAAATTTTTAAAAAAAGCACGTTCCTTCAGATAGTCGTATGTTTCCACCGACATGTTGGATAAGCAGTGCATGCGTACACCGTTAGCTTCCAGTTCACTGATGAGGGCCAGTGTCTGTGGAATGTTACTCAGTGACGTTTTGGCCATCTCAAAACAGGCTAAAACCTTCTCAGCCGGTATACCTGTTTCGGCAACGATTCTCGGCAGAATTTCCTGCTCTGTCGTCATCCCTTTATCCAGTTCAAGCCAATAACCTGTGCCTATAAATGCCGAAAGCAATTGTGATTTTTCCTCTTCACTATCGGCTACAGATTCGGCAATTCCCTCGGGATCCCAGTTCACCACCACGTTTCCAAGATCAAAAACAACGTCCACTGAAAGGGTTTTATCATTCATATTGTTCTCTCTTTACAGAAGGAAATGGCTGGGTGGCGGAGAACTGTGAATGATATCCGCCACAACCCCGAGTCCTTGTCGGATATACTCACGATTAGACTCGGCACCCAAACTAAGGCGTACACACTTAGGTTGGTCACTGTTATCAATAACGAATGGCCGGTAACTGGTAATTTTGACACCAGAGCGACTGGCTGCGCCTAACAATTCTTCAGAATGCCAACCTTCTGGAAGATTTAACCAGATGTGCTGGCCGTTAGGATGTGACGTAAAACTGAAATCGGAAAGAATGTCCCTTGCCATGGCCTGGCGGACGCTAAATTCCTGCTGCTGAAATTGAATAAGTTTGTTTATGGTGCCGTTAGCAATCCACAGGGAAGCAATTTCAAACGGAAGTGGCGTAGCGGTCCAACTGGTTGCAGCAAGACGCCCAATCGCATGCTGCATCATATGCCTCGGCACCACCAAATACCCGGTGCGAAGTCCAGGAGCAACGGTCTTTGTCAGGCTGGTGACATAAAAGGCCAGTTCCGGGATAAGACTGGAAAGTGGAGGTACTCTGTCTGGCTCAAGCGCACCGTAAACATCATCTTCTATAACTGTGACGTTGTAACGAAGGGCTACTTCTGCAATCGCTTCCCTCCTCGCCAGATCCATATGCGCACTTGTCGGGTTTGCCATACTGGGGGTGCAGTTCAACGCTGCAATTTTTTTGGTCTGACACGCCTGTTCGAATGATTCTGGCAAGATGCCCTTTTCATCAGATTCCAAGGGATGGAGTTTAAAGCCAAAGATCCTTGAACGGGAGATCAGTCCATGGTCCACAAGACGACCACAAGCCATGGTGTCCCCCTGGTTAACCGCTGAACTCAGAGCAAGTGCCAGGCCGTGACTGGCTCCGTTAGTCAGTAACAGTCGCTCGTGCTCCACCATCAGAGATTGTGACGACAGGTAATGCTGACCCGCTTCAATGTGATGGCGCTGGCCGGCAACGGGTTTGGCCGCTCCGATAAGGGGCTCATTGTTTTTTTGTCCTGCGATTTGAATGAGCGCTTCATTGAACAGCTGGGTATGTTGCTCTGTAAAAACGGGATGCGCGATAGACATATCTATCTCATCCTGTGATGTTTTTACCTCTTGAGCCAGCATAAACTCCGTCTCTTTCGTGTCATCGACTGCATCTTTGCAGACAAATGTTCCGCTGCCTATCCACGCCTCAACAACGCCTATCTTTTCGGCATGAGCATAAGCGTTACTGACCGTCTGGACGCTTACGCCAAGCTGTTCTGCTAATTCCCGGTGTGTAGGAAGCCTGGTGCCGGGAAGCAGGCTACCGTTACGCACGGCTTTTATGATTTCTTCAGAAATCGAAAGGTACTTTGGTACCCCTTTTTTTATGATCGGATTTAACAAAATTGTCATAGCACAATAAATCTGTTGAACATTTAACCAACATTAGTGTAATCCTATGGCGGAAACAAGTTAGGACAATCAGATGTTTTTGTGTCACATCTTCAACAATTGTCATGAATGTGCTGACTATACTCACTAAAAGTGCGTAACAAAACGGTGATTCGGTACCACAACGTCCCTGTTAGCCCGGTTGGCTGCAGCTGAGTTTTAGAGGAGCAGTATTATGAGAGGCGTTGCCATGCATTTTTCGCTGGAGGAATACCAGCATCGGTTGGCTAAAGTCCGAACTTCCATGGAAGAGAAAGATCTGGACTTGCTGATTATTACTGACCCTTCCAATATGTCTTGGTTAACGGGATACGATGGCTGGTCTTTCTACGTTCCTCAATGCGTAGTGGTAAGTATGACTGGCGAACCGGTTTGGTTTGGGCGCAGCCAGGATGCTAATGGTGCATTCAGAACTGTGTATATGGCAGGAGAGAACGTTACCTACTACCCCGATCACTATGTAATGAACCCCCCGTTTCATCCAATGGAATACCTCGCGAACTATGTTCTGACCGAGCGCCTCTGGGATCGCGGGCGCATTGGTGTCGAGAAGGATAACTACTATTACAGTGCTGCTGCACATGAAGCCTTATCAGAAAATCTTCCGAACGCTTCCATTCTCGATGCAACTGGCCTTGTAAACTGGTGTCGGGCAGTTAAATCCGAACAGGAACTTTCCTATATGTACGTGGCGGCGCGCATCGTTGAGAACATGCACCGCGTCGCGTTTGACATGATAGAACCCGGGCTTCCCAAGCATCTTCTCGTCGCTGAAATCAACCGGCATGCAGTGATGGGACATGAAGGCCATTACGGTGATTACGCCGCCATTGTTCCCCTGCTGCCATCCGGCTCCGATGCTGCCGCCCCGCACCTGACCTGGGATGATCGCCCATTTCAGAAAGGAGAAGGAACGTTTTTCGAGATAGCCGGAGTGCACCGGCGATACCACTGTCCGTTGTCCCGCACTATTTTCCTTGGCCACCCGGACGACAAATTTATTCGGGCTGATGAAGCACTGACCGAAGGGCTGGAAGCGGGCCTCATAGCGGCTAAGCCCGGTAACACATGTGGTGATATTGCCCGGGCTCTGAACAGTGTTATGGAAAAACATGGTATTGACCGAAACGGCGCAAGATGTGGCTACCCTATCGGCCTGAGTTACCCACCGGACTGGGGGGAAAGAACCATGAGCCTTCGTGAAACTGACAACACCCTCTTAGAGGAAGGCATGACATTCCATTTTATGCCTGGCCTGTGGCTTGACCATTGGGGCATGGAAACGACGGAAAGTATCGTCATTACCTCAAGTGGCGCCCGGACACTATGCGATTTCCCGCGGCACTTATTTATTAAGCACTGATGCAGTAAAGGACGTAACAATGCAGGAAGCAAAACAACCTTCAGCCATTTCAGCAACGGTTGATTTTGACCAGGATGGTACCCAGCACGGTTTTTTGAAACTGCCCTATTCCCATGACGGTTCCGCATGGGGCTGCATCATGATCCCGGTTTCCACATTCAAAAATGGAAGCGGCCCGACTGCGCTGCTCACCGGAGGGAACCATGGTGATGAATATGAGGGTATCACGTCACTTTTGAAGCTCACGCATTCACTTAAACATGAGGATATTCACGGACGGGTAATCGTTGTACCGATGATGAACCATCCGGCTGTCGAGAACGCCTCCCGGACCTCACCCATCGACAAAGGGAACTTAAACAGAGCGTTTCCAGGAGATCCGGTTGGTACCGTGACGGAAAAAATTGCGGACTATTTTACCCGTTACCTGGTTCCGCTTTGCGATTTCGCTTTGGATATCCACTCTGGAGGCAAAACACTCGATATTCTGCCCTTTGCGGCAGCCCATCGTCTTCCCAATCCGGAGCAGGAAGCAAAATGCATTGAGGGTGCCCGGTTATTCGGTGCACCGTACAGCATGATTTTGCTCGAAATGGACGCAACAAGCCTTTATGACACGGCAGTTGAGAAGCAAGGCAAAGTGTTTGTCACTACGGAACTGAGAGGCGGAGGTTCAAGTACCCCAGAGTCTATTGCCTATGCAGATACCGGAATACGAAATTTCCTGCGCTACGCAGATATATTACCGGGGGAATATGAAGTGCCGGATACCCCACCCCGTTTGTTGGATATGCCTGACGCCCAGTGTTATTTGCAAAGTGAGCACAAGGGAATCATTGAGTATCACTGCTCCCTCGGCCAATGCGTTCAGGCGGGTCAATGTATTGCCAGTATTTACTCAACGGAGCGCACCGGACAGGAACCTTTTCACTATTACGCTCAACGGGATGGCGTGCTGGCAGCCAGGCGTTACCCCGCATCAGTAAATATGGGAGATACCATCGCGGTTGTTGCCGAGGACTGTGGGCCTCATTGCCACCAATAGCCGCTCTTCGCTGGTCTATGGATTAAGGCCAGCTCACCGTGGGATGGCAGCGATAGTCAGATGTTGCTGCCGCCCTGTCATTCATCCTGGAATTTAACAGGTGACTTCAATGAAATGGACAAAAAAACATCTGAAGAAATTATCGTCTGCTGCTGTTTTAACTGCTGGGCTGTTTTCTGGCGGTGCTCTGGCTGAGACATGGAAATTTGCGCTGGAGGAGATTCAGGGTTCGGTACAGGATGCCTATGCTCAGCAGTTTAAAAAGCTTGTTGAAAGCAAATCCGGTGGAGACGTTACCGTAGAGGTTTATCCCTATGGCACATTGGGGCAATCGGAAGACCTCACGGAGCTGACAGCCAACGGTATTTTGCAATTCACTCACGCCTCCCCGGGAATCTTCGGATCATTCGTGCCGGAAATGCAGGTGTTCTCCATTCCTTATTTGTTATCTCAGGACAATGAGGTCAATAAAAGAGTGCTTGGCTCAAGTGAGACAATTTATAAAACACTTGGCGGCAAACTTGAGCCGAAGAACCTTAAACTTCTGACGATGTACCCTGAAGGGGAAATGGTCTGGACAACCAACCGCGAGATCCGTAACCCTGAAGATTTTGACAACTTTAAGATGCGTGTCATGGCCTCGCCAATGCTGGTTGAAGCATATAAATCATTTGGTGCGGATCCTACGCCACTTCCTTATTCAGAAGTTTACGGTGCTTTGCAGCTGAAAATGGTCGACGGACAGGTAAACCCTATCTTCGCCATCGAAGAGATGAAGTTTTATGAAGTGACAGATTACATGATTTGGGCCGGCCAACAGCAATTCACTACCACTGTGATCACCAATAACGAATGGTACCGTTCGTTACCGGAAGAGCGTCAAAAGCTGGTCAGTGATGTGGTTTCTGAGATGAATGATTACATCTTTGCCAAGCAAGATGAATTCAACGCTGCACGTCTTGAAAAAATCAAGAAGGCCAAACCAGAAATGAAGATGGTCCAGCTGACTGAAGAGGAAAGATCGGTATTTAAGGAAGCGTCCATGTCACTTCGTGAAAAGTACGTAGACCTTGCTGGAGACAGCGGGAAACAGGTTCTGGAAGCGCTCGAAGCTGAGTTTAATCAATAACCGCCTTAAACCTTGGCCGGTTCCTTTTAGGACACCGGCCTACCATTTTTTACTAGGCTTGAAGTGTTACGGGAAATATTGGGAGCCGGCTAAATGCGTCTTGACCGTTACGATCTGAAAATTCTGAAGATACTCCACGAAAATGGCCGTATAACAAAGTCTCAGTTGGCTGAGGAAATTAACCTTTCTGTCAGCCCTTGCTGGGAGCGGGTAAAACGCCTGGAGGATGCCGGTATTATTGAAGGTTATGGTGCCAGGGTAAATGCCGACATCCTTTTCAAACGGACTGCGGTATTGGTTGAAATTTCCCTGAAACACCACAGTGCAGATGCGTTTAGAAAGTTCGAAGACCTGATTCAGACCTGCCCGGAAGTTACAGATTGCTTTGCCACTGGCGGCGGCGTGGATTACATCCTCAAAGTCCTCGCGGAGGACATTGATCAATACCAGCGTCTGGTTGATTCCTGGCTAACGGCAGAATTGGGTATTGAACGGTATTTTACCTATATCGTCACCAAAACCGTGAAAAGTAATAGCAGAGTACTTGAAATATCACCGGATTTCGTCCGCTAGACATCAGATAAAAAGTCGCCGAAAAAATGATGAAGAAACCTCTTTGCAAGAAAAAAAATCATAAGTTTTAGGTTTGCTTTCAGAAAACAAGTTTTCTCCTAAAAAACTACATTACAGATATGGCAATGGAATGGGAGAAGACAATGACCGCACTCACGCTGCACCATGAAGATGCTAAAGGGACGCATGCGATGATGCCCTGCCTTGAAGATGCAAGGTTATACAGAAACCTTGCCTACATCGGCGGCAAATGGACACATGATAAGACGTATTTCAACGTAGAGAACCCGTCAAACAATGAAATGATTGGGCATGTGTCCAGTCTCTGTCGAGAGCAAGTTATCCATGCTGTTGATGTAGCACATGAAGCATTTTCTTACTGGCGTCGACTGACAGCTGACAGCCGGTCTGAATACCTGATGCAATGGCATGACCTGATTCTGCAGAACCGTGAAGATTTGGCCCGAATAATGGTCATTGAACAGGGAAAAACGCTGTCTGATGCACGGGGTGAAGTGGATTACGGCGCGTCATTTATACGCTGGTTCGCGGAAGAAGCAAGGCGCAGCTACGGTGAAACCATTCCCAGCCATATTCCCAATGCCCAACTACAGACTGTGCGGGAGCCAATTGGCGTTGCTGCATTGATTACGCCCTGGAATTTCCCCAATGCCATGATCACACGAAAAGCAGCAGCGGCCTTGGCAATTGGGTGTCCTGTCATTATTAAACCGGCCAGCGAAACACCATTTTCAGCGTTGGCTCTTGCGGAGTTGGCTGATCGCGCAGGCTTTCCTCCCGGTGTCTTTAACGTCGTAAACGGGGATGCGGCAATGGTTTCCGAGGTGCTGTGCGGGAATGACAAAATTAAAGCCCTCTCGTTCACCGGTTCAACCCGTGTAGGAAAGCTGTTGTTGCGACAGGCGGCAGATACAGTAAAGAAATGCAGTATGGAACTGGGGGGAAATGCACCCTTTATCGTGCTTGAAGGCATGGATGTCGAACAGGCTGCGAAAGCTGCGATTGATGCCAAATTCCAGACATCCGGACAGGATTGCCTCGCGGCAAACCGGATATTCGTGCCACGTAAGCAATACAGTGGTTTTCTGGATTCCTTCTCCAGGCAGATGAATGCGCTGAAGGTCGGTGACGGTTTTGATCCTGAAACTGAAATCGGGCCTCTGATATCTGCACGAGCAGTCGCCAAAGCCGCTGAACTGGTCGATGACGCCCTTTCAAAAGGGGCACGAAAAATTGGAGGAGATCAGTCGACCGCTCCCGGACCTAACTATTTTGTGCCGACATTGCTGGCTGATGTAACTCCAGACATGGCGGTATACCGGGAAGAAAACTTCTGCCCGGTAGCCGGCGTGTTAGCGTACGACAGCGTGGACGATGTGATCGAAATGGCCAATGACACTGAATACGGCCTTGCAGCCTATGTATATGGCCACGATATCCGTGCGATTTGGAAGTGCATGAGAGGGTTGGAATTCGGGATGGTCAGTATTAATTCAGTAAAAATGACCGGGCACCCTATTCCTTTCGGCGGAATGAAGCAATCCGGCCTTGGACGAGAAGGAAGCCGGCACGGCTTTGATGAATACAGTGAAATTAAGTACTGCTGCCTGGGTGGATTGCCGACAGCAAGTGGCAGCTAAGGCGTGAAAAATGAGAGTAGTTAAGGAGAGACGAAATGGAAAAAACAAAAACACTTCTGGAAATGGATCGCAAGACGGTATTTCACGCCTCGACTCACCTGAAGCAATATGCGGATGGCGATCTGCCGGGCCGAATTATTTCGAGCGGCAGCGGCATCCGAATCACAGACTCAGAAGGCACAGAGCTGATCGACGGTTTTGCCGGGTTGTATTGTGTGAATATCGGTTATGGCCGGACAGAAATGGCCGAAGCCATTCATGAGCAAGCCAAACAACTGGCCTACTACCATACCTATGTAGGTCATACCAATGAAGCGTTAGTGACGTTGTCACAGAGGATAATCAACAAAGCACCTGACGGTATGAGCAAGGTCTATTACGGTATGTCCGGCAGTGATGCCAACGAGACTCAGCTTAAATTGGTCTGGTATTACAACAATGTCCGCGATTTACCGCAGAAAAAAAAGATTATCTCCCGTGACCGTGGATACCATGGCTCCAGCATTGCATCAGGTTCAATGACGGGTTTGCCATTGTTCCATGCGCATTTTGATCTGCCGCTGGAACGTATTAAGCACACCATCGCACCTTACTATTACCGCCGTGAAGACGACCAGATGAGTGAGCAAGAGTTTTCAATCCACTGTGCTCAAAAGCTGGAAGAAATGATTCTGGCTGAAGGGCCGGATACCGTCGCTGCGATGATTGGTGAGCCCGTGCTGGGTACCGGTGGCATCGTTCCCCCGCCAGAGGGTTACTGGCAAGAGATTCGTAAGGTACTCGATAAATACGACATCCTGTTGATTGCTGATGAAGTGGTTTGCGGATTCGGACGCCTGGGCGCTGAATTTGGTTCCATTTATTACGACATGAAGCCGGACCTTATTACTGTTGCGAAAGGGCTGACCTCGGCTTACCAGCCTTTGTCAGGAGTAATTGTTGGCGAGCGGGTCTGGAAAGTACTGGAAGACGGTACAGACCAGTGGGGAGCAATAGGACACGGGTACACGTATTCCGGCCACCCTATGGGTGCAGCTGCAGCACTCTGTAATCTGGATATTATCGATGGGGAAAATCTGGTGGGTAACGCAAAGGACACCGGTGCGTACCTCCAACAACGTATGCATCAGGTGTTTAGTAACCACCCAATGGTTGGAGACAGTCGTGGTATTGGGTTACTGCACGCACTCGAGTTTTCTCCTTCCCCACAAACGCGTTCGCATTTTGACCCTAACCTGAAAGTCGGGCCTCAGATTGCAGCAGCTTGCCTTGAGGAAGGGCTGATTGCCCGGGCGATGCCTCACGGCGATATTCTGGGCTTTGCCCCGCCGCTCGTTATAACAAAAGCCGAAGTCAATACTGTTGTTGCTAAGGCGGAGCGTGCAGTCAACAAAGTCATGGACAAACTGGTTTCATCAGGAGACTGGAAACCTTAAGAACCGTTTAACCGTTACCGTTACCGTCGGTAAGCACACTTACCGTCGGTTTTTAAGGATATTTGAAGATGGTGAATGGAAATGGAACAGTCACCGCGCTTGATGTCCAAAAGGCGCGCAAGGCTATTGATGGTTTGGTAACCCGTACCCCCCTCGTTTATTCATCCTGGCTCTCTAACCGTTTCGGATGCGAAGCCTGGTTGAAACTTGAAACACTTCAACCCATTGGTGCATTTAAAATCCGTGGTGCAACTTATGCCATGAGTAAGCTTTCTGAGTCACAGAAAGCAAACGGGGTTGTTACTTGTTCTACCGGAAACCATGGCCGTGGTGTGGCTTATGCCGGAAATCGGCTGGGAATTAGAACCACCGTCTGTATGTCTGAACTGGTGCCTGAAAATAAGGTGGCAGCTATTAGAGAGCTGGGGGCAGATGTCCGGATTATAGGCATTTCTCAGGATGAAGCAGAAATTGAAGCGTTACGGCTGGTTGAGGAAGAAGGCTTATCTTACCTGCCCCCTTTTGACCACCCGGATATCATCGCCGGACAGGGAACGATTGGCCTGGAGATCCTTCACGATCTGCCTGATGCAGACATTATATTTGGCGGACTGTCAGGTGGCGGGTTGCTGGCCGGAATTGGTGTCGCAATGAAAGCTGTAAACCCGGACATCCTGATATACGGAGTCACCATGGAAAATGGCGCAGCCATGATGGCGAGTCTGGATGCAGGAAAACCTGTCCAGGTTCCGGAAGCCGAGTCGTACGCCGACAGTTTGGGTGGAGGCATTGGCCTTGATAACGCATACACCTTCGAAATGATTGGCCGCCTTATGGACAAAGGTTTTCTGGTGGATGAAAAGCATATCGCCACGGAAATGGCTGGCTTTATCGAGAACGAAAAAATGGTGCTCGAAGGCGCTGCCGTTGTTGGACCCGCAGCGATTGAGCAACACAGGATAGATGTATCCGGTAAGAAAGTGGTGTTCGTTATCAGCGGGAAAAATGTGGCGATGTCGACCGTTGATAAAGCCCGCAAAGAAGCTGCAACCTTTATTCAAGCGCAAGGAGACGCGTAATGAAAATCTACAACAAGGATGAAATCACTCGTGTCACCAAGCTTGATGATGATGCCTTGGCCGCGGTAGAAGCCGGGTTTGCTTCATTAGGGCGGGATGAAGTCACTATGCCCCCCATTCTCAGCATGGCCATTGAAGAAAATAACGGCGAGGTGGATGTGAAAACAGCCCATATCCACGGTCAAAATCGCTTTGCAATTAAAATCAGTCCGGGTTTTTTTGATAACCCTAAGCTTGGCCTACCCAGTCTTAATGGTTTAATGGTCCTGTTTTCTGCTAAAACCGGTCTTGTTGATTCCGTACTTTTTGATGAAGGTTACCTCACTGATATACGCACTGCTCTCGCTGGCGCTATCGCGGCCAAACATCTTTCACGTAAAGAAAGCGCCAGAGTGACCGTCATTGGAGCCGGACTCCAGGCGGAGTTGCAGGTCGCAGCGTTGAGACTGGTGCGAGGAATTTCTGCTGTAGATGTATGGGCGCGTGATGCTGACAAAGCCGAGGCGTATGCCAATTTGATGCATTCAAAATACGGGCTCGAAGCACAAGCACACAGCTCTGTGAAGTCAGCCTGTGCACTCGCGGATATCATAGTCACAACTACACCGGCAACATCACCAGTCCTCAGTTGGGGAGACCTTCCAGCTGGTGTACATGTAACCGCAATGGGCTCGGACAGTCCTCACAAGCAAGAACTTGAGCCACAGATCCTCCAAAATGCCGATTCAATAATCGTTGATAAGCTAACGCAATCACAAGCACTTGGTGAGCTAAGAAGTGCACCTCCCGGATTTGATCGACCGGTTGTTGAATTGGGTAAGGTGATCGCGATGGATCTCGCTGTAAGATGCAGCCCCAATGACATTACAGTTTGTGATCTGACGGGAACCGGTGTGCAGGATACGGCGATTGCCAATTTCACTGCAGATCAACTCTCCGTTTAACCAGCAGTCGTTACCGTCAATGGTTACCGGTATTCACTGAATACCGGGTATTCTGGTTCTCCGAGTCCTTTTGGGAGTCATTACCATGAGCACCTTCCAACGTTTCCTCCAAAAAGAACAGCATTTTTCGTTTGAAGCATCCAGCTCCACAACTAACAGACGTATCGGTCTTGTCCAACTGGCAACCGACTACACGCTAGAAAATGAATGGCGTACTCACTTGCCAGATGATATTGAACTATACACTTCCCGGTTTTATACAACTGGGCATGTAACCATTGAACACCTGCTTGCGATGCAGGATGGCATTGGTTCGGCAGCAGAACTGCTCGTGCCGGGTTGGGAGTTGGATGTACTGGCCTTTGGTTGTACTTCAGCAAGCTTGTTGATTGGTGACCCGAAAGTTCATGTGGCGCTGACACACCAACGCCCTTCCAAGCCATCCACCAATCCCTGGCGCTCGTCCATGGAAGCATTGAAGGCGCTTGGCGCAAAACGGGTCGCCATGCTGACACCATACACCAGTAAAGTTAACTTTCCGCTTTACCAGGGAATAACGAATGAAGGGCTCGATGTGGTTTCGTTTGGGGCGTTTCAGGTGGAAGAAGACCCAGAGATTCCACCCATACCCAGGGAATCAATAATGAGTGCCTCAAAAAACATCTGCATAGGTGCAGATGCTCTCTTTATCTCATGCACTAATCTCAGGGTCATGGGCCTTATTGAGGAATTGGAACAGGACCTTGGTATACCGGTAGTTACTTCAAACCAGGCGATGCTCTGGCATGCATTACGGTTGGCCGGCGATTGCCGACCAATATACCGGTTGGGGCGACTATTTCGTCAGTAATACTTTTCCAGTAACTCAGCAAGTACGACTGCACGTACCGGTTTGGTGATGAAATCATCCATGCCAGATTTTATACAACGCTCCCGATCTTCCACCATAGCGTTGGCAGTGAGCGCAACTATCGGCAACGTGCAGCCCTGCTCCCGCAATAACCGGGTTGCCTTGAGGCCATCCAAAACGGGCATCGACATGTCCATAAGAATAAGGTCGTAATGAGCTCCCTTATTGACACACTCAATGGCTTCTTTACCGTTACCGGCTATTTCAACCTCGTGCCCCTGTTTTTCCAACAGCAGTTTTACCACCATCTGGTTAGCTTTGCTGTCTTCCGCAACAAGTATGTTGAGTGGTCGTTTAGGGTTATTACTTTGTAAGCTGCGTGCCCCTGTTTTTGTGGGCACCAGACTGTTGGTAATCGGGATGATAACTGTAAATTTACTGCCCTGGCCTAATTGGCTGTCAAAGGTAATTTTGCCGTGCATCATGGTGACGAGCTTTTTACATATTGATAGTCCAAGACCGGTTCCACCATAGCGCCGGGTAATTGACCCATCCGCTTGGGTAAATGGCTTAAAGATTAGATTTTTACTCTCTTCACAGATACCTATCCCAGTATCTTCAACGACAAGTTGTAGGTTAGGCCCTGTCCGTGACAGCGTAACAATGACCTCACCCTGCTCGGTAAATTTGACAGCATTACCCACCAGGTTGAACAGTATTTGTGTAAACCGGTTACCGTCCTGATAAATAAGTTCTGGTGCATCTTTGTCTATATGCGACCTGAGTGAAATACCCTTTTGGCGTGCTGTTTCCAGTAATTGGTTGACTACAGTTGTGACACTGTCACAGGGATTGACAGACTCGGGATCGAGTTTGAACTCATCTGACTCAATCTTCGACAGATCGAGTACATCATTTATGATGGTCAGAAGCAGTTGTGCAGATTGATCCATTTGCCTCACCCACTCCGACTGGTCATTATCAAGTGTCGAAGTATTCAAGGTATCAATCAGCCCCATTACCGAGTTTAAGGGAGTTCGAATTTCATGGCTGATCATGGCCAAAAATTGTGATTTTGCTGCGTTAGCTGCTTCAGCTTGGTTTCTGGCCGTCTGGAGTTCATCCAAGTGTTTCTTGCGTGCTGTAACGTCTTTACCCGTTCCTCGGTAACCAAGCAACAAACCATCCCGGCCATAGTAAGGCCGGCCGTTGATGCTGTACCAAACTTCTTCGTTAAGGTAATTCAGCTTCCATTCAAGATCAGAAAATCCACTTTCACGGGACTTTGAGATCATGAGCTTTTCCCAGGCAGCTGGATTGGACGTAAGCATGCGTAAAAGGTTTTTGTCTGTTCCGCTTAAACCTGCGACCGGCGTTGAGATATAGGATAAGTTAAAGTCTGGATCTGTTTCCCAAAACCAATCCCCAGCGGTACTGGCAAAGTCCCGGAACCGTTGCCGGCTGTCATATAGCTCTTGAGTACGAACCGACACCAATGTATGAAGACGCTCACGGTAATCGATGTCAATGATTGTACGCTCGATTAATGGACGAAACCTTTCCAAAACATGGCGACTGTTATCGTTAAATGTCCCTTTACTGGACGACAAGAGGATAAGCAAAGATTCGTTGGCATTGACCGTAACACCGGTCAGCATGGCTGATTGGCACAGTGCGAGTTGCCGGGAATTAAAGAAAGAGAATTCCTTGATTTTGGATGCATCGAAAACAATGATTGTCTCACCTGCCACACACCGGGTGAAGGCATCCCCTATTCCCCACGGAAACTGCTCGCAGGGTGTTGACGTTGCTACAAGGCAGTCGTAGTTTTCGTTGTCGTTTCCTCTCGTTAATACAAGTGCATTTTCAAACTTGATGTAACGGGCAATAACACGGAGAAGTATGTTAAACACTTCAATTTTGGAGCGTGCGCCTGACATTGCAGAAATGGCAGAGAGAATAGCATTGTTTTCTTCTTTGAAACGGCGCTCTCTCTCTTCTGCCCGGTTCAGGTCGACTAGCATCTCCTGCAACCGTTCAGAGTGAATATCAGCCATTTTTAATCCTTATGAAATAGAACTGCCGAAATCATCAAGTTACCATGTCCGGTCTCACCACCGGCGAACTGCCCCTGCTCTCCGAATGTAAAAGCACAGACAAATGGCATACCTTGCATAGCTCCCCTCATGTTACTGGCGACATCACTCAATCTGTTTTTCACCTGTAACATGCATCCGGCACAATATATTGCTAATCCACCAATAATTTTGGGTTCACTGCTTTCATAGTCCCGTGCAGTGTTGACGACACGCCCGGCACGTGCGACCAACTGCTCTTCAGTGCCGCGCATCAGGTAAAGGACTTCACCTTCTTTTACCGATGTAAACAACTCGATTCCGCCATCCTCAGTGAAAGCTGAGGGGTGAGATAATTTATAATAAGGTAAATTGTGAATTTTGCCTGCAATCCGACCCAACGGAAAGAATGTGGTTTGTTCAAATAACGGTAAATCATCAGATAGGGGTGAATTCAACTCTTCAAACCAGCTACGATATTTATCTTCCGCTGGATTCCCATCTAACTCCAACAGTATTCGATCATTTACCTTTGTTGCTGTAGCAAATTTCCCTGTGGCAGCATAGCCGCAATGAAATGAATAGCTTATTTGACAATTTGGATATAAAACCGCAACACCAATTCCATTTTGTGTAATGATTTCATTGTCAAATATGCTCCAGTTTCCGTCAACGGAATCAGATGCTGCACTGCCGCCTATAATGGGAATCGGTACACCAAAATACTTTTCTACTGCAGATAAAATACGTTCTTCATTACCTGGTGTTGCATGTATTGCGACTAGCTTAGGCAATTCACCCAACCGCTTACTTCTTGATATTGCAGTATCAAGTGCTCTACAGGTAGCTTTTTCTACATCAGTTTGGGATTCAAGAATGTTTTCAACCGCAGCCCCATAACTTCCTTTATCATCATCAATTGCTAATACAGAGAGGCAATTACCCTCAATGCACTGAGTATCAGTTATCGCGCCGTGACAAATCGAAGAAGCCAGGATCCCCGCATCTGGGAAACTGGTCTTTAGCTGTTTGTATATTGATGCAGCAGAATGGGATACAGTGTGGTAAACCAGCAACAATTTGGGTGAAAAGCGATCCTCTGTTAGGGCCTGTATAACCTCTTCAGCGGCCGTCGCAGAATCGATAGTTGTTGATGAGGCACTAAGAATTTTCATTATTTCACCGAAAACAAAACTCACTTCAACAACATATGTTACCACGGGATAATAACCCAGTAATTTGTTCAACTACTTTTTGAAAATGAGAAACAAATCAATTAACGATTATATTTTTAGTTTGCCCATAATCCTTACTTAACAGCTCAAGTATTTTTTCTTCGTTCTTATCCTCAAAGCTGATTAAATATTCCCCATTCTTATTGGGAATAACTTCCTTTTTTTTATTGTAAGAAGATATATAAACAACCATATCTTTTGGTGCATCTTTCACAAGCATTAAAAAAGTGTTCTTACTTTTTGATATTAAACTCACTTCTTTATTTCCAAATAAAAAATTGCATGTTTTTCCGTTAGATACGTTGCATTCCTGTGTGGATTTTATGTCTTCGTGTGTAAAGGTTCGCCACGTAAATGCGATAAGCAAAACAGCCATCATGAACATAATTTGAGCAAGTCTTGCGCGAGTAAGTTTCTCGGCTGCCATGTGCGTACAATTCCTCGTGTTACAGAGTTCAAAGTTTTCGAATAAATGTTGCTTTTCCGTAAACAATGTGTGGCTTTCAACTGTTTTTTGAAACCAGTCTGAAGTAATATCTGATGTCGAAAATGCCATTTTTACAAAGAAATAGCAATGGAATGCGTATGTACTGTTTTTTTATTAAACAAACCCTTGCATTGCTTCGCTGTTCGAGTGGCATTGTAGCAATTTAGCCGATTGTTACGCACGGAAGATGAGTGTAGTTAGTAGAACTTAATTGGAAGCATGCAATATGAGCCAAGTAAAGCAGCTTGAACAAGACTATAACTACCGTGTCGTCCGACAGTTCACCGTAATGACTATCATTTGGGGAATTGTTGGCATGGCGGTAGGCGTGCTGATCGCCGCTCAGTTGGTTTGGCCTCAACTGAACTTTGATCTGCCGTATTTAACGTATAGCCGTTTACGCCCACTGCACACTAATGCAGTGATTTTTGCCTTTGGCACAAGTGCGCTGTTCGCAACATCTTATTATGTTGTTCAACGTACCTGTCAAACCCGACTGTTCGGCGGTTGGCTGGCTGGTTTCACCTTCTGGGGTTGGAACGCCATAATCGTCGCAGCAGCGATTACCCTTCCCCTTGGTTATACAAGTGGTAAGGAATATGCAGAACTCGAGTGGCCAATCGATATTGCTATCGCTGTTGTCTGGGTTGCCTATGCCATCGTTTTCTTTGGCACCATGATTATCCGTAAAACATCCCACATTTATGTGGCGAATTGGTTTTTCGGGGCATTTATTCTCACCGTCGCTGTTCTTCATATTGTCAACAGCATGGCTATCCCTGTTGCTGGCTTAAAGTCATACTCTATTTACGCCGGTGCCGTTGATGCGATGATTCAGTGGTGGTATGGACACAATGCGGTAGGGTTCCTCCTGACTGCCGGTTTCTTGGGTATGATGTATTACTTTGTACCTAAGCAAGCGGGTCGCCCGGTATACTCCTATCGTCTGTCTATCGTTCACTTCTGGGCACTGATTTCCCTGTACATCTGGGCCGGGCCTCACCACCTGCACTACACTGCCCTGCCTGACTGGACTCAGTCTCTGGGTATGGTGATGTCTTTGGTTCTCTTTGCTCCGTCATGGGGTGGCATGATCAACGGTATCATGACTCTGTCTGGCGCGTGGCATAAACTCCGCTATGACCCTGTACTGCGTTTCCTGATTGTTTCACTTTCGTTCTACGGCATGTCGACCTTTGAAGGTCCGATGATGTCAATTAAGACGGTGAACGCTCTGTCGCACTACACGGACTGGACAATTGGACATGTTCACTCCGGTGCCCTCGGCTGGGTAGCCATGGTATCTATCGGTGCACTTTATCACCTGGTACCTAAGCTGTTTGGTCAAGAACGTATGTACTCCGTTAGCTTGGTCAATACCCACTTCTGGCTTGCAACAATCGGTACAGTTCTGTACATCGTTGCGATGTGGATTTCCGGTGTAATGCAAGGTTTGATGTGGCGTGCAGTCAACACAGACGGCACCCTGACTTACAGCTTTGTTGAGTCAATCCAGGCATCTTATCCGTTCTATTTTGTTCGCTTTGTTGGTGGCTTTATCTTCCTGGCCGGTATGTTCCTGATGGCGTACAACGCCTACAAGACCATTACTGCGCCGAAAGCCAGCCTGAAAGCTACAGAACAACCGGTGTAAGGAGGCGGAAATGAGCTCTAACAATGCAAACAAGCATGAAATTGTCGAGAGGAACGTAGGTCTTCTCGCTATCCTGATTATTTTCGCTATCAGCCTTGGTGCCCTGGTCGAGATCACTCCGTTGATTTTCCAAAAGCAAACCACTGAGCCGGTTGATAATCTCCGTCCATACACTGCCCTGCAAATGGAAGGTCGTGATGTTTACATTCGTGAAGGGTGTAATACTTGTCACAGCCAAATGATCCGTCCTTTCCGTTCTGAAACGGAGCGCTACGGTCATTACTCTGTTGCTGGTGAAAGCGTGTGGGAGCACCCATTCCTTTGGGGTTCCAAGCGTACTGGTCCTGATCTGGCCCGTGTCGGCGGTCGTTACTCTGACGACTGGCACCGTGTGCACCTGATCAATCCGCGCGCTGTGGTCCCTGAGTCAAACATGCCTGGTTTCCCATGGCTTGAGGAAAATGTTCTCGACGGCGAACTCACGGCGAAAAAACTGTCTGTCTTCCGCGATATGTTTGGGGTGCCATACACTGACGAACAAATCGCCAGCGCTAAAGAAGACGTCAAAGGTAAAACAGAGATGGATGCACTTATTGCTTACCTCCAGTCTCTGGGTCACGCGATGAAATAAGGAGGTGCCATGGATTTCGGCATCATTCACAGCATTTGGACCGTTGTGCTGTTTATCAGCTTCATCGGCATCGTGATCTGGGCATACAGCAAACGCCGTAAAACTGCGTTTGATGAGGCAGCAAATCTGGTCTTCGCAGATGAAGACAGAGATGCAGCTGCCCTTAAAGAGACAGGAGACAGGAAGTAATGACTACATTCTGGAGTATTTGGATTACTGTTATCACCCTTGGCAGTTTGTTCGGTTGCGCGGTACTGCTCATCTGGTGTACCCGTGACAAAATGGGTGTGGAAGAAGGCGTTGATATGGGCCATGAATACGATGGTATTCGTGAGCTGAACAACCCACTTCCAAAGTGGTGGAGCTATATGTTTTGGGCGACGTTGGTTTTTGGCCTGGCATATCTGTTCCTCTTTCCAGGTTTAGGAAACTGGAGCGGTTTCCTTGGTTGGTCTTCCTCTGACCAGCGTGTTACCAATGTGGCAGCATCACAGCAATCTATTGATAGCGCGCAACAGAGTGAAACTCTGAACCAATACGCAATGGAACTGAAGCTTGCTGATGAAGTATTTGGCAAGACGTTCAAGAGCTTGGCTTACACTGCAGATGGAAAGGCATTGCTGCCTATTACTGAAATTGCAGAAAATAGCGATGCTCTGAAAGTTGGACAGCGCCTGTTCCTGCAAAACTGTGCTCAGTGCCATGGTTCAGACGCCCGCGGTCTGCTCGGGTTCCCTAACCTTTCTGACACTGCATGGTTATATGGTGGCCAACCGGAGGCTATCAAAACAACCATCATGCAAGGTCGCCAGGGTAACATGCCTGCTTGGATTGATTCGCTTGGCAAAGATGGCGTAACTGAAGTCACGTCGTATGTGTTGAGTCTGTCAGGACGTAAAGTCGACCAGCAGGAAGCAGCGAAAGGTAAAACCCGCTTTGTTGTTTGTGCTGCGTGTCACGGTACTGATGGCAAGGGTAACCCTGCGTTTGGCGCACCTGACCTGACTGATAATGTTTGGCTGTACGGCGGTTCACGCCGCGCGGTAGAAGCAACCATCACACATGGTCGTATGGGCGTTATGCCAGCTTGGAAAGATGTTTTGGGTGAAGACAAAGTGCAGCTTCTGTCTGCTTATGTCTGGAGCCTTAGTAATAGCAAATAATCATATTACAGCTACAAAACCTTGCCCCCGCGTTCTGCGGGGGCTATTTAGCCTTTAAATTAGCTCAGGAAGTCCTATGAATAAGCCTTGGTATAAGCAATTCTGGCCTTGGTTTCTGATCATCCTCCCACTCTCCGTCGTTGTTGCCAGCATCTCGACTTTCGTTGTGTTCAGTAACAACAAAGTGTCTCTCGTTGCTGAGGATTACTACAAAAAAGGAAAAGGCATAAATCTGGACCTTTCTAAACTGCGCACGGCAGATGCTATGGGAGTGAAAGCCTCTGCTTTCGTGACCGATGATGAAATCACTGTTGTATTGGATAAGGGCGCTCTCAAAGCCTTCCCTACCTTATCTGTACTGTTTCAGCACCGTACTTTACCTGACCGCGACATTCAGAAAATGGTGAATCCCGATGTCAGCGGGCAATATCGAATCTTGCTCGAAGAACCGATAATAGGCCCGTGGTATATTGAAATTGCTCCATTCAAAGGCGAATGGATTCTGAACGGTCGAGGCAATTTGCCGACCAGTGACGCGATCAAGTTGTACGGTCAGAGCAAGGAATGACGAAAGATTGTTACCATTGTGGCGAGCCGGTTTTAACCGGCTCCCAATACCAGGTTGAAATCCTTGGTGAACCCCGGGAAATGTGTTGCCCAGGTTGCGAAGCGGTTGCCACAACAATCGTCCAAAACGGGTTAACCTCCTATTACCAGTTCCGAACAGAGACGGCAGAAAAAGCAGATCTTGTCCCTGAACAACTCCAATCCCTCAGCCTATACGATAACGAAGACATACAGCAGGAATTTGTCCGCAGCGACCAACAGCTAAAAGAGGTGACACTGTCACTTGAAGGCGTGACATGTGCGGCCTGTGCCTGGCTGATAGAAAAACAGGTTGGAAAAAAAGAGGGTGTACAGTCTATACGAGTGAACACCACGACCCACCGGGCTCTGCTTCAATGGGATCCCGAATCAGCAAAACTCAGTGACCTGCTTGCCAGTATTCATCGGCTTGGATACAAAGCAGCCCCCTTTGAAGCGGACAAGCAGGAGCAGCAGTACCATCAGATGATGAAAAAGTACCTGTACCGGCTTGGTATTGCCGGTATAGCGACGATGCAAGTCATGATGCTGGCTGTTGCTCTCTATTTTGAAGTGTTCGGCGACATGGATGAAACTTTCCGGAACTATTTCCGGTGGGTCAGCCTGATTTTTGCGACGCCAGTGCTTCTGTACTCTGCCCTGCCTTTTTATCTGAGCGCCTGGCGGAACATAAAAACAAAAACGCTGGGGATGGACGTCCCTGTTTCACTTGCTTTACTTTTTGCGTATGTGGCGAGCCTTTACGCAACAGTCATGGAAAAAGGAGAGGTGTTCTTTGAATCCATTTCTATGTTCACCTTCTTTCTACTTCTTGGCCGTTTCCTCGAAATGCGTGCCCGTAGAACGGCTGCGGCAGCAAGTGCAAACCTTCTCAAACTTGTCCCGAAGATGGCAACACTGGAATCTGGTGAACAGGTACCAGCCAGAAGCCTAAAGGTTGGTGATTTAGTTCAGGTGCTCCCAGGGGAGCATTTGCCGGCAGACGCTGTCATCACCCAGGGAGCAACTACTGTTGATGAATCTATGCTTACTGGGGAATCAGAGCCGGTACTCCGTAATATTGGCGAGGCTGTTTTTGCGGGAACGATCAATGTAGAAGGCAATATTGCAGCGAAAGTTACAGCGCTTCCTGCCGATTCCCTAATTAGCAATATTGTCCGTCTGCAGGACGAAGCCCAGCTATCAAAGCCCAAAGTTGCTGAGCTGGCTGATGTCGTCGCTCGGTACTTTGTTGCTGGAATACTGATAATTTCAGCCTGTACCTGGCTGTTCTGGCACTTCCATAAACCGGACGATGCATTCTGGATTATGCTCTCGGTTCTGGTCGCCACTTGCCCATGTGCACTTTCCCTGGCAACACCAACTGCCCTCACCTGCTCAACTTCCCGTATGGGACGCCTTGGGATTCTGTTGCGTCGGGGACACGTTCTGGAGTCCCTTACCCGGGTCAACCGGGTTGTCCTGGACAAAACGGGGACGCTGACAGAAGGAAACATTCGTATCAGTGCAGTGAAGGTTCTTGACGCTGCTTACAAGGAACCTCAGTGCATGGCAATTGCTGCTTCATTGGAATCTTTTGCCAATCACCCTATTGCCCGAGCATTCACTTCATCCAAGCAAGCCGATGTTCAAGCAACAAACGTTTCTAACTTTATCGGTGAAGGTCTGGAAGGCAGTATTGATGGTAAGCAGTGGAAAATAGGAAAACCGGAGTTTGCCCTCAACGACCGATACCAGCCAAAAGCAGACGACAGCTCACTTCAAAACTTCCAAGTTTGGCTTTCGTGTAATGGGAAACCCATTGCTGCCTTCCAACTTAGTGATCCTATAAGGGAAAGCAGCCGGGAACTTATCGACAAAATCAAAAAATCCGGAATTGCCGTTACTATGCTTACCGGAGATAACAAAACCCAGGCAGAAGCTGTTGCAAAACAGCTGAGTATTGATGAAGTCGTTGCTGGTGTAACACCTCAGGGAAAGCTTGAATACTTGAAATCTTTACCCGGCTCAGAAGTTACGCTGATGGTTGGAGATGGGGTGAATGATGCACCTGTATTGGCTGGTGCGCACCTTTCAGTAGCAATGGGGGGAGGAACAGACATCGCCAAGGCATCTGCAGACATGGTGCTATTGGGGGATGATCTTTCCCGGTTACTGTCCGCCAGAAAGCTGGCCATCAGAACACGAAGTATTATCCGGCAGAATCTTAGTTGGGCACTGGGTTATAACCTTGTGATCCTTCCTCTGGCAGTTGCGGGCTTCGTAGCGCCTTATATCGCTGTCGTAGGAATGTCCGCATCATCCGTTATCGTGGTGACTAATTCACTTAGATTGCTGGAAAACAAGGGGAAGTAACTGTGGAAAGCCTCTTTATATTGATTCCTATCGCCATCATCCTGGTTGCTTTGGCTGTTGTCGTGTTTATCTGGGCCGTAAAAAGTGAGCAGTTTGATGACCTGGAGCGGCAGGGTTACAGCATTTTAATGGACGATGAGCCGGAAACTGATAAGTCAGATAAAAATGAGGACGGAACATCATCATGACATCTGATTTTTTCGCAGCAGTGCTGGTTGGCTTTCTCGGAGCCGGCCACTGTATCAGCATGTGTGGCGGTATTGCCGCCTCCCTTTGCTCCGGAGTTCCCAACTCTGCATCAGGAACCATGAAATGGCTCTATTTGCTTAACTACAATATTGGTCGAATTTTCTCTTATTGTGTTGCTGGGGGCCTGGTCGGCGGTGTCTTTGCATCCGCGGTGGAGATTACAGGTTGGCAGTCTGGCCTTATGTGGTTGAGAGGCATGGCCGCCATCATGCTTATTCTTATGGCCCTCTATATATCCCGTATTTGGCAGGGCATTACCTACATTGAACGAGGCGGTAAGGCCATCTGGCGCTACATCTCGCCCCTGACATCTCGATTCATTCCCCTTCCCAACGCTTGGTCTGCACTTCCATTTGGAATCCTATGGGGTTGGTTGCCTTGTGGGCTTGTGTATTCAGCTCTTAGCTGGGCAGCAGTTTCTGGAAGTGTGACGTCGGGCATATTTGTCATGCTTGGATTTGGTACGGGAACCTTGCCTGCAATGCTTTTTATGGCAGGAATTGGCATTAAGGCTGCCGGTTTTTTGAACAGCGGCCCATTTAGGTATACAGCATCAGCCTTGTTGTTTGGATACGGCATTTACACTGCTTATGGCATTTTCAGTTTCTGATATTCAAGACACCTATTGAGAAGGTTGTTGTTACAAACCATTTACCCGCAAGGAGTTCTGCCGAAAGACTTCTACAATCCCCTCGATTTCTTCTACGAAGATGGTAGAATATTGACTTATATCAAATGTCGATTTTGCAGGACCTATGATCTCGGATAAGCTGACCAATAAACGTGTTCAGTCTGGCGGCTGTGCCATTCATTGTCACGATTGCAGTATTAGCCAGTTGTGCATCCCTTTCACTCTTAATGAAAACGAGCTCAACCAACTCGATCAAATCATCGAACGAAAGAAGCCGATTCAAAAGGGTCAAGAGCTTTTCAAAGCTGGGGATGAACTACGTTCTCTGTACGCTATCCGATCTGGAACTATCAAGAGCTACACCATTACAGAGCAAGGTGATGAACAAATCACGGCCTTCCATCTTGCCGGTGATTTGGTCGGTTTTGACGCCATCAATTTTATGAAACATCCCAGTTTTGCTCAGGCGTTAGAAACCTCAATGGTATGTGAAATTCCATTTGAAATTCTGGACGATTTGTCGGGCAAAATGCCTAAACTTCGTCAGCAAATAATGCGCTTGATGAGTAGTGAGATAAAGGGTGACCAGGACATGATTCTCCTGCTTTCTAAAAAGAACGCAGAAGAACGCCTGGCAGCGTTCCTTTATAACCTTTCGATGCGCTTTTCTCAGCGTGGTTTCTCCCCTCGCGAGTTTCGCCTGACGATGACTCGAGGTGACATTGGCAATTACTTGGGGCTTACGGTTGAAACAATCAGTCGTCTGCTGGGCCGGTTCCAAAAATCCGGTATGCTCAATGTCAAAGGCAAGTACATTACGATCCTTGACCACGAGGAATTAGCATCACTTGCCGGTGCTAAGTAAAAATATTTTTCCTGCAAAGACATACTGAAAAATGGCGCTTTTTAGCGCCATTTCAATTTTTTAGCGACAATGTGATTTGGCAAATGGTGTCGATTGTTATACTTACGTTAGAGTAATAGTGTTGGTATTTGGCTGAGGAGGCGAATATGACACGCTACGAAAACTTACTTGTCGTTATCGATCCTGCGCGAGAGGATCAACCCGCCCTTTCCCGCGCAATTCAGCTTGCGTCTCACAATGACACCACCACTCGTCTGGTACTCTTTCTTGCAATCTACGACTTCTCTTACGAAATGACCTCTATGCTGTCAGCAGATGAACGTCAGGCTATGAGAGATGGAGTGGTACGTCAGCGTGAAGACTGGTTAAAATCCATCCTGAAAGGTCATGATACAGACTCATTAGAAATCAGTGTTAGGGTTGTATGGCATAACCGCCCATATGAAAGCGTCATTGCTCAGGTCTTTGAAGGCGGACATGACCTTGTTGTGAAAGCAACCCATCAACACGACACTCTGGGCTCTGTTATCTTTACACCTACAGATTGGCACCTGATGCGCAAATGCCCTTGCCCTCTTCTGTTGGTTAAAGGCAATGACTGGCCAGAAAATGGAAAGGTCGTTGCAGCTGTACACGTTGGCTCAGAGACTGACACTCACCATGACCTCAACGATAAACTCGTTAGTGAGGCTAAGGCTATGGGGCGTTTACTTAATGCGGAATTCACATTGGTAAACGCTTATCCGCCTACACCGGTAAATATCACTATTGAGCTCCCTGAATTTGATCCTGCTTCTTATACAGACGCGATTCGCGGGCATCACTTAACCGCCATGAAGGCATTACGGCAAAAACATGGCATTCCGGAAGAACAAACATTGGTTGAAGAAGGAATGCCTGAGGATGTTATCCCCAAAGCCGCACGCGAACTGGAAGCTGAGTTGGTAATCATTGGTACAACTGGACGAACAGGTTTATCGGCTGTATTTATTGGTAATACTGCGGAACACACGATAGATCAGTTAGATTGTGATGTGCTTGCAATCAAGCCTGACGGTTATGTCAGTCCACTTGACCCTAATCAATCATAATTCAGTTCAGACACTGTAAAGGCATCCTAAGGGATGCCTTTATATTTTAAGGAGAAGAGGATGTACAGGTTCAGCTGCCATTGTGGAGAGGTCAATATTGTTGTTTACCAAAAACCTCAGTCATTAACCCGCTGCAACTGCAGCCTTTGTCAAAGATACAGTGCTGTCTGGGGGTATTTTAAACCTGTTGATGTCGAAATTGATGCCAATACCGGCTCTCTGGATACTTATTGCTGGGGAGATAAAATGATTAATTTCAACCGGTGCAAGACCTGTGGATGTGTAACTCACTATACGCTGACATCAAAAACACAGAATGACAAAGTAGGTATTAATTTTAATATGGGTGATTCAAGTTTAATAAATGAGATTCCAATAAAATACTTTGATGGTGCTTCGATGTGAATGTAGTGCATTAATATAAAGAGTGAATTCTAAGGTTTTATATTCATTAAAATATGGTTTTTACCCCACATTTCAGGACAAGTTAAAATAAAACATTCTTTCATATTCACCATTAGGTAACAAAACCGCACAGGGGTTAACTAACTCAATAAAAACAGACAATTACATTTCTTCGATGTTATTTTTTGACGAAAATTACCTGCTGAAATGTCAATATAATTCTTAAAATCCTTTCTGTTTACCCATTCTGTCACTTCGAAATTATTCAATTTATGAAAGTCCTGTTTTATTCATTGCATGGCTAATTGATCTCAATCAATTCTTATTTATCATTAGTAATTTTTATAAATTGACTCAAATCAATTACCCATCTCCATTAGATGTTAAATTCACTTCAATTTAACGTGAAGCCAAAGAAAACAAGATGGAGATAATAATGATGAAAAAAGCAGTATGCGCAGCAATGGTATCATCAGTTTTGCTGTCCGTGTCCGCTGTTGCCCACGAGCAAGGAGACATCGTAGTACGCGGTGGAATTGCCAGTGTTGTTCCCAATGAAAGCAGTGACAATGTATTGGGTTTAGGCGAATTTGACATTAATTCTGACACCCAACTCGGATTGACCGTAGGTTATATGTTTACGGATAACATCAGTCTGGAAATTCTTGCTGCCACCCCATTTAAACATGATGTATCACTTAACGGTGTCGGAACCATTGCAGAAGTTGAGCATCTTCCTCCTACATTTATGGTTCAATATTATTTTGGTAACAAAGACAGCAAATTGCGCCCTTATGTTGGGGCCGGATTAAATTTCACTACTTTTTTCAATGAAGATTTAACCAACACGGGTAAAGCTGCCGGGTTATCAGATCTTTCGTTGGATGATTCATGGGGACTGGCTGCAAATATTGGTGCCGACTACATGCTGTCAGACAAGCTGTTTGCCGGTGCATCAATCTGGTATGCAGATATTGGAACCGACGTTAAGTTCAAGCACAACGGAAATCCTCAAAAAATAAAAACTGACATTGACCCCTGGGTGTTCATGGTCTCGGTCGGTTACGAATTCTAAACAGATAAAAGATGCAATAGCAGTGTAGTAGGATGGCAGCCAACCGGCTGCCATTTTTTAAATCTCTACACAGCCCACAATGGACCAATAAAAGGTCTGATGGCGCCACTTTGACGTCCCAACTTGTTTCCGTTCACCTGGGTTAAGTGTTTTTATTTTATACTCTTCGCGCCATTGGCCTTGGTACATAAAGCGGACTTTTGATGTCACAGAAATACGTTTGTCTCCACTCCTGTTTTTAACAAACACCCAAGCACCATAGTCACCACCTACCCTCTGATATTCAAGAATTGCACGGCCACCACAATTTGGGGATAAAACCTCTCCCGAATCTTCAACATAAGGGGCGGACGCCATTTCGTCATATATCTCATCGTGATCAAGGATCAGTTTTGGTTCCGTCACTTCTTCTCTCCTTTTTTGTTTAAACAAAAGTGTACGGAAATTCAGTGATTACAGTTATCTGATAATTCTCCCAGTAAACAACAGGTTTCATTACTATTTAAGGGAACAGTGAGTTGTAGATTTGGTGCTTCCCTCTGGCATCCGTCGTCGAAATCCGTATCATACGCGCCTACAACATAAGATACGTCCGGATGACATGTTTACACCGGGCCGGGTAAGTAATCAGAGCAATATAAGAATGACGACTACAGAAGAACTCACTAAGGCACAAGTCTATAATTTCAACAAGTTGCAAAAACGTCTTCGTCGTGAAGTTGGTAATGCCATTGCAGACTTCAATATGATTGAAGAAGGTGATCGCATTATGGTTTGCCTGTCAGGTGGCAAAGACAGCTTTGCGATGCTGGATATTTTACGCAGCCTGCAAAAAAGTGCTCCTGTATCGTTTGAACTCATTGCCGTAAACCTTGACCAAAAGCAGCCGGGTTTTCCAGGCCACATCCTGCCTGAATACCTTGAGAGTCTTGGCGTACAGTACAAAATTGTTGAAGAAGACACCTACTCAATCGTTAAAGATAAGATTCCCGAAGGGAAAACAACCTGTTCCCTGTGCTCACGTCTTCGCCGCGGCATTCTGTACCGAACTGCTAAAGAATTGGGCGCGACTAAAATTGCTCTGGGGCATCACCGTGATGACATTCTGGAAACCCTGTTCCTGAATATGTTCTACGGCGGAAAACTGAAGTCTATGCCACCAAAATTGGTTTCTGACAACGGTGAACATGTCGTTATCCGTCCACTGGCATACGCCCGGGAAAAAGATATTATCCGGTTTGCGGAAATGAAAGAATTCCCGATTATTCCGTGTAACCTGTGTGGTTCTCAACCAAACTTGCAACGCCAGGTCATCAAAGAAATGTTACGTGATTGGGATCGTCGCTTCCCTGGCCGCATCGAGACTATGTTCCGCTCACTGCAGAATGTTGTTCCTTCACACTTGGCTGACTTCGAGCTGTTCGATTTCAAATCCATCAACAGTGATTCTGGCGTCATTAATGGCGGTGATATTGCCTTTGACCGCGAACAATTCTCAGATTCCGCGCCCCAAACAGATGCAGTTGAAGTTGACCCATCTCTGATGATGAATGTTGTAGAGGTTAAATAACCCTCTTCACTGCCAGAAAAAAGGCGTGCCAGTGCACGCCTTTCAGTTCAAGTAGCTCCAGATGGGTCAGGCTTTGGGAATCCATGGTGTGATTTTTACTGGCTTTGTATCAAATCTGATGGTCTCACCGTCTGCCAGTTTGCCCACATCAATAATTGCCCTGCCGTCTTCCAGGCGAACTGTATTCCCCAAACTGCTTTCCAATGCAGGAGTATTTTGCGGGAAATGCAAGACGACACCTTTGACTTCCGGCATAAACCAAGACGCAAACATCCCGCCTAAATCCGACATCATTGTTTGCATCTGAGGTAAAAGAGACATCACATAGGCTTTAGACAGCTCGTCAGGTACTGAAGAAGTCATTACCTGATAGGTCATATTGCAGATACCCGCACTTTCATCAACATCGACAAACACATCTGGATTAACTTTGCGCAAGTGGTTGTCAATGGGTAGTGGGAGTTCCTGGGAAGCAGGAATCGAGAATTCCTCAAAGTGCTCCTTTTTCTGCATCCAGGCCCGGTTGAGTTTACACACGTTCCCGGTTTTGGGGTTCTGCATGAAATAAGCGACCTTCACATCCTGGTGGCCTTCTTTTACGTTATTTTTGAGTTGGGCAAAAAGTTTGTTGTAGCTAAACTGATATTCTGTCGCCGCCACAGGCATGGCAGCGGCAATTAAAAGCGGTAGCACTATGGCTGCTCGCGTCATCCTTGGCTCCAAAATTTTTCGTTATGGCGGATCATGCTGCGAATTTCTTCCACATAAGCCTGTCCACGCTCTGAGTATCCCACCAACCCCTGAGCCAACGCAGTCCCAGTGATCGGCTTATTCTGTTCACGAAGTGTTTGCCGGATTTCTCGAAGTGACTGGTACGCAGGATTACGGTTTATGTTAAGGAAATAAGCCTGAACTGAATCATAACCTGTCTCAAAGACAGCCACTTCATGGTACTTGCCGGCATCCCGGTTTTTAGGGACCAGTCCGCACCCCTTTTTATAACACCATTGACCAAAGTAGTTATTGCCTTCTACAGCAAAACGTGAGGTTCCCCAGGCGGATTCATTGGCAGCCTGGCTTAATACCAATTCAGGAGGAACGACATCCATACGTTTCCTGATTTCAGCAAACCACGCTGTTGTTGGGCCATTTTCTGGAATGGGTAAACTAAGTAGCTCACTGGCATGAGCGAGAAACGCCAGGTCCTTTTGACTCAGAGGCTTATCCCCCTCACTGCGCTTAGTGATCTCGTCCAATTCGGAACGTGCTTTCTCTACGACAACGTTCAGGTAGTCAACAGCCGGGCGAAGGTAATTAAAAAATGCAGTTTTTTTGTCTTTGACATCGGTAAAGGAAGAAAAATCTGGTCTATCTTCCATTGTTGGGGGCTCAGGAGCATCTACCATTTCAGCTAAATCTGACCGGGAAGCTCCGAAGTAATCACCGCACCCTGCAATTAGGGCGATGCCAAAGGTCAGTGCCACAATATGTTTTATCATCGTTTTTCTTGGTTTCGTATGAACAACACTAAAATCGCTGACCAGTATAAACTGGCCGGCGATTTGAAAAAATAAATCCAAAGGTATTTAAGGAACTAACTACACAAACCCGGCTAATCACGCATCAAAGTGAGAGGCACCAGTCTCTTCGTCCGGTTCACTGACAGAAACTTCAATACCGATACCAAACATTTCCCGGTAAATGATACCTTTCAGATTAAAGAGAAACGGCAACGTCCAGATCAAAGCCAGACCGATTGTGGCAATAGAAAGGAAGAACAAGACCGCCAATATCAGATTAAAGCCAACCAGAGGAAGAATCTTTCGGTTTACGGCACGAAAGGATACCAGTATCGCGTTTAGAGGCTGAAGTTGCTTTTCACAAATAAGCAACGTGGTCATGCTGAATGCAATGGCCAGATAAAGGCCAAGGATTGAAAATACCGCATTGGCCATAGTTTGCATCAGTGCGGTAGCCCCCATAGCCACCATAACTGCGGCAGTGTATCCAAATCCTTTTAATATATGGCGGGGCTTACTGCGAAACCCGGCAGCATGACTCAATCCCATAAGACTGGCGCCAGCGTACAACGGAGCTGTAAGTACATCAGCACTGAAGTTTGCCACCCACGCAGCGTAGATGTAATCCGACGTCATCAATGAAGGATTGGTAAATGCCTCCAAAAGTTCTGCCGGGGAGCCAATCTGCATTTTCAAGGCAATTAACATCACAGTCAGTTGTGCCGTGAAGAGGATGGCTGTCGCGGGTAAAAACGACCAAAAGTTAGACGCAGTAACTTTTACTGCTTCCTGGACAATTTTTGTCACATCCAGTGAGTAGTTACCTTTTAGTGCCCGTTCCATGGAGCCACCAATATGGATGGCATGTTCAAATTGTTTTTTCATCTGATAGTAATCTGGTTTCTCAAGTTTTGAGTATAGCGGATGCTTATCCCATTTTTCAGTCAGTTGTCCCAGAGCCAATGAATTTGACGACGATGACCGTTGGGAAAAACACCAACTGATATTCTGTTGATTTGAATATTTTAGTAACAGTCACATATCTGATCATTTTTCTTTGACGTTACTTGGTTAGTTTACATACGGATTTCTTTAAAAAACGCTTTCACTTGCAAGTTTTGAGGACTATTATGCGCCGTCTAAATGATGGTATGCATCTCGGTCCATTCGTACTCGGAAGAGAGAGAGAGAAGAGAGAATTGAACGCTGCACAACCGACTGGAAAACCCGTTATCCGGCTCAAGGGACTGACAAAAAGCTTTGACGGTAAGGCCGTTATCTCCAATTTGGATCTGGAGGTTAATAACGGTGAGTTCTTGACTATTCTGGGCCCTTCCGGCTGCGGTAAAACGACAGTACTTCGTTTGATTGCAGGTTTGGAAGATGCTGATGCGGGTCAAATTTTGCTGGAAGATACTGATGTTACTTCCGTTCCAGCAGAAAACCGACACGTAAACACGGTATTTCAGAGTTATGCCCTTTTCCCTCATATGACGGTATACGATAACGTCGCATTCGGTCTGCGCATGCAGAAAGTAGCGGAAAACGAAATCGAACCGCGTGTGATGGAAGCCCTCCGTATGGTGCAGCTTGACCAATATGCGCCGCGAAAACCACATCAGCTTTCTGGTGGCCAACAGCAGCGCGTTGCCATTGCACGTGCCGTTGTTAACAAGCCTAAAGTGTTGTTGCTGGACGAATCTTTGTCTGCGCTGGACTATAAATTGCGCAAACAAATGCAAATCGAGCTGAAACAGCTTCAACGCAAACTGGGAATTACCTTTATATTTGTTACTCATGACCAGGAAGAAGCCCTGTCGATGTCTGACCGTATTATCGTTATGCGTGAAGGTCACATTGAGCAGGATGGTACTCCACGTGAGATATACGAAGAACCAGCTAACCTGTTTGTTGCCCGCTTTATCGGTGAAATCAACGTGTTTAACGCTGTCGTGACTGACCGTATCGACAACGAAAACATCCGCGCTGACATTGAAGGCCGCAACTGTGTTGTGCACTGCAAAATGGAAGTGGCTGTTGGTGACCGTATTTCGGTGCTTCTCCGTCCGGAAGACCTTCGCATTGAAGAAATTCATGACAATGGCGCTGTGAGCGGCATTGTGGGTTACGTTCGTGAACGTACCTATAAAGGCATGACTCTGGACTCAGTCGTTGAACTGGAATCCGGTCAGAACGTAATGATCAGTGAATTCTTTAACGAGGATGATCCTGACGTTGACCACTCTCTGGATCAGAAAGTGGCCATTACCTGGGTTGAAAGCTGGGAAGTGGTACTGCCTTATGAAGAAGCTTAACCTCCAAAACGCGATTATCTCACTGATTGTCGGTTGGCTGGTTATCTTTGTATTTTTCCCCAACCTGATGATCATCGGGACGAGCTTCCTGACGCGCAGTGAAACTGATCTTATTGAGATGACGTTTACTCTGAGCAACTACGGGAAGCTTTTGGATCCGTTGTATGCGAAGGTCGTGTGGCACTCATTCTATATGGCTGCTACCGCTACCCTGCTCTGCCTCGCAATCGGTTACCCGTTTGCGTTTGTCATTGCACGTATGCCAGAGAAACTCCGTCCATTTATGCTGTTTCTGGTCATTGTACCTTTCTGGACCAACTCACTGATCCGTACTTATGGCCTCAAGTTGTTCCTGGGTACACGAGGTCTTCTGAATGAAGGCCTGTTGGCCATTGGCCTGATAGATAAACCGCTGCGTATCATGTATACCGAGTATGCCGTTATGGTTGGCTTGGTCTATATTCTGCTGCCGTTTATGATTCTTCCGCTTTATACCAGCATTGAAAAATTGGACAACAGCTACCTGGAAGCAGCAAAGGACCTCGGTGCCAGCAAGTTCCAGACCTTTGTGAAGGTGATTCTTCCACTGACAATGCCGGGTATTATTGCGGGCTGTCTTTTGGTACTGCTTCCGGCGTTGGGCATGTTCTATGTATCCGACCTCCTTGGCGGAGCGAAGAACTTGCTTATTGGTAACGTGATTAAGAGTCAGATACTTAACGTGCGTGACTGGCCATTTGGCTCGGCCACGAGCGTATCCCTGACTGTTGCGATGGGCTTGCTGCTGTTTGCTTACTATCGTGTAGGCAAGTTGCTTAACAAGAAGGTAGAGCTGGAATGACAAGATTGTTCAAAACCAGCTTTATGTCGCTGGTTTATGCGTTCCTTTACATTCCGATTATCATTCTTATCGTTAACTCGTTTAACGCAAGTAAGTTCGGAATGGACTGGCGTGGCTTTACCCTGAAGTGGTACAGCCAACTGATTAACAACGACAGCCTGACCCAGGCGGCAGTTAACTCAATCACTATTGCGGTACTGTCTGCTACAGCAGCGGCCATTATCGGCAGTCTGACCGCGGTGGCCCTATACCGTTACCGTTTTCGTGGCAAGGCGTTCGTAAACGGCATGCTGTTTGTTGTGATGATGTCTCCGGATATCGTGATGGCAATCTCACTGCTGGCGCTGTTTGTTATTCTGGGTGCACAATTGGGTTTCCTTACCCTTCTGTTGTCCCATATTACATTCTGCTTGCCTTTTGTCGTGGTGACCGTATACAGCCGTCTCAATGGTTTTGATGTCCGCATGCTTGAAGCCGCAAAAGACCTTGGCGCAAGCGAGTGGGTTATTCTGAGCAAAATCATTCTGCCGCTGGCAGCGCCTGCAGTAGCTGCCGGTTGGTTGTTGAGCTTTACGCTGTCTTTGGATGACGTGATTGTAAGTTCATTTGTCACCGGCCCAACTTACGAAATCTTGCCTCTGAAGATCTATTCAATGGTTAAGGTTGGTGTATCGCCTGAAGTGAACGCATTGGCAACTATTATGCTGATTATTTCGCTCACTCTGGTGGTGTGTTCGCAGTTACTGGCCCGAGACCGGTCCCGTTAATTGCTGCAAATGTTGAAATACGGGCAGCGCATTCGCTGCCCATTTTTATATATTCGTGTGATAGGAGTTACCCATGAAATTGTGGTCAAAGCTCGTTCTTGGCGCTTCTCTGGCTGCTTCCCTTTTTGGTGGTACTGCCTCTACAGCCGTTGCAGCTGAAGAAAACAACGTACTCTATTTCTACAACTGGTCTGAATATATTCCTCAAGAAGTGCTTGAAGAATTCACTAAAGAGACTGGTATCAAAGTGATCTACTCGACTTACGAGTCGAACGAATCCATGTATGCCAAGCTGAAAACCAACCCAGTTGGCTACGATCTGGTAGTGCCTTCTACTTATTACGTTAAGAAAATGCGTGAAGAAGGCATGCTGCAAAAGATCGATAAATCCAAGCTCTCACATTTTGGCGGTCTGGACGAAAACACGCTGAACAAATCGTTCGATCCAAATAACGAGTATTCAATCCCTTATATCTGGGGCGCTACCGGTATCGGTATCAACACAGATATGCTGGACAAGAACGAAGTGCATTCATGGGCTGACCTGTGGGACCCTAAATGGGAAGGCCAGTTGATGATGATGGATGATGCGCGTGAGTTCTTCCACATTGCGCTTCGTAAGCTCGGTTACTCTGGTAACACCCGCGATCCTCAGCAAATCAAGCAAGCTTATGAAGAACTGAAGAAATTGATGCCAAACGTTTTGGTATTCAACTCAGACTTCCCTGCAAACCCTTACATGGCAGGTGAAACATCACTGGGCATGCTGTGGAATGGCTCTGCATACCAGGCTCGCCAGGACGGTGCGCCAATCGATATCATTTGGCCTAAAGATGGTGCAATCTTCTGGATGGACAGCCTTGCAATCCCTAAGAATGCAAAGCATGTTGAAGCAGCCCACAAGATGATCGACTTCCTGCTGCGTCCTGAAAACGCTGCGAAACTGTCAGTAATGATCGGCTACCCTACCCCGGTTAAGGCTGCACTGCCTTTACTGCCAGAATCATTCCGCAACGATCCAAGCATCTTCCCACCGAAGGAAGTGATGGAAGCAGGTGAATGGCAAGACTCTGTAGGTGACGCAGTCGTTCTTTACGAAGACTACTTCCAAAAGCTGAAAGCTGGCGAATAAGTTCAGATTTCAGAATCAGCAAGGGCAGCCCACAATGGCTGCCCTTTTTTTCCGTATTGCTTGTAATAAGCTATTTCTGCAAAGCAAGAATCTCTTCGACAAACTCGGGAACCAGAGAGGAAGCGCGCCCGTACCGCTTTTCTTCAAATTCACTTTCCACTGCGCTGGGTTCCAAATTGAGCTCTACCGTATGTGCACCGTGCATTGCCGCTTCATGGACAAAGCCGGCAGCCGGATAGACTGCACCAGATGTTCCTATGGAAATAAACAAATCAGCTTTGTTCAAGGCTTCATGAATTCGATCCATGCCCAGCGGCATCTCACCAAACCAGACAACATGCGGACGCATTTGGGTTGGCATTTGGCAACAATGGCATAAATCAACCTCGGTAATATCTCCGTCCCAGTCGATAGCCTGATTTGTCGTACCACAACGTGCTTTTAAAAGTTCGCCGTGCATATGGATGATGTTTTCAGAACCGGCTTTTTCATGGAGGTTATCAATGTTCTGCGTCACGATTAACACCGAGCCTTCGCTTTCCCTTTCCAATTTTGCCAACGCATTGTGAGCAGCATTGGGTTCAGCACCGTGGAGTTGTTTTCGGCGATCGTTATAGAACTGCTGAACCAACTCGGGGTTGCGGGCATACCCTTCCGGTGTTGCAACATCTTCTACGTGGTGGTTTTCCCAAAGGCCGTCCTGGTCTCGGAACGTCCGGATTCCTGACTCAGCAGAAATTCCAGCACCGGTCAGAATAACAATGTTTTTGTACGGGTAAGACATATTTGCTTTCCTGTGCGTTTCTTATGCTTCCAGTTATACCACTTGGGGCTAATCCAGCATAGGTATTGGGGTTATACCATGGTCTAACAACATGAATTTCTGTAAGTTCGACCATCATCAACTGGCTCGACCATTTACGTTGATGCTTTCAGGTAAAATACGCGCCATCTTTGTGACATAGGCGGCTTAAACCCAATGCAATTAGAAAACTACTACACCGAAAATAATGGTTTTCTCCAGTTCTCACGCAAGCAGGCCAGCGATTTCGCCAAGCATGTCGCCGGCGACTTCAACCCAATCCATGATGAAGATGCAAAACGTTTTTGCGTACCGGGTGATCTGCTGTTCTCTGTAGTACTGGCACGGGAAGGGATCAGTGAGTCCATGCATGTAGAATTTTCCGGCATGATTTCAGATTCCACGCAGTTGACCATTTCCCACGAGGAAGATGGCAAC
Source organism: Parasalinivibrio latis (assembly GCF_036825535.1). GTDB lineage: Bacteria > Pseudomonadota > Gammaproteobacteria > Enterobacterales > Vibrionaceae > Parasalinivibrio > Parasalinivibrio latis. The sequence continues at coordinate 1,883,287 of NZ_CP098812.1, forward strand.
CTCACCATCGTGGACGCGAACGGAAAATCCTATCTCAACATTACCCGTGAAGGGCAATGTCGAAAGGATCCCATTCTGGCCGAACATGTAGCACAAAACTATGTCCAATTTTCAGGCATGAATTTCCCTCATATCATGGTTCCCTTGATGAAACAGGCTGATACCATGATTAACCCTGATCGCCCGCTGGTTATCTACGAAAGCATGTCACTCTCTTTTAACCGCCTTGATTTTACGAACCCCCTTGTAGAATTGACGAATTCAGAAATCAATGTTGACGGTAAAAAGGGCAGCGTGACTCTCTCCTTCTGCTTTAAAGAAGGTGATGAAGTTATCGGTCAGGGTAAAAAGCGCATGGTGATGAGCGGTTTGAGACCATACAGCCAGGAAGCGGTTGATGAGCTTGTAACCCGTTTTAACCAACGCAAACAGAACTTTGCCTTCGCGTAAATCCTGCCACATAGATACATATATCAAAATTCAATAAAGACCACATATATCATAGTGATGTGTGTGGTCTTTTCTGTTTTACGTTTACTCAACGGTAACAATAATGATCTATAGTTAAGACGCAAGTCACTGACGTGAGAGGTTGAAAATGGATTCAATCAACATTCTAAATACAACGCACAAACTTCCGCAAATGCCAAAAGTCGTCCAGGAACTGATGGACATGGTAAACAGCGGTGATGTAAACCTAAATAAAGTTGCCGAAAAAATTCAGCTTGAGCAGGTCATAAGCGCACGCGTTTTGCGACTGGCTAATTCCGCTTATTTTGGCCGTAACCGTGAGGTTGGCTCTATCAATGAAGCGGTTATTCGAATTGGCTTGCAGCCTATTCGTACGCTGGTATTGGCCTCTTCGCTTGTTGACTCCTTTCCCCAAATAAAAGGTATCAACATTAACCAGTTTTGGGCGCAGACTTTTGAAGTGGCTAATTTATGTAAAACCATTGCTAAAAGCACAGAAACCACACCGGATGAAGCGTTCACAGCCGGTGTCATGCACAGCATTGGTGATCTGGTAGTCTATACAGCAGTCAGTGACCGTGTTGCAGACATGCATGCTCTGATGGAAACAGGAAAGTCCTGGCCAGAAGCGCAGCGAATTATTATCAACACAGATTCTGCCTCTATCGGCAGTGACCTGGCAAACTCATGGAAATTTGCCGAGCCGCTGGTGAACGCAATCCGCAAGCAATATGATCCGGCAGTTGACGCTGATGCCCAAATGGAGCTTGCACATATTCTCCGCCTTTCAGTTAAGATCAATACTGATTGGGCGGACATAGCTGATGATGAAAAAGCCAATTGGCTGACATCTCAGGAAGAGTTCAAAATTCTTGGTCTTCATGAATCTCTGGTGAGCGAGATTGATGATTCAATAGGTAAAGGAGCAGAGATGGCCGGAGCCATCATGTAACCTTAATCCCCATCCATCCAGTCAGTGAGCATTAGCCCGGTTTATCCGGGCTTTTACTTGCCTGTCAGGTGATATCACGTGAAGTAATAGTGCATTTCAAGATAACGGTTCCGGATGTGTTCAATCAGTGCCCTGATTTTCATTGGAGGCTGGCGTGTAAATGGGTAAACCGCATAAATGCCCAGCTTTTTCCCAACCTGCTCGGGGAATAAGTCAAGTAACTTCCCCTCTGTTAAGTCGTGATAAACAAGACACTTAGGGACATAAGCTAAACCGTGCCCCGCAAGTACTGCTTTTCTCAATGCAGCGGCATTATCTGTAGAGAAGCTGCCTGTTACATGTACGGTGTAGTTCTTATCGGATCTGAACTCCCACTCGGAAGCCCCTGTTATTTGGTAGGCGTACTGCAAACAGTTATGGTGCATTAGGTCTGTTGGTGTCTGGGGAATGCCAAATTTTCGAATATATGCCGGCGCAGCACAAATAAGCCATTGTGAATCAATAATATGACGTGCAATCAATGTGGAGTCTTCGAGATAGCCAGTACGGATAACGAGATCAAATCCCTCTGCTACCGGGTCTACAAAACGGTTTTCCAATGACATCTCAACGGTAAGTCCCGGGTTGTTGATGCAGAATTCAGCGACTGTTTCTGCCAGCAGCAGCTCTCCGGAAATGGTAGGTACCGACATTTTAATATGCCCGCTAATCTTATCGCCGAAGCCAGACACTGAGTTAACGGCGTCCTGGGTAGCCTGCTTCACATTTTTCGCACCCTGATAAAGCTCTTTTCCTGCTTCAGTTAGCGTCAGCCTTCGTGTTGTTCTATAGAGCAACTGGATACCCAGCTCTTCTTCCAGCCGGTTAAGTCGCTTACTAACTACCGAATTTGTCAGGGAATTCAGCTCTGCTGCTTTACTGAAGGAGCCAGTTTCTACTATCTGGGCAAACAGAATGAGGTCATCAGAACGAGCCATATTATGCCATTTAGGGAATCAATATTTTTCATTATTTCCATATATCAAAAAAAAGGAAACAAGTATCGTCACAAACCGCTAAAACTATTATCTGACCGTCAGTTTTATGTGAAAAATGAATGACGGTTCAACATCATAAAAAGAAAAGCGCACAAAATTGAAGCCGGGATCCAATTCCAGTATTCATATATGGGTATAACGCCAATAATTTCCGGGACACCCTGCCCTGGTGAGCAATGAAAAAGAGGTTACGATGGACGAAATCAGGATCTATCCACCAAAGCCCGACACGGTCTATTTTTACGCAACATGCCTGGTCGATATGTTTGACCCGCAGGCGGGCCTTGATGGGATTTCCCTGTTGGAGGACATGGGCATCAACGTCGTCTTCGTTGAAAAGCAGACTTGTTGTGGTCAACCTGCCTACACTTCTGGCTATGATGAAGAAGCGACATCAGTCGCACTCAGCCAAATCGCCCTATTTCCTGAAAAATGGCCTGTCATTGTGTTATCCGGCTCTTGTGGCGGGATGATGCACCACCATTACCGCCGTCTTTTCAAAGGTCATGAAAAAGAAACCGAAGTAAACAGCTTCTGCGACCGGGTTTTTGAGCTGACAGAGTTTCTTGTCAATGTATGCAGGGTAAAGCTGGAAGACAAAGGAAACCCAACCTCAGTGGTAATGCACACCTCTTGTGCTGCGCGACGTGAAATGAACGTGCATAAAACAGCCGGTGCCTTATTGGACCAACTGGACAATGTTGAAGTTCGCACCCAGGAATATGAAAGTGAATGTTGCGGGTTTGGGGGCACCTTTGCTGTTCGCCACCCCAACATCAGCCAGGCGATGGTAGAGGATAAAACCCAACACATTTGTGCAACTAACGCCGAGCATTTTGTCAGTGCCGACTGGGGATGCATGTTGAACATCAACGGAGCACTGGACTACCAGGGCAAATCCCTGAAAGGCCGGCACCTCGCCAGTTTCCTTCTCGAACGGACAAGAGGTAAGTAAGGATGACCCATACTGTACCGCAGCATTTTCACGAACAGGCCAGGCAAGCTCTTGGCGACAAGCAACTTCGCCAAAATTTTCGTGGCGCGATGGATTATCTCAGAGACAAGCGCCGCGCGGCTTTCCCGGATCCAAACGAAGAAAAAGCCATTCGCGACAAGGCGGAAGCTATCCGCCAACGATGCCTTAGCAAGCTCCCGGATTTGCTTGAACAATTGGAATCGAATTGTACCCGCAACGGTATTCAGGTTCACTGGGCAGAGACAGCAGAAGAAGCTAACGCCATTTTTGCAGGCATTGCCGCACGTCATAACGCAAAAGTGATGGTTAAAGGCAAATCCATGGTCAGTGAAGAAATTGAGCTGAACCATGTGATGGCAAAACATGGAATTGAGTGCCTTGAAAGCGATATGGGTGAGTATATTGTCCAACTTGATGGCGACCGCCCTTCCCATATCATCATGCCGGCAATCCACAAAAACAAACAGGAAGTGAGCGACACGTTTGAAGCCAACCTGTCCGATTTCACGCCAACTGTCGATGTCGATTCACTGATTCAAACTGGCCGTCGCGAACTACGCCGTAAATTCCGCGATGCGGACATCGGTGTTTCAGGCGTTAACTTTGCTGTTGCCGAAACAGGGACACTCTGCCTGGTAGAAAATGAAGGCAACGGACGTATGTGTACCACTGTACCCGACGTTCATATTGCCATCACCGGGATAGAAAAAGTCGTCGAGTTCCTTGCAGACATTCCACCGCTCTACAGTGCCCTCACCCGCTCAGCTACCGGACAGGCAATCTCCACATACTTCAATATGATTTCATCACCGCGCAGGGAAGGTGAACTGGATGGACCGAAAGAAGTCCACCTGGTATTACTGGACAACGGCCGCTCACAGGCATACCGCGATGAGGAAACCCGGAAAACACTGCAATGTATCCGCTGTGGTGCCTGTATGAACCATTGCCCGGTGTACACCCGGATTGGAGGCCATGCATACGGTACGGTCTACCCTGGTCCTATAGGAAAAATTATCTCACCCCACCTGATGGGTATGGAAAACACCAAGGAACTGGTAACAGCGTCCAGCCTCTGTGGTGCCTGTGGTGAAGTGTGCCCTGTTCGTATCCCTATTCCAGAAATGTTGTTACGCCTTCGGTATGAAGCCAAACACGAGCCCAAACCAGGGAACCAGCCCATTGATGGCCAGGGTGTAGGTAAAAAACCGGCAGAAACACTGGCAATGAAAAGCTTTGCCTTTGCCGCCACCCACCCATCGCTTTATCACAGCGGTACGGCTGTAGCTACGGCACTTCGCGGGATGATGCCTAAACACATTGGTGCCTGGACTCAATGTCGTACAGCGCCAAAACCTGCAGCAAAAACACTCCACGCCCTTATGAAGGAACGCAAAAAAGGAGGCCAAAAATGAGTTCAGCCAAAAACAACATCTTGGGCCGCCTTCGCAGTGCCACAACGGTTGGCAAACCCTATGAGTCCCAGGCCTACACCCCGTGGCAATCTAACGATGCCGATACCCGTTTCCAGCGTTTTTCTGATTGCCTGACGGCCAGCCATGCCGAAGTGATCTTATGCAGCAATGACGAGTTGGCAAATGTCATTAACGGCGTACTTGAAGATAAATCGGTTAAACGCGTTGCAACAGGTACGGGTGGCGAGCATCTGGAAACCATCAACGAAGGGATTGCCGAACGAGATCACATCCCTTTCGAAGAAGAAATCGGACAGTGGAAACATTCCCTTTTTGAAAATGTTGATGCCGGGATTACCGGCACAGTAGGTGGACTGGCTGAAACCGGTGCTCTCGTTTTGTGGCCTTCCACCGAAGAGCCGCGCACACTGTCACTTATCCCGCCTCTTCACATTGCAATTGTAAAAAAATCCGGCATTGTGAGTAACTTCCCTGAACTTATGTCTAAAAATCAGTGGAATAAGGGAATGCCTACGAATGCAGTTTTGATCTCAGGTCCGTCCAAGACAGCAGATATCCAACAAACGTTGGCCTATGGAGCCCACGGCCCCAGCCAATTGGTTGTGGTCGTTTTACAGGATAGATAAGGCCTCTTGGTTCATTTGATACAACAATAAAAAGTCTGCCCGCTTATGGAAAAGAATTACGCGTTGCTGGAAGCAACACTCGCAGAAAAGATCGACAGCAGCCGGATCATCACAGATGAACCACGTCGGCTAGCCTATGGCACGGATGCCAGTTTCTATCGTCTCATCCCTCAAATAGTTCTTCGACTGAAAGACCTGGACGAAGTCATTTTTGCCACTAAGAGTTGTCGCGATCTTGGTATTCCCTTTACCTACCGTGCAGCTGGGACCAGCCTGTCCGGGCAGGCCGTATCGGACTCAGTATTAATTGCCCTGACCGATGACTGGCGACACCATGAAGTGCTTAATAATGGCGAAAAAATCCGTCTCCTTCCCGGGGTAATTGGCGCAGATGCCAACCGCTATCTAGCTCCCTACCAACGTAAAATTGGCCCCGACCCTGCTTCTATCAACACCTGTAAAATCGGCGGGATTGCAGCCAACAACGCCAGTGGTATGTGCTGCGGAACTGCACAGAATTCATACCATACTGTCGAGCATATGACGGTTTTGTTTGCAGATGGTACGTTGCTTGATACAAAAGACGATCAGAACGTGACAGCGTTTAAAAAAACACGGCAGGATCTGGTCGAAGGAATCCAACGCCTTCATAACGAGATTGCGAATAACGTTGCCCTTGCAGACAGGATCCGGCACAAATACCGGCTTAAAAATACTACCGGTTATGCATTGAATGCATTGGTAGACTTTCACGACCCGATAGAGATTATCAAACATCTTATGATCGGTTCGGAAGGTACACTCGGTTTCATTGCTGACATCACGTATAACACCGTTATAGAACACCCTTACAAAGCGACGACGCTGGTTGTATTCCCTGATGCAAACACGGCCAGCCTTGCAGTCACTGCACTTTCTTCACAACCGGTCGCTGCTGTTGAAATGATGGATGGGCGAGCGTTAAAGTCCGTCGCAGACAAACCGGGAATGCCGGCCTTCATAAAAAACCTTTCGCTTGAACACACAGCTCTGTTAATTGAAACCCGAGCAACTGAACAATCAGAACTGATTTCCAATATTGAACTCGTCACACAAACCCTGCAGGGATTTGCTATCAGTGAGTTTATTCCTTTCACGGAAGATCCAGGCCTTGTTGCGTCGCTGTGGGGGATCCGCAAGGGGTTGTTCCCTGCTGTTGGTGCCGTCAGGGAAACGGGCACTACCGTCATTATCGAAGATGTCGCTTTCCCAGTAGAAGCCCTTGCTGAAGGGGTGAAAGCCCTTCACGAACTTTTTGACAGGTACAGCTACCATGAAGCCATCATTTTTGGCCATGCCCTTGAAGGAAACCTGCACTTTGTATTCACTCAGGGCTTTGACTCTGAGTCTGAAATAAAACGCTACGGCGCGTTTATGGACGAAATTGCTGAGCTGGTTGCAGTAAGGTTCGGAGGGTCGCTCAAGGCCGAACATGGCACTGGCCGTAATATGGCCCCTTACGTTGAACTCGAATGGGGTCATGAAGGCTACGCACTGATGCAGGCGATTAAAAAACTGTTTGACCCAGAAGGCCTGTTGAACCCTGGGGTCATTATCAATGATAACCCTGATGCCCATATCTCAAACCTGAAACCGATGCCCGCAGCTGACGCCCTTGTAGACCGGTGCATTGAATGCGGATTTTGCGAACCTGTTTGTCCATCACGTACCCTGACATTGAGTCCCAGACAACGCATTGTGCTA